>NZ_JBHWEL010000033.1:47822-67182 GCF_042734135.1 Streptomyces sp. NPDC059668 | reverse complement strand
TCGCCTCGGGGGGGGGGGGGGTCTCCATCTCACACCGGGTGGCGCGGCGGGGGGGGGGGCGGGGGCCCCCCCCCCCGCCCGCGCCCCCCCCCCCCCCCGGGGCCCCCCCGCCTCGACGTCCCGGGTGCCGCGCTCGGCTGCGGCGGCCTCGTCGCCATCGTCTACGGCTTCAGCGAGGCGGAGCCACGCGGCTGGACGGACCCGCTGGTCCTCGCCCTGCTCGCGGCCGGCCTCGCCCTGCTCGCGGCCTTCGTGTGGTGGCAGCAGCGGGCCCCGAGCCCCCTGCTGCCCCTGCACGTCGTCCGGGACCGCAACCGCGCCGGCTGCTTCCTGACCATGGCGCTCGCCGTCATCGGCATGTTCGGGATGTTCCTGTTCCTGACCTACTACCTGCAGGTCGTCCTCGGCTACTCGCCGGTGCGGACGGGCCTGGCCTTCCTGCCCCTGACGGCCGCCATCGTCGTCGCCTCGACGCAGATCTCCGCGCGGCTGCTGCACCACGTGGCGCCGCGCGTGCTGATGGTCCCCGGCACACTCCTCGCCACGTCCGGAATGCTGGTCTTCACCCGGCTGACCGTGCACTCCGACTACACGGGCCTGCTGCTGCCCGGCATGCTCCTGATGGGGCTCGGCATGGGCCTGATCTTCATGCCGATCTTCGCCACCGCCACCGCGGGCGTCGCCCCGCGGGACTCGGGCGTCACCTCCGCGACCGTCAACACCTCCCAGCAGGTCGGCGGTTCGATCGGCACGGCCCTGCTGAACACCGTCGCCACCACCAGCGGTGCCACCTACATCGCCGCCCACCTCACCGACCCGGCGCGCAGGGCCCTGGTCGTCCGCGAGGGCATCGTGCACGGCTACACGATCGCCATCTGGTGGGCCTGCGGCATCATGCTCGCGGCCGGCCTCGTCGCCGCCCTACTGGTCACCGCGAAGGCCCCCAAGCACGCGCTCGGGACGGCCCCCGTCCCCGAGTCAGTCCCGTGAACCCAGCCCCCGCAGGGCCCCGTCGGTCAGCCGGTACACCGTCCACTCGTCCTGCGGACGCGCGCCGAGCGCCTCGTAGAACTCGATGGACGGCCGGTTCCAGTCCAGCACCGACCACTCCAGCCGCTCGTACCCGCGCGCCACGCAGATCCGCGCCAGTTCGGTGAGCAGCGCCTTGCCGTGCCCACCGCCACGCGACTGCGGACGTACGTAGAGGTCCTCCAGGTAGATGCCGTGCACCCCGCGCCAGGTCGAGAAGTTCAGGAACCACAGGGCGAACCCGACCACCTCCCCGGCCTCCTCCGCGACGTGCGCGAACGCCGCCGGGTGCTCGCCGAACAGCGCCTCGCGCAGCTGCGACGGGGTCGCCCGCGCCTCGTCCGGCGCCTTCTCGTACTCGGCCAGCTCACGGACCATCGCGTGGATCACGGGGACGTCGGCGGGGGTGGCGGTGCGAATCATGGGCGCAGTGTCACACACCCGCCGCACGGCCGGCCGTGCGTGGTCCCGCCCCGTCGGTCCCGCCCCGTCGGTCCCGCCCCGTCGGTCCCGCCCCGTCGGTCCCGCCCCGTCGGTCCCGCCCCGTCGGTCCCGCCCCGTCGGTGGCGCCCCGTCGGTGGCGCCCGGTCAGTGCCGCCCGGCCACCCGGTCCGCCATCCGCGCCAGCCGGGACGACTGCGCGCTGTGCGTGGTCAGTTCGCGGCGGTCCGCGGTGCGGTAGGTCGCGTACATGCCGTGCACGCCGATCCAGCGGAACGGCTCCGGCTCCCACTTGCGGACCTTGTGGCCGACCCAGGGCAGGCCGGTCAGCGCGGTCGGGCCCGCCTGGCCCGAGTCCAGCCGGACGAGGTCGCGCAGGGTGCGGGCGGCGAGGTTGGTGGTGGCGACACCCGAGCCGACGTAACCGCCGGCCCAGCCGAGGCCGGTCGCGCGGTCCAGGGTGACCGTGGCGCACCAGTCGCGCGGCACACCGAGGACGCCCGACCAGGCGTGCTCGACCCGGACGCCGGCCAGCGAGGGGAAGAAGCGGACCAGGATGCCGTACAGGGCCTCGACGGTCGCCTGCTGCGTGCCGCCGTCGTGATCGGTGCGCGAACCGAAGCGGTACGGGACACCCCGGCCGCCGAGCGCGATGCGGTCGTCGGCGGTGCGCTGCGCGTACATGTAGGCGTGCGCCATGTCGCCGAGCGTCTCGCGGCCCTCCCAGCCGATCCGCGCCCACTGTTCGGGCGTCAGCCGCTCCGTCGCGATCATCGACGAGTTCATGGGCAGCCAGGTGCGCCGCTGACCCTTCAGGGAGGCGGTGAAACCCTCCGTGCAGCGCAGGACGTAGGGGGCGCGGACCGTTCCGTTCGGCGTGACGGCGTGCCCGGGACGGATCTCCGTCACCGGTGTCCGCTCGTGGATCGTCACCCCGAGCGCCTCGGCGGCCGCGGCCAGCCCCTTCACCAGCTTCACCGGATGCAGCCGTGCCCCGTGCGGCGTCCAGGCCGAGCCGACCGCGGCCGCGACCCGGACCCGCTCGGCGGTCTCGCGCGCGCCGTACAGCTCGCGGTCCCGCTCCCCGTACGACAGTTCGTGCTCGTGGAAGGCCTTCAGCCGGGCCAGCTGCGCGGGCGTGTACGCCACCTCCAGGACGCCGCCCCGGTGGACGTCCGCGTCGATGCCCTCCTCGGCGGCGACCCGGACGACCTCGTCGACCGTCTCGTTCATCGCCCGCTGCAGACGGACCGCCGCCTCGTGGCCGTGCAGTCTCGCGTACCGGTCGCGGCCCGCGACACCGTTGTAGAGCCAGCCGCCGTTGCGCCCCGACGCGCCGTACCCGCAGAACTTCTGCTCCAGGACGGTGACGCGCAGCGAGGGCGCCGCCTTCTTCAGGTAGTACGCGGTCCACAGCCCCGTGTAACCGCCCCCGACGATCACGACGTCGGCGGTCGCGTCGCCCGGCAGGGGCTCGCGCGGGACGGGGAGCCCGTCGTCCGCGTACCAGAAGGAGATGCCGCCGTTGACCGTGCCGCTTCCCGTGCCGCTGCTGCTCATGGCCGGGACGTTAACCCCTGGGGACGGCCAGTGTCTCCTTCGGATTCCGTGCTTTTCCGCGGCCTCTGACCAGCGGATAGCAGCCCAGACCGATCACCATGGAGAGGAAATGTCCGCATTGGGTGAGGGTGGGGGTGCCGAGGACCGGCAGCCCGTAGAAGACCAGGACCGCCGCCAGATACGGATACCGCCAGGGCGCCGGGATCCGGTACGTGAGTACGGCGATCACCCCCGCCAGCGAGTAACTCACCCCGATGTCGACGGTGTTGACGGCGGACTCCGGTGCCATCCCGCGCCGTACCGCCTCCAGCAGCGCCCCCTCGCTGGCCAGCGACGCCAGCACGTGCGAGGCCACGCACACGATCAGCCAGCGCACGGTGCCGAGCCAGCGCTCCGCCTGTGCGTGGAACACGGTGAAAAGAAAGGCGTACGGGAACCAGTAGCCGCCGTCGACCCACATCGCGCTGGAGAACAGCACCCGCAGCGGGTCGTTCGACAGCTCGTGGATGTTGGTGGACCGCTGCCGCAGGAAGTCCTCCTCGAAGTCCGGCGACATGTGGTGCAGGGCCACGGTGGTGAAGAAGAGGACGCCCAGCCATATGTAGGTGCCGGGGGCGCTGCGTATGTAGCGCCCCGCGGAGCGCAGGAGCCGGTCAGCGCGCATGGGCGGCCGCTCCCCCACGCGTAGGGTCGGCGGGGTGATCGACGTTCCGGACGCGCTGGCCGCCTCGCAGCTGCGGTACAACGGCGCGGCCGGCCGTGCCTTCGTCGCCGCGCTCCCTCGGCGGGCGGCCCACTTCCTGGACCGCTGGGAACTCCGCCTCGACGGCCCCTCGATGCACGGCGTGACGGCGCTGGTGCTGCCGGTGCGCCGGGCCGACGGGACCCCGGCCGTGCTGAAGCTCCAGCTCCTCGACGAGGAGAGCGCGGGTGAGCCGCTCGCGCTGCGCGCCTGGGCCGGCGACGGCGCCGTACGGCTTCTCGACCACGACGGGGCCACCGGCACCCTGCTGCTCGAACGGCTCGACCACACCCGTATGTTGACGCACCTCCCGGACACGCGCGAGGCCACCCTCGTCGTCGCGCGGCTGCTGGCCCGGCTGACGGCCGTGGCGGCACCGGAGGGCGTACGGCGGCTCGGGGACGTCGCGGCGGACCTGCTGGAGCGGGCACCGGGTGCCCTCCGGCGGATTCCGGACCCGTCGGACCGGCGGCTCGTCGGGGACTGCGCCGCGGCGGTGCGCGAGGTGGTGACCGAGCCGGGTGACCGTCTCCTCCACTGGGACCTCCACTACGACAATGTCCTGCGCGGCCTCCACCACGACGACGACCACGACAGCCATCACGCCGCCGACCACGACGACGACCATGACGCCGGGAGCGCGCCCTGGGTCGCCATCGACCCCAAGCCGCTCGCGGGCGACCCCGGATTCGAACTCTGTCCCGCGCTCAGCAACCGCTTCGAGCCCGGCGAGATCCGCCGCCGCTTCGACGCGATGACCGACGTCATGGGTCTGGAGCGCGCGCGGGCCCGCGCCTGGACCCTCGGCCGTGTCCTACAGAACACTCTGTGGGAGATCGAGGACGGCCGCCCGCTGGAGCCGGTGCAGCGGGAGATCGCCCGCCGGTTGCGGGAGCTCACGTAGTCCGCGCGTCCGCCATTCGGGTCACGGGCACGCCGGCGCGGCCGGCGCCGGGAGTGTCCCGGCGGAGCCCGCCCCCGCGGCTCACGGACACGCGGGGGCGAGGGCGCGGCCCAGTTCCAGCGGGTCGGCGCGCCCGTCCAGCGCGGTGTGCAGGGCCATCGCGAGTTCCGGGTGGGCCAGCAGGCCTTCGCCGGCCCGGTCCGCGCCGGCCCGCGCCGCCAGCCCGAGTCCCACCCAGGCGTCGGGGTCGCCGCCGCGGACCGCACGCTCGTGGAACGCGTGCAGGGCCTCCGGCGTACGGCCCTCCACCAGGGCGACGTCCTCGTCGAGCGCGCCCGAGACCACGGCGCCGGGATCGTCCCGCAGCGCCGCGAAGCCCGCCGGGTCGGCCAGCAGCCACCGCAGCAGCACCGCCCGGGTGTCGAACCCGCGGAGCGGGCCGCCGTGCGGGCCGCCGGGGACGGGCGCCGTGTCCGGAGCGGGCGTGAGCGGCGCGCCGCGGGACCAGGCCGCCGCGAGCGCGCGGACCGTCTCCGCCGCCGGCCGCAGATGGTGGGCGCGCCAGGCGGCCCGGTGGTCCGCGACCGCCAGGGCGGCCGCGGACCTCGCCCGCACGTCGACCGGTTCGTCCAGCCAGGGTTCGACGCGCCGCGTCAGCTCGGCCACCAGCCGCCGCCCCAGTTCGTTGAGCCCGTCCGCCGAGCCGATCCCGCGCAGCGCGTGCGCCGTCTGGCAGCGCCACAGCGCGAACTCGAACTGCCCGAGCAGATGGACGCGCCGCCGCCAGAACGCGGTGACCCCGAAGAAGGCGTACACGCCCTGGAGCAGGCCGCCCAGCGGCCGCGGATCGTCGCGCCAGGGGGCGTAGTGCAGCCGGCCGTCCCGGTCGTCGTAGAGGGTGAACAGGTGCATGAACGCGCTGAGTTTGTTGTGCTGGAACTCGTGCACCAGCGTCGAGGCGAACTGTTCGGCGTCGTCCGGCGCCGAGGCCAGGGCGCCGCCGAAGGCCTCGCCCGACGACGCGCTGTGCGGCCGGAACCGCTCGGCGCGCGGACGGGGCACCACCGACACCAGCCCGCCCGCCAGCGCCCGGGCGGCCTCGGTGTCGGTGCGCCGGAGGATGTCCCAGGCCGGGGCGAAGAGTTCCTGCCACTCGCCGGGCCGGGCTACCGGTTCGACGCGGCCCGGTTTCCGCAGGTCGCGGTAGGGGTCGATGTCGTCCAGGAGCAGGGTGCAGCCGGCGGCGCGCAGTTCCGTCAGCGCGTGCCAGTCCGGTCCCTCCAGCGGGCGCCCGGCGATCCGCACGCGCCCGGCGGAGGCGGAGACCTCGGCCACGTCCCAGTCCGCCGGGCCTGGCACCCGCATCGCCCCGAGCGCGGGCAGGACCGCCCATCCGTGCCGGACCGGGATCTCGGCGCGGAACTCCAGACCGGCCCGGACGGCCGCGGCCGCGGCGATGGCGTGGAGGTGGCCGGTGGCCGCCCAGAGGGGCGCGTCGTCCTGGGCGGTCCCGCGCAGCCGGCGCAGTGTGTGTGCCGCCCAGACGCCGACCGCGGGGTACCCCAGCAGCCCTTCCACCGCCTCCCGTGCGTCCTCGGACGCGGCCCAGGCGCGGGACAGCAGCCGCCAGCCCTCCGTCAGCGGAGGCAGCGGGCCGGGCGGCGCGGTCGCCGCCGAGTCCAGCAGGGCCCGTACGACGAGCAGTCGCCAGCTCCGCTCGCTGCTGCGCAGCGTGTCCACCGTCGCGGGGCCGCCCCCGCCGCCCAGCAGTTCGTCGAACGACTGCGGTGAGAGGACGTGGGGCCGGGCCGTCTGCTGCATGGGGGAGCCTGTTCGTTGCTGCCGGGGAGGGTGCGGCGACGCTTTCGGGCGGTCGGTCGGGCCCTATTCCTCGCGCTGCGGGTTGTAGCCGCCGAGGCTGCCGGCGGGGTCGTCGACGCGGCTGAGCAGCCGGCGCATGGAGGCCGACGCGGACGGCAGGTCCAGACCGGGCCACGCGTCCAGCGGGACGTCGCTGAGGTCGATCAGCTCGGACTCGACTCCGGACTTCTCCATGGCGGCGCCCCTGTGACGGTGAAGGTGTGCGGTCAAGGTCTGTGGTGCAGGGCCTGTGGTGCAAGGTCTGCCATCAATGCCCTGCATATCACTGAAATATGGCTTTTCCAGTGATTTGGGGCTGCTTGAGTGACCCTAGTACATCCGAGAGGTCACACAGAGCCACATCGCGCAATCGCCCCGGATCGGGTGACGGCCCCGGACCGAGTGACGCGTGGGCGGTACGGGTAAGGGACGGGGTGTGATTGAACTCGCTGAACTGATCGAGGAGTTGCGCAGGGAACTGACCGCGGCCCGGACGGCTGCGGAGGGGGAGGATCTGTACTTCGAGGTGGGTCCGGTGGAGCTGGAGGCGGCCGTGGTCGTGGAGCGGTCGGCGACGGCGGGCGGGAAGATCCGTTTCTGGGTGGTGGAGGCGGGCGCGGACGGACGCGTGGCCGACAGCGTCACGCACCGGGTGAAGCTGACGCTCGATCCGCGCACCCACAGCGGCGGCGGACGGGCGCCGTGGGTGGGCGGGGCCGAGGCCGACCGGGAGCGCTGAGCCGTGCCGGGGCGGGACCCGCGCGCCGGACTCGATCCGGTCCGGGTGGCGGAGGTGATGGTGCGTCCGGCCGCGGGCCGGGGTCCCGGGCGGCGCGGTTCCGGGTACCGGGTCGGGCTCCGCTGGGTGCTCACCGCGGCGCACGTGGTCCGCGCCGTGGACGGGGCGACCGCGGGCGTACGGTTCGAGGCCGACCGCGCCGCGGAGTGGACGGCGCCCGCGCGGGTGCTCCTGGCCTCCGACAAGGCGGACGTGGCGCTCCTGGAGATCACCGGGTCCGTGCCGCGGGGCGTGCACGCGGCCGCGCCCGAACCCCCCGCCTACGGCGCGGTGCCCGACGCGGACGTCGTCCTGCCGTGCAGCGCGATGGGCTTTCCGCGGTTCAAGCTGCGCGAGGACCGGATGCGGCTGCTCGACGACGGCTCGGCCTCCCAGTACCGCGACTCCTGCCACGCCACGGGCATCACCTCGGTGCTGTCCAACCGCCGCGAGGGCACCCTCGAACTCGCGGTCACCCCACCGGAGTCGGACGCCGAACCGGACCGGTCCCCCTGGGAGGGCATGTCGGGCGCGGCCGTCTGGCACGACGCCGCGCTCGTCGGCCTGGTCAGCGCCCACCACCGCACGGACGGCCTCGGCCGACTGGCCGCGGTGCGCGTGGAGCGCTGGTACGGGCTGCTGACCGGGGCCGAACTGGCCGTGCTCCAGGAGTGCGCGGGGCTTCCGGGGGCGGCGGGGGGGCTGGTGCGGGTCCCGCCCGCGCGGGCCACCCCCGCGGGCCCGGTCACCCTTGCGGATCTGCCGGACGACCTACCTCTCCGTGACCTGGCGGGCCTGGTGGAAGCGTTGACCGCGCTGCCCACGGTGAGCGACCGCACCACCCTGGCCCTGGTGCTGGGCAGCATCGACCCGGTCGTCGCGGCGATGAGCCCCAGGGCGCCCGCGCTGCGTCCTGATGTGTTCGGGATCCTGCGGACCTGCCTGCGCTATCCGGGGACGCTGGATCAATTTCTAGAAGCGATACGGTTGTTGGAGGGCGACTCCGCGGGAGTGGCCCGCATGGACGACGAAGCGGTGGAGTTGTCCCGGCACCACCGTCGAGCCGAAGGGCGCCGCTGACCTGATATCGCGCCGCCCCGCAGGTGCGGGGTTTCATCCCCCGTATGGCGGGCCATTATCAGGAGGATGTGAGCAGCCCGCATCCACAAATGCAGCCGGGGGGAAGGGGTTTGGCCGTCATGGAGCCGTCTGTGGCCGCCGTCGAGTCCAGCCTGGTCGATCTCGCGGGGGTATCCCTTGAAACGCTGCGCTCCATGGACAGTCAGGTTCTCGCCACATCCCTGGAGGAACTGCTGCAGAGGATCGATCAAACCCTCGCCAGCGTCAACGGCTTCGGCGGCGGCGAGGCGGAACGCTTCGACTGACGACGCCAGGCCCGCCCATGCGCTCTGAGCCCTCGCTGCCGCACCATCGTCTGCCGCACGGCAGCCTGGCCGAGCTGACTCGCGGTGAGGGAGGCCCGGCCACCGTCGAACTCATCCTCGGAGCCGAACGAAGCCGCCGTCTGCTGCTGTTACGGATCCTCGACGACGCGGCCCGCCTCGGTCCCGCCTGGGACCTCCTCAGCGAGGCCCAGCGCGCGTCCCCGTCCGTCGTCGACGACGTGCTGATGTATCCGCAGACGGGCATGTGGCTCGCCGGGACACTGCGCCGGCTGCGCGCGCCGGCCGCGCGGGACGAGCCCCCTCTGTGGGTGGATACCGGTCACGTATCCGCCCTCGCCGCCGCGGCGGGACTGCTCGCGGGCGTGGACTTCACCATCGAGGTGCCCGTGCGGCACGGCCGGGTCCCGCTGCCGACCCTCGGCTGCGCGGTGGTACCCGTGACCGGTCCGTGGACCACGGCCACGGTCCGCGCCGAGGCCGGGAACGCGGTGGTGGAGACACCCGGGGCGACGGTCGCGATACCCCTCCCGCCCGGCACGCCGGGACCGGGGTGGCACGCCCTTCGCCGGCTCGCGGTCGGACCGGTGGAGCAACGGCTCGAAGTGGTGCTGGACGACGTGGACCCGTACCGGACGTACCCCCGGCCGACCGAACCGCGTCCGCTCTCCGAGGAGGCCGCCGCGCAGTGGCGGCAGGTGCTGGGGCAGGCCTGGGCGGTACTGCTTCGGGAGCAGCCCGCGACGGCCGAAGCCATGCGACGGGGTGTGTTCTCCCTCAGCCCGACCTCCGCGAGGGAAAGATTCCGGCCGCGCAGTGTGACATCGGGGGACGCGTTCGGCGGCATCGAGGTCTCGGAGCCGGACGACGCCGTCCAACTGGCCGTCACCCTCGTACACGAGTTCCAGCACACCAAACTGGGCGGCCTGCTCCATCTGGCACCACTCCTGGACCGCCGCGCCGACAGCGGCACGGAACAGTGGTACGCGCCCTGGCGGGACGACCCCCGACCGCTCCAGGGGCTGCTCCAGGGGATCTACGCCTTCGTGGGAATCACCCGGTTCTGGCGCGCCCACCGCCACGGCGCCCATTCCCGCGACGGCATCGCCCACTTCGAGTTCGCGCTGTGGCGGGCCCACGTCGCGACCGCGATGGAGCAGGTCCACGGCCATCCGCACCTCACACCGCTCGGTGCCGCCCTCCTCGACACGCTGCACGACCGCTGCGCCCAGTGGCTGGAGGATCCGGTCCCCGAGGAGCCGCTCGCCCTGGCCCGGCTGTGTGCCGCCGACCACGCCACCCGCTGGCGGGCCCACCATCTGCGGCCCGCCGCATCGGCGGTGGACGAGACCGTGCGCGCCTGGCTGCGAGGTGAGAGCGCTCCGCCCGCGGCCCTGGCCACCGAGCCCGACGTGGTGCTCGACCCCTCCGCCCGCTGGCTGGACAGCCTCGCCATGCTGGTCCGCCACCACCTCAGCGGCCGGGACGACGACCGTCGCTCCCCCGAGGAACCGGAGAAGACCGCGGCCCGCGTCACCGGCGCCCTGACCGGCGATGCCCTGCTGGCCGTCGGCGACGCCACGGCGGCAGGGAACGCGTACGCGGCACGGCTGACCGTGGAACCCGGGCGGGCCGGAGCCTGGGCCGGCCTGGGCCGGGCCCTGGAGATGGCGGGCACGGAACCGGCCGCGGCCCGGCTGTTGTGCCGCCACCCCGAACGGGCACGGGCCGTCCAGACCGCGCTCTGCCGGGACACGGGCACTCCCGCAGACCCCGTCCGGCTCGCCGCATGGCTCGGCTCGTCCCTTCCCGGGCCGGCCTGACCGTCCCGGCTCAGGCCTCCGGTGCGGACCGTCCCCGGGTCACAGTTGCAGCGGGTCGATGTCGCAGTCGCAGCGCTCCCCGGAACGGGCCTGCTCGGTGGCGGGGTGGGGGGTGAGCTGGTCGGCGCGCAGCCGGGGGGTGTCCAGTACGCGCTCCATGCGCTCCAGGACGTCCACGCGCAGTGCCTCGCCTTCCGCCTCCTCGCCGACGGCGATCAGGTCGAGGGAGAGGTTGGCCGCGCACACCAGTGTGGTCGGGTGGTCGACGCCCTGGCGCACCCGGCACAGTTCGAGCGTCCTCTCGCCGAGTTCGCGGGCCTCGGCGGTCCGCCCCAACGCGCTGAGGTCGCTCGCCAGGTTGATGGCGCAGACCAGCGCCGTCGGATGGCCCGCCCCGAGGCGTTCGGTCAGTGACTCCAGCGCCGCCTCGTCCCGCTGCCTGGCCTCCTCCGCCCGGCCCAGCAGCCGCAGGGTCACCGCGAGGTCGATGTCGGCCGCCAGTACGTGCGGATGATCGGACCGGAAGATCTTGCGGAACCTCTCGCAGGCCTTCTCTCCACGGTCGCGGGCCGCTTCCAGCTCGCCGTTGTGCCGCAGGGCCACCGAAAGCGCCAGAGCCGCCATCAGCGCTTCGGGGTGCGTGTCGCCGTAGCGGCGCGTGAACTGGCTGAACGCCTCGCGCGCCAGCTCCAGCGCGGTGGCGTGGTCGCCCTCCTTGCGGCAGGCCTCGCTCAACTGCCGTACGGCCTGCAGCGTCGAGGGGTTACCGGTTCCCAGGACGGCCTGGTAGCCGTCCGCGACGGCCTGTTGCAGGGACCGCGCGCCGACGTAGTCACCGGTCTCCCGTACGTCGACGGAGATGCTCGCCTCGGTCATCAGCGACTGGGTGTGATCACGGCCGTACAGCCGCGCCTTCATCGCGTGCGTGTGCCGGTCCAGTTCCAGGGCCCGCTGGAAGTCGCCGACCATACGCAGGCTCACGCCGAGGTTGTGCGCCGTGACCAGGGTCGTCGGATCGTCCTCGCCGAAGGCCCGCCGGGCCCGGTCGTAGGCCATCTCGTCCAGCTCGGCGCCGGCGGCGAAATCCCCCTCCACACGGCGTACCGCGGCTTCGAGGTTGATCGTCTCCAGGGCGTCCTCACGGGTGTCCTCGCGGTCCGGCGGTGCGGTGCGGGCGTAGACGTCCTTGAGCTGGGCCACCAGGGTGGCGGCGTCGTCGTGGCTGCCGACCTTCAGGTAGAGGAAGCACAGCCACCAGCCCATCAGCCGCGTCTGCTGGTCCTCGTCGCCGTAGAGCCGCTGCCAGGTCCGCCAGGCCTGTTCGGAGAACTCGACGGCGACCTTGTGGTCGCCCCAGTACCAGAGGTACCGGGCGACGTTCCGCACCAGCTCGCGCACCCACGGCTGATCGGACTCGATGGCGCCCGACGCGATGACATGGCCGTACAACTCGGCATAGCGCGGCCAGTTGGCAGCCTGGTTGGGCCCCTTGGGGTCGGCGGCTGCCAACAGCGTGTGGGCGCCGTTGCGCATGCGGTTCTGCTCCTCGGGCGTCATCCGGTTGATCAGCACCGCCTGGACCAGGCGGTGCATCTCGATCGAGTTCGTGCGGTGGTCGATACGGGCGAGCGAATAGCGGTTGATCTCCCGTATGGCACGCGCGAGCCGCATGGGGTCGTTGAGGGCACGGTCGAGTTCGGTGTCGATGCTGCTGCCGCCGAGGCCGGAGAAGATGGAGCGGGAGATGGGGTCTGGCGCGAAGTAGGAACAGAGCTGGAGCAGTCGCAGCGCGGTGAGACTGCGGGTCTCCAGGTGGTCGAGGGAGACGTTCCACGCGGCCGCGACCGGCAACTGGTAGTCCGGGGGCGGCGAGACTTCGAGGAGCTCACTGCGCTTGTGCTCGAACAGCCGCAGGTACTCCGACACCGGCATCCCGGTCTCCGCACGCCAGGCCGCGGCCTGTTCCAGGGCGAGCGGAAGGTCGCCGAGCGCGTCGGCGAGCAGGTTCGCGTCGGCGTCGGTGAGTTCCTCGCCGTAGGCGCTGGTACGGCGCAGCAGCTGCTTGCTCTCCTCCCGGGTGAAGACGTCGACCTCCAGGGAGGGGCCGACGACGCTCCAGCGCCGGTTGCGGGAGGTGACGAGGATGGTGCCGCTGCCGCCCGTGGGGAAGTAGTCGCGGACGCGTTCCGGACTGTCGGCGTTGTCGAAGATCAGCAGCCAGCGGGAGTACGGCCGGCCCTCGCGCAGCGCCTCGCGCACCGCGGGGCCCGCGATGTTGGCCTCGGCGCTGGTGCCCAGACCGAGCCGCTGGGCGAGTTCCACCAGGGCCTGGCCGATCTGGCCGGGACGCTCGGCGGGGATCCACCAGACGATGTCGTACTCGGATTGGTGGCGGTAGGCGTACTCGATCGCCAGCTGGGTCTTCCCGACACCGCCCATGCCGTGGATCGCCTCGGGCAGCACGGTGGTCGTGCCCTCCCGCCGCAAGCGGTCGCTCAACTGCTCAAGGAGGTCCACGCGGCCGGTGAAGTTGGGATTGCGCGGAGGGATGTTCCCCCAGATGCGCGGCTGCGCCGAACGCGCGTTCCCCACCGTGGGCTGCTGCGTGGTGGCCATGGTCGCGGCTCCTCCTGGAATTGT
Source organism: Streptomyces sp. NPDC059668 (assembly GCF_042734135.1). Classification (NCBI taxonomy): domain Bacteria; kingdom Bacillati; phylum Actinomycetota; class Actinomycetes; order Kitasatosporales; family Streptomycetaceae; genus Streptomyces; species Streptomyces sp. NPDC059668. The sequence continues at coordinate 54,002 of NZ_JBHWEL010000033.1, read as the reverse complement.
CTCGGGCACCCTCGGGGCGTCCGCTGCGTCCCGCCCCGGCGGGCCGGCGGGGTGCCGGCGCCGCGTGCGGGTAAGTGCGTCCTTGCCCAGATCGACGGTGTTCCGCCGGTCGTACTCGCGCAGCACCCGCGCGAGACGCTCGGCGCGGGGCAGGAAACGTCCGGACAGGGCGCGCAACGCGGTCAGTTCGACGCGCAGGAACGCCACGTTGCGTGGGGTCACGGGCGGCACACCGGTCGCCTCGACGGGTTCGTCCGGGGCGGGCAGGACCGGCTCGGAGTCCTCCGGGGCGGTCGCCATGAGCACCCGTACGTCGTGCAGCACCCGGACGGTGTCCCGGCGGCGGGCCAACGCCAACAGCTCCTGGCGGATGTTCGGGCCGAAGGCGAAGACCATCTCGGCCGCCCGCTCGGCCTCCGCACCCGCCGGCCGCACCAGACCGCTCATCAGCAGCTCGGTGAGGTGGGCCGGTCCGGCGCCCGGTACCGAGGCCGTCAGGGTGCTCATCACGGGCAGCGTCAGGGGAGCCGCGGCGAGCCGGGTGGCCAGGGCGAACGCGGTGGGCGACGCGGCGGCCCGGAACTCCGAGACCCGCTCCCACGGGGGCACCGCGCTGGCGGGGTCGGGAACGTCGTCGACCCATGGGACGGCGCGGGCGGCGTCCGGACGCCGCTTCCAGTCCCGGGCCCGGACGCCCGACATCTCCACCCAGTCCCCGGCCCGGGCCACCACCAGATCGGCCCAGTCGGAGAGCGAGTGGTCGGTCCGTTCCAGGACGGGGACCGGCACCACGCCGGAGCGCGCCGCGGGATCGTCGTCCACGGGTTCGAGGGGGGAGGTGCGCAGCTCCCACCGCAGGGAGTCGTTCGGCGCCCAGGGCCGCCCGGATGCCAGCCGCATGCGGTGCACGTCGAGGCCGGTGCGGAACCAGAGCCGTTGCGGCAACAGGTGCAGCACGGCGAGGGGTTCGGAACGGCCGAGTTCCCTCAGCAGCGGCAGCACCGCGTCCGACCGCCAGCCCGCCGCCAGCCCGTCGGTCAGCACCAGCACCACCCGGTGTTCACCCACGGGCGGGGGGAGATGCTCCAGCCGGATCCGGCCCGGCTCGGTGTCGTCGGAACTCAGCAGCCGTAAGCGTGTGACCGGTCCGGACGACTCCTGGGCGGCGAGCTCCTCGGCCAGCCGGTCGACCGTCTCGTCCCAGACCCGCATCGTCACGTAGTCGTCCACGACGAGCAGGACGGACGGCCGCTGCGCGGACCCGGCCCGCTCCAGTCCCCGCAGGGCGTGCGCCACCGCGCACGGTGACGCGTCGCCGGAAGCCCATGCCGATGGTGGTCGTGGGCCGTCGTCACGCTGCATAAGCGCCCTCAGAGCGTCCGGTCATGCCCGACGACGGAGGGAGCACCGAGGAGGAGTCCCGCAGTCCGCGGGCATGCGTGACATCCACGTGCCAAGCCTGGCAGTGGTCTGCGTGCGGTGCAAGACGGCAGGCCACAGGGGGCGGAAGGACTGAGGGAAACTCAAATTCCGGACGGTACCCACCCGTTCGGCGGCACCCACCCCTTGCGGACAGCCGGTGAGTCTGTCTCGCAAACAGCGTGGCACTCGGCGCGAGCCCGTGCAAGACCACGGGGTACCCGCCTCCGCGCACCGGCCGGGGGCGCCTTCCGGGCGACGGGGGCATGCCGCCCTACACCGGTCCTGGCGGGCTCGGCTTGCGTTCGGGATCGTCGAGCAGGATGGCCAGATGGCGGCCGACGTGCCCGTCCCAGGCCGTGGGGCCGAGGGCCAGCGCCTCCCTGCGCCACTCCCCCACCCGTTCCGCCAGACTGCCCAGCCCCCGGTCCTGAAGGATCTCGCCGATGGCGTCCTTGAACTTCGGGTCCGCGCAGTCGCTGCGGTGCCAGATCATCGCGGGCACCCCGGCCCGCAGTCCGGCCAGGACCTCACGGCGGCCGGTGCCCGAGTCGTCGCCGGGGGGCTGGCTGAGCACCAGGCACACGGCGTGCTGGTCCTCCTTCAGCTCACGCTCCAGGTGGAAGAAGTACGCCCCGTCGCGCTCCGGACTGCTCCAGTGCGGATGGCTGTCCGCCGGGCGCTCCCGCAGCTGCCGCCACTTGTTGTGCCAGGGCCGGTGCCAGGCGGCACGCTGTAACCGCTCGATGCTGCGCACCACCACCGGGTAGTCCAGGACCAGCGGGGTCGGGGACCCGGAACCGGACTCCTTCGACCACCACTCCACCGGCTCGTTGAGCAGCTCCCACGGCAGTATGAACTCGAGGATCACCGGCTGCCGGAGATCGGCCCACTTCTCCTCGGCCTCCTCGATCAGCCGCTCCACCGCGCCCGGGAGCTCCTCCCGGCCCAGATGGGCGGTCTCGCCGCGCACCGGGTGCCAGCCCTCGGAGTCGGACTGGCGCCAGTGCGACAGGTAGTAGCGGTCCGCCTCGATCCGGTCCGGCTCGAACTGGATCATGAGATAGGCGGGGACGAGGGACGGCGGGGGATGCGGGAAGTCCGCCTGCTGCCGTTCCGCCAGCACACTCTCCATCCCCAGGGCCGCGGCCTGGCCGCGGTTGAAGCGGCGCAGCACCTCGGCGGCCTCCGCCTGACCGTCCTCCACCAGCCGGTCGGCCGACAGCGCGAGGAAGGCCATGCTGGGCGGGAGCTCACCGGCCGGGGAGTTCTCGCCCGCCAGCCGCAGGAAGACCTGCCACCCCGTCCGGCACCACGCGGGCAGCTCCTGCACCCGGGACCGGCTGGAGCGGCGTGCCATGACGGCCAGGTCCGAGGACCCCATCGACAGCAGGACCGGCCGCAGATGGCCGAGGTCCGCGTGGTTGAAGAAGTCGACGGCCTCCCACTCGTCCACGAGCGGCCACAGCTCCACGACCGTCGCCGACTGCTGCTCCACGTACTCCAGCGACCGCACCAAGCAGGCCAGGCCGTCGCCGACGGCGGTGCACGCCTTCACCACCTGTAACAGCCAGGGCCGCAGCCGGTCTCCGCCGAAGGGCTCCACGGGCGAGGCCAGCTCGCCGGCCAGCATCTCCCGCCAGATCTCCCGGCTGCCGGCCTGGCTCACCGTGGCCGAGTTCTGCAGTGTGTCCACGATGGAGACGATGAGCTCGTTGCGGACCCGATCCGGACTGCGCCCTTTCACCCCGTTACCTCCACACAGCTGGCGCGGCTCCCTGATGGTGCCCAACAGGGTAAGGCCGCGCCACGGGGCATGGCAGCGAAAAGCGCGGGCTACGGCGCCGGATGCCCCTTCCCGGGGCCGGGATCGCCAACTCGCTGTCACACCCGGGCATTAGCCTCCGCTTCGTGACTCCTGCGGACGTTCCCGAAGCCTTGCGCCGACTGCCGGCGGGACTGCCCGCCGGACGGCTCCTCTCGCCGCGCCCGGACGGACTTCCGCGCGTCGGCCCTCCGCGGTCCCCGGTGCTGTGGATCAGTGACGAACCGCTGGACGACGCGGACGTGTGGTGGGAGAGCCTCTACCGGGACCGGCTGACGACGGGCCTGCATCCCGTCCTGTTCGAGTACCCCGACGACGCACTGCGCCCGGGGGACGCCCGGGACGGATCCGGGACGGAGGCCGGACACCACCTCCTGGAGGAGTGGCGCACCTACCGTCGGCGCAGAGCGGAACGGGAGGCCCTGCCGCCCGTGCCCTCGTCTCCCGAGGAGGACGACGAGGAGTACGACTGGCCCGACGGCAGCCCGGCCTTCGACGCCTGGCCCGGCCTGGCGGTGGCACCTGCCGGGGAGGCCGGACCCGACGACAGTGCCGCCGCGGCGGCGGCACATCTCGTACGGACGGAGTCGCTTCGCCATCTCGCCCTGGTACCGGTGGCGCGCAGTGCCGACATACCGGCCGCGATCGGATGGACCGGCATGGCCAACCGCCTGTCCGCCGGGGACCTGTCCGCGGTACTGCGTTCCTGGGAGGACCGGTTCGGCGCCCGGCTCGTCGGCCTCGGCCACGCGACCGCCTTCGTCTCGGTCGCGGCCAGGCCGGCCGACCTCGACCAGGCGCACGTGCTCGCCCTGGAGCACTACCTCACCTGCCCCGACAACGTCGAGCAGGGAATGTGCACGTTCCCCGAATACGCCGGCGATCTGCTGGAGCGGTCGGTCTGGCGCTTCTGGTGGGACTGACGGCCGCTCAGGAGCCCGTGCGGCGGGAGCGCCGCGGCGAGGCGCTTCGCGAGCGGGGCTGTTCCGGGGCGGGGCTGTTCCGGGGCGGGAGCGGAAAGAGCGCCGGGCGCTTCGACCGACGGGCCGGGGCCCGTGGCCACGGGCGGCTCGCGCTCCGGGCGACGGGGACGGTGCCCTCGCCGTGAGGACGGTCCTGGTGGCAGCGTCCGCGGCAGGGGGACCGGCGCGCGACGGCCGGCGTGGACCGGGCACGAGAGTGATCACGTGTTCACGACCCGCGGCGGCCGACCGATCGAGCCCGCTCGAACGGCGCCGTCGACCGAGACCGCCGTCACATTCCGCCGTCCACGCCCCCACGGTCCAAGATCGCGGGGGCGTCGGCGCTGGTGGGCGGCGGAGCCCCCTGTCGGATTCGAACCGACGACCTTCGCTTTACAAGAGCGGCGCTCTGACCAGCTGAGCTAAGGAGGCCTGCACGCGCGCGCGGCGTGTCCGCCGGGTGCGTGCCCGTGCAGTGTACCCACGTCACAGCGGGCCCCTGTCGAAAATTATCGCGAAGTTCACAGGGCTGCAGGTACTGACAGAGCACGTGAACGGCGGGTACCGTCCAGAACCAGTTCACTCTTGTGGACTACACCACCGTGAACCTTCGCGGTGGACACCACCTTTACAACGGATCGTCCGGCACGTTCCTGCCGGTGAAGGGGGCCCCTCACCATGGCCACTGTCTCGTTCGACAAAGCGACCCGGATCTACCCGGGTTCCGAGAAGCCCGCCGTCGACCAGCTCGAGCTCGATGTCGCGGACGGCGAGTTCCTCGTCCTCGTCGGTCCGTCCGGCTGCGGCAAGTCCACCTCGCTCCGCATGCTTGCGGGGCTCGAGGACGTGAACGCCGGCGCCATCCGCATCGGTGACCGCGACGTCACGCACCTGCCGCCCAAGGACCGGGACATCGCCATGGTGTTCCAGAACTACGCGCTGTACCCGCACATGACCGTCGCCGACAACATGGGCTTCGCGCTCAAGATCGCCGGCGTCAACAAGGCGGAGATCCGCCAGAAGGTCGAGGACGCGGCGAAGATCCTCGACCTCACCGAGTACCTCGGCCGCAAGCCGAAGGCCCTCTCCGGCGGTCAGCGCCAGCGCGTCGCGATGGGCCGCGCCATCGTGCGTGAGCCCCAGGTCTTCCTCATGGACGAGCCGCTGTCGAACCTCGACGCCAAGCTCCGCGTCTCCACCCGTACGCAGATCGCCTCGCTGCAGCGCCGCCTCGGCATCACCACGGTGTACGTCACCCACGACCAGGTCGAGGCCATGACCATGGGCGACCGGGTCGCCGTGCTCAAGGACGGTCTGCTCCAGCAGGTCGACTCGCCGCGCAACATGTACGACCGTCCCGCGAACCTCTTCGTCGCCGGGTTCATCGGCTCCCCGGCCATGAACCTCGTCGAGGTCCCGATCACGGACGGCGGCGTGAAGTTCGGCAACTCCGTCGTGCCGGTCAACCGTGAGGCCCTCAAGGCCGCCACGGACAAGGGCGACCGCACCGTCACGGTCGGTATCCGTCCCGAGCACTTCGACATCGTCGAGCACAACGGCGAAGCCGCCAAGTCGCTGTCGAAGGACTCCGAGGACGCCCCGGCCGGCCTCGCCGTCTCGGTGAACGTCGTCGAGGAGCTCGGCGCCGACGGTTACGTCTACGGCAGCGCCAAGGTCGACGACACCCTCACCGACCTGGTCGTCCGCGTCAGCGGCCGCGCCGTCCCGGACAAGGGCGCCACGCTGCACGTCGTGCCGCGTCCGGGCGAGACCCACGTGTTCTCGACCTCCACGGGCGAGCGCCTCTCCGACTGAAGGCAACCCGCACGGCTCCGACACCCCCGGAGCGGGTGAATTCACCCAAGTTGACGAGGAGGGCCCCGCAGCCTGCTGCGGGGGCCGCCACGGTTTGGTCAAAAAACCCCGGCAACCGGGCATTTGGGTAGCTGGTCGTCAACAACCCCGCCCGCCACA
>NZ_JBHWEL010000033.1:43208-47812 GCF_042734135.1 Streptomyces sp. NPDC059668 | reverse complement strand
CTGCCCTCCGCCACCCCCTACCTCACCCCCCCGGGGGGGTGGTTCATCTCGCCCTGTGTCGCGGGCGGGGCCCCCCCGCGCGGGGGGCCCCCCCCCTCCTCGTTGTCGACAAATACCCCGGCAAGCCGGTCATTTCGATACGTGTACGTCAACACGCCAGCCGGAAACCACCAGTTCCTCATCCCCCGAACCGGTGACTAAATGTCGCCAAATCATCACCCCGCGCTACCCTCACTCGCGTGAAGCACTCCACCACTAACCAACGGACCCGGCGTGGCCGTGGCCCCGCCCGCCGGATCGGCCGCACCCTCGCCCTCGTTCTGCCTGTCGTCCTGGTGCTCTCCGGGACCCTCGCGGTCACCCGAGTCAACTGGTCGGGGAACTCCTCGGAGTCGGTGCTCACCGCCTCCTCCTCGGACGTCTCCTCGCGCGCCGTCTCCCGCGCCCCGCAGGACGTCCTGCGCGACCGGCTCCTGCTGGAGCTCCAGGAGAAGGACCCGGGCACGGCCCTGACCCACCTCCAGGAGGCGGTGAACGGCCGCCCGTCGCTCGCGAAGCACTGCGTCTCCATCGCCCGCGCCCTCGGCCGCGCCGCGGTCCGCGCGTACGGCCCGACGCGCGCCCAGGCGTTCGCGCGCCCGGTCTGCGACACGTCCTTCGCATCGGGGGTCGCGGCCACGCACCTCTGAACCCGCGGGGCCTCGTCCGAGGCCGGAACGGCCCCTTCCCGCCCGCCAGGTAACAGCTGCTTAAGGGAACGGTTGCCGACAGAAGCCACCTGCGGGGCGCCACGTACAGTTCGGGCATGACCGATCCGAACGCCGCGTCGCGCCCCGTTCAAGCCGTTGTCCTGGCCGGTGGTCAGGGCTCCCGACTGCGCCCCTACACCGACGACCGGCCGAAGCCGATGGTCGAGATCCCCGGCACCGGGACCCCGATCATCGGCCACCAGCTGACCTGGCTCGCCGAAGAGGGCGTGACCGACGTCGTCGTCTCCTGCGGCCACCTCGCCGAGGTCCTCCAGGACTGGCTGGACTCGGCCCACCTTCCGGTCAACGTCATAACGGTCGTGGAGAAGGAGCCCCTGGGCCGGGGCGGCGGCCTCAAGTACGCCGCCGCGCACCTCCCTTACCCGGACCGGCCCTGGTTCGCGACCAACGGCGACATCTGGACCCGTTTCTCGCTGCGCGACATGGCGGACTTCCACACCGAGCGCGACGCCGTCGCGACCCTCGCCCTCGCCCGCCCCCGCATCCCGTGGGGCGCCGTCGAGACGGACGACTTCGGCCGTGTGACGGACTTCATCGAGTCACCGCCGACCACCTACGAGATCAACGCGGGCGTCTACGTCTTCTCCGCCGAGTTCGCCGGTCTGCTCCCCGAGCGCGGCGACCACGAGCGCACCACGTTCCCGCACCTGGCCCGCGAACGCCGCCTGGCCGGCTTCTCCCTCCCGCAGGGCGCCTACTGGCGCGCCATCGACACGGCGAAGGACCTCACGGAGGCCGCCAAGGAACTCGCCGCGCTCGGCCGCTGAACGGCCTTGTGGCACGCGTGACGACGGGGCCCCGCACACTCGGTGTGCGGGGCCCCGTCCTCGTACCGTCCGGACCGCTACCCGAGCAGGCCGCCGACCAGCTTGTCCGAGCCGCCGGTCGTACCGCCGCCGGAGCTCGAACCGCCGGACGTCCCGCCCGTACCGGAGCCCGTGGAGCCACCGCTGGCGCTGCCACCGCCGCTGCCGCCGGTGGACGTCGGCCCCGCGCTCGTGCTGGGGGCCTGGTGCACCGGCGCGGAGTGCTGCGGGGGCGCCTGGCCGCCGCCCTGCGTCTGACTGGGTCCGCTGCTGACCGTGCCGCCCGTCCCGCGGGTCGCGCCCGGGGTGGTGGCCGGACCCGACGGCGACGACGAACCGCTGTGCGTCGGCACCTTGGCGGAGGCCGACGGGGTGCTGGTCTTCCGCTGGGGCGTGCCGGGCTCCTGCGGAAGCGGGGAACCGGGCAGCTCGTTGCGCGGAGCCTCGCCCGGTCCCGGCACGACCACCCGGTCCGCGTCACGGACGGCACCGCCCAGCAGCGAGCCGACCAGCAGCGTGAGCCCGATGACGACGGCCGAGACCACCGCGCCGCGACGCAGCACCCGCCCGCGCAGGTCCCAGATGTCGGCGCGCGGCCCGAGGGTGCGCCAGGCCTCGCCCGCCAGACGTCCGTCCACCGAGTAGACGGGGGCGCCCGCGATGATCAGCGGGGACCAGGCGGCGAGATAGATGATGTCCGGCGCGTCGTACGCGGGGACGGTCTTCCAGCTGACGGTGACGATGAGCGCGGCGGACAGCATCGCGCCGAACACCGCGGCGACCCGCTGCCACAGACCGAGCACCGTGAGCACACCCACGATGACCTGGAGGAAGGCGATGACGAGTCCGGAGCCGACCGGGTGCTGGAGCGCGAACTGCCGCAGCGGCTCGGCGACTTCCCAGGGATGCAGGGTGTTCAGCCACTTGACCATGGAGCCGCGCTTGCCGCCGTCGAAGTAGACGGGATCGCACAGCTTGCCCATGCCGGCGTAGATGGAGATGAAGCCGAGGAAGACGCGGAGCGGAAGCAGCACCACGCCGAGGTTCATCCGGCGGCCGGGGTAGTACCCCTGTCGCAGCGAGTCCGTGGGCTGCCGTCTGACCGGCAGTTCGGCCGCCTCGTCCTCGCCCTCGTAGGCGTAGCCGTAGGCGTACGCGTCGTCGCCCTCGTCGCCCGCGAACTCCCCGCCCCCGTAGCGCGGTTCGTCGTACGCGCTGTCGACGCTGCGCATGTTCGGCAGCAGCCTGCCCTCGCCGGCGAGAGAGGTCCCGCCGGTCCGGCCGGAGTCGAGGCCGGACGAGCCGGTGCGCTGGCTGCCGACGAGCGGTGTCTCCACCGTCTCGACGGTCATGTCGCCCTCGTAGCCGTGGTGTTCGTCGTAGCGCGGGATGACCTGCGTCGCACCGGCGTCGCCCACCGGGGCGGTTCCGCCGTGACCGACGCTGGTGCTCCGCACGGCCTGCAGCAGCCGGTGCGCGCCGGTGTCGTCGGGCGCGGACTTCCCGCTCCAGACGACGGGCGCGCGGCGGCGGGTGCCGGCGGCGCCCTGGCCGACCGCGCCCGCTCTGCCCGCCGTGCCGCCGGCGGGCATCCGCGCGGGGGCGCCGCCGGCGCTCAAGTGCCGTGCGACGCGCGAGGATTGGGGTCGCGACGCAGCGCCCAGCTGCACGCGGAAGCTCGCATGATTGACGATGACCTGCGCCGGATCGCTCGGCACCTTCACCATGCTCAGCGCGGGAGCGTCGTCGAATCCCGACGAGCGGTCCCCCGTGGGTGTGCGGGGTGTTCTGGTGTCCACACTCATCTAACCGAGTGACGTGTGGTTAGGACACTGCTTTGACCTCGCCGATCTGTCCGGACCGCGTCAAGGCGGTCCGGACCGTCCCGATCACCCCACCGGGGTGACGGCACGCACGTCTGTTCAGGCGCGTCGCCGGGCCGCCTCGTACAGCACGACGCCTGCCGCGACACCGGCGTTCAGCGACTCCGCGCCGCCCGGCATCGGGATCCGCACCCGGAAGTCGCAGGTCTCCCCGACGAGCCGGGACAGCCCCTTGCCCTCACTGCCGACGACGATGACGACGGGGCCGCCCAGGGCCTCCAGGTCACCGACCTCGACCTCGCCGTCCGCGGCGAGCCCGACCACGACCAGCCCGGCCTTCTTGTACGACTCCAGGGCCCGCGTCAGGTTGGCGGCGCGCGCGACGGGCGTACGGGCGGCGGCGCCGGCCGAGGTCTTCCAGGCACCGGCGGTCATCCCGGCCGCGCGCCGCTCGGGCACGACGACACCGTGGCCGCCGAAGGCGGAGGTGGAGCGGACCACGGCGCCCAGGTTCCGCGGGTCGGTCACGCCGTCGAGGGCGACGATCAGCGGGTCCGCGCCCTCGTCGTACGCGGCGGCGGCGAGGTCCTCCGGGTGCGCGTACTCGTACGGCGGGACCTGCAGGACGAGGCCCTGGTGGTTGAGCCCGTTGGTCATCCGGTCCAGCTCGGGACGCGGAGCCTCCATGAGGTGGATGCCACCGCGCTCGCCGGCCAGCTGGAGGGCCTCGCGCACCCGCTCGTCGTTGTCGATGAACTGCTGCACGTACAGCATCGTCGCCGGCACGCCCTCACGCAGCGCCTCGACGACGGGGTTGCGCCCGACGACCATCTCGGACGTGCCCTTGCCGCCGCGCCCGCGGGGCGCGGGACGGCGGGCGGTCTGCTTCGCCTTGACGTTGGCGATGCGGTTCTTCTTGTGTCCCTTGCGCATCTCGGCGGGCGGGGTCGGGCCCTTGCCCTCCAGGCCCCGGCGTCGCTGGCCGCCACTGCCGACCTGCGCGCCCTTCTTGCCGGACATGCGGCGGTTGTTAGCGGCCATGACCTACCTGTTCTGTGTGGGGTGTGCGGACACTTCGCGCGCACGTTCGTCTATGCAGTGTGGGGGGCGCGCGGGCCCGGGCGGCCCCCCCGCGACCAAAAAAACAACCCCCCCGCAGTGTCTCGCCGGCGGCGCGCGCGCCCCGCGCACGAAAGACAGAGAGC
>NZ_JBHWEL010000033.1:0-43198 GCF_042734135.1 Streptomyces sp. NPDC059668 | reverse complement strand
GCCTCAGCGCCCACTCCCCCCCTCTCCCGGGCTGTGTGGTGGTGTGGGGGTTGTTTTTTTTCTTCCTGTCGCGGGGTGTGGGCGGCGCCCCCCCCCCCCCCCCCCCCCCACACTCGATCAAGGAACACTCAGCGCGGGCCGAGTGTCCACCGGGGTCCCTGCGGCCCGTCCTCGATGACGAGACCGGACTGGTTGAGCTGGTCGCGGATGGCGTCCGCGGTGGCCCAGTCCTTCCGGCCCCGCGCCGCCTCGCGTTGCTGGAGCACCAGGCGTACGAGGGTGTCGACCACCCCGTGCAGGTCCTCGCCGCGGTCGCCCTCGCCGGCCCATGCCGGGTCGAGCGGGTCCAGACCGAGGACGCCGAGCATGGCCCGGACCTCGGCGAGCCGTGCCACGGCGGCTTCCTTGTCGTCGGCGGCCAGCGCGGAGTTGCCCTGCCGCACGGTGGTGTGCACGACCGCGAGCGCCTGCGGCACGCCGAGGTCGTCGTCCATGGCCTCGGCGAACGCGGGCGGCACCTCGGCGACGGGCTCGACGACGCCCCCCGCCAGCTCCGTCACCCGCTGCGCGAAGCCCTCGATCCGCGCGAACGCCGACTCGGCCTCGCGCAGGGCCTCTTCGCTGTACTCGATCATCGAGCGGTAGTGCGGGGTGCCGAGGTAGTAGCGCAGCACGATGGGGCGCCACTGCTTGACCATCTCGCTCACCAGCACCGAGTTGCCCAGGGACTTGGACATCTTCTCGCCGCTCATGGTGACCCAGGCGTTGTGCACCCAGTACCGGGCGAACTCGTCCCCGTAGGCCTTGGCCTGCGCGATCTCGTTCTCGTGGTGCGGGAAGATCAGGTCAAGCCCGCCGCCGTGGATGTCGAACGCGCTGCCCAGGTACTTGTGCGCCATGGCGCTGCACTCCAGGTGCCAGCCGGGCCGGCCGCGCCCCCACGGGGTCTCCCAGGTGGGCTCGCCGGGCTTGGCGGCCTTCCACATGGCGAAGTCACGCGGGTCCCGCTTGCCGGTCTCGCCCTCGCCCGAGGGCTGGAGCAGGTTGTCCAGCTCCTGGTTGGAGAGCTGGAGGTAGCCCGGGAAGGACCGCACGTCGAAGTAGACGTTGCCGTCGGACTCGTACGCGTGACCGCGCTCGATGAGCCCGCGCATCATCTCGACCATCTCGGTCACGTGTCCGGTCGCCCGGGGCTCGTAGCTGGGCGGAAGGCATCCCAGCACGTCGTAGCCGTCGTTGAAGGCGCGCTCGTTCTCGTACCCGATCTCCCACCAAGGGCGGCCCTGCTCGGCCGACTTGGTGATGATCTTGTCGTCGATGTCGGTCACGTTCCGGACGAACGTGACGTCGTATCCGCGGTACTCGAACCAGCGGCGCATGATGTCGAAGTTGAGGCCCGAGCGGATGTGCCCGATGTGCGGGGCCGCCTGCACGGTGGCGCCACACAGGTAGATCGAGACACAACCCGGCTTGAGCGGGGAGAAGTCACGGATCTGCCGGGCGCTGGTGTCGTACAGGCGAATGGTCACGCCTCCAGGGTAGTGGCCAGTGGGTAGTGCCCCGCGACCCTTCCCGCGCAAGGGGCACGTATTCGTGACATACGCCCCTCACGGGCGGCTCCCGCGCCCCGGGCCCCTCACCGGTCCCGGCCCGCGCCTGGGGACTGCCGCCCCCAGACCCCCGCTTCGGCCTGGACGGCCTCGTCCTCAATCGCCGGACGGGCTGGAGACGCGGGCCTGCGCCGGACGGTTCCGGGCGGGATACGCGAGGCCGTGGTGAAGGACTGACGCCCGGGGGCACGCCTTTCAGCCCGTCCGGCGATTGAGGACAAGGCCCTTGAGGCCGAAGCGGGGGTCCAGGGGGCGGCAGCCCCCTGGTCGGGGCACGCGCCTCAGGCCGCGCGGGCCACCAGCGCCGTCGCCACCGCCATCAGGCCCTCGTCCCGGCCCGGGAACCCCAGCCCGTCCGTGGTGGCCCCGGACACCGACACCGGCGCCCCCAACGCCTCGGACAGAACCTTCTGCGCCTCGTCCCGCCGCTTCCCGATCTTCGGCCGGGGTCCGACGACCTGGACGGCGACGTTGCCGATGACGAAACCGGCCGCCCGCACGATCCGCGCGGCCTCGGTCAGCAGGGTCACGCCGGACGCACCGGACCACTCGGGCCGCCCGGTGCCGAAGTGCGCGCCGAGGTCACCGAGCCCGGCCGCGGAGAACAGGGCGTTGCAGGCGGCGTGCGCGACGACGTCCGCGTCGGAGTGCCCGGCCAGCCCGGTCCCCTCCCCCTCCCACAACAGTCCGGCGCACCACAGCTCCCGGCCCTCCTCGAAGGCGTGGATGTCGGTACCGACGCCGACCTGCGGCAGCGACGGCGCACCGGCGGCCGGCGACCCGGCGGCAGCGGTCCCAAAGCCCTCAGAACCCATCGTTCGCCCTCCTGCGCGCGAGGACCGCCTCCGCGAGGACGAGGTCCAGGGGACGCGTCACTTTGAACGCCTCCTCGTGCCCCGGCACCACGACGACCCGCTCCCCGAGCCGCTCGACCATGCTCGCGTCGTCGGTCACGTCGTCGGTGACGGTGTCGTGGGCCCGTACGAGGGTGGCCCGGTCGAAGCCCTGCGGGGTCTGCACGGCCCGCAGCCGCGCCCGCTCGGGTGTGCCGACGACGGGCTCCGGCGTCCCCGGCACGCCGGCCGGCTCGACCTGCTTGACGGTGTCCGCGAGCGGCAGCGCCGGTACGACGGCGGGCGCGCCGTCCCGGACCGCCTCGATGACCGCGTCCACCGTGTCCACCGGCACCAGCGGCCGGGCCGCGTCGTGCACGAGGACGATGTCGATCCCGGGCGGCAGCGCGTCGAGGCCGTACTTCACGGACTCCTGGCGGGTGTCCCCGCCGGCGACGACCAGGAAGTCGGTGCGCTCGGGCAGCGCGTGCGCGTCGAGCAGGGTCTTGACCTCGGCCGTCCCGTCGGGCGGCGCCACGACGACGACCAGCGAGACGGCACGGGAGGCGGCCATGGCCCGCACCGCGTGGATGAGCATGGGCGTGCCGTTCAGCGCCCGGAGCGCCTTGGGGGCGCCCGGACCGAGGCGCACGCCCCGGCCGGCGGCCGGAATCACGGCCGCGACGGGGGTCCCGGACGGCGAAGGGCGCGAATCGTCAGACATCGGTTCCTGTCAGGTTTGTGTACTCGGCCTGCTTGGGTATGGCCCTGGCGTGCCTCCCGCTCGCGGAGCGTGAGGGAGTGCCCGGCGTGGCGTCCTGACCGGACCCTTCCGTGACATCCGGTCGAGTCGGCTGCCCGGGCCCGGCACATGAGTATCCCGGCACCTGGCACGTGCCGGGGCATCAGGATTCGGGGCGGAGACTCCGGAGAGATCCGGGTTTCCGAGGAGATGCGGGTACGAACATGCCGCAGCGCCCGGCGACAGCAATTCCCATTGCGTCATCGGGCACCGCGGCATTTCATTGCACAACTGCGCGGCCTTGTGCTTTACGTCAAAACGACTACCGTCCGAACAACAGATGAACCAACCCACCGTCCGAACGACCACCGCCTGGGCGCTGTACGCGTCAGGACGCGAGAACCTCGTCGAGCAGAGCCTCGGCCTTGTCCTCGTTCGTGTTCTCCGCGAGGGCGAGTTCGCTCACCAGGATCTGCCGGGCCTTGGCAAGCATCCGCTTCTCACCGGCGGAGAGTCCGCGCTCGCGCTCACGACGCCACAGGTCACGCACGACTTCCGCGACCTTGATGACATCGCCGGAGGCGAGCTTCTCCAGATTTGCCTTGTAACGACGCGACCAGTTCGTGGGCTCCTCGGCGTACGGCGCGCGCAGCACCTCGAAGACCCGGTCCAGCCCGTCCTGACCGACCACATCACGCACGCCGACGAACTCCGCATTGTCCGCTGGCACACGTACCGTCAGGTCGCCCTGGGCGACCTTCAGCACCAAGTAGGTCTTGTCCACGCCTTTGATCTGGCGAGTTTCGATGGCCTCGATCAGCGCGGCCCCGTGATGGGGATAGACCACGGTGTCGCCAACCTTGAACGTCATGTGACAGGTACCCCTTCCGTGGCTATCCAGGGTAACACGGAAACTGCGTCTTCTGAATGGCGTTTTCGCAGGTCAGGGCATATCTCGGGGCTTGACAACCGCGACAGAAACGTGCTGCGAGGGGCGAGCGGAAGAGGGTATTCGCAGGTGGGAGCGGCTGTCCAGGGCAAGTGAAACGCGTACGGTACACACACCTGTAGACCCTGACCAGGGTCTGAACATCCCGTTTTGTCCTGCTCCAGGAGCTCGACTTCCGCTACTCCGTTCGGTTGCCGGAGTCGGGTACGAGGCGAATCCGGAATTGATCACGCCCCTCCCCGAACTGTCGATGATCAATTTTCCGGTGCGCCACGGAATCCGTACCGGAAAACCCCAAGCGGATCTCATGGCTACTTATGTGAATGGCGGACGGGCGGATGCCCAAAGGAGCCCACGAGGCGGCTCGGGACGACGCACGGGACGGGCGTGCGCGGAGGGCGTGACGGGGCTCGCGGGGGCGAAGGGGCGGGTCGGGTGCGGTGGCACGGGAACGGCTCGGTAACCTAAGGCCGCTGACAGACCCTTAGGGCGGCTTTACACAGGAGTCGCCCTGCTTCGCCCACGTTCAAGGAGTTGCCGCCGCCGTGAGCAGCAGCCTTCGACGCGGCGCCCTCGCCGCCGCCGCCATTGCGTTCTCGATCGCCTCGCTCGCCGCGTGCGCTGCCGGCAACGACGCACAGACGCTGGAGGTCAAGCCGGACAACGCGGCGACCAGCGTCGGCGACATCAAGATCCAGAACGCCCTCGTCATCACCCAGCCCGACACGACGTCCACGGGTCCGGCGGTGATCTCCGCGACCCTGTTCAACAACGGCTCCCTCCCGCAGACCCTGGACTCGGTCAGCGTCGTCGGCGACGGCACCGCCCAGCTCACGCCCGCCACGGGCAAGGGCAAGCTGACCATCCCGGCCGGCGGCTCCGTCATCCTCGGCGGCAAGGGCAACGCCTCCGCGGCCCTGTCCTCCCCGGGGACGGGCGTCAAGGACGGCAACGCGCAGAAGGTCACCTTCACCTTCAGCAGGACCGGAGACGTGAGCCTGCGCGCGTTCGTCGTCCCGGCCGCGAGCTACTTCACCAAGTGGGGTCCGAGCGACATCCCGGCGGCGCCCGGCGCGACGGCGACCGGCTCCACGTCCCAGTCGCCGGACACGTCCGCCTCGCCGTCCGACTCCGCCTCGGGCACGCCGTCGGACTCGGCGTCGTCGTGCCGCCCCACACGCGGGCGGGCGGCGGGAGGCCGGCCCGCGAGGGCCCGCGCGTCCCGTTCCCGGGCGCCGGAGTTCCGGACGCCCGCTCTTCCGAGGGCCGGTTTACGGCTCGAACTTGTAGCCGAGCCCGCGCACCGTCACCAGGTACCGCGGCGCGCCCGGGTCCGGCTCGATCTTCGCGCGCAGGCGCTTGACGTGGACGTCGAGGGTCTTGGTGTCGCCCACGTAGTCGGCGCCCCACACCCGGTCGATGAGCTGCATACGGGTCAGCACGCGGCCCGCGTTGCGCAGCAGCATCTCCAGCAGGTCGAACTCCTTGAGCGGGAGGTCGACCTTGGAGCCGGAGACGGTGACCACGTGGCGGTCGACGTCCATCCGGACCGGCCCCGCCTCCAGGGCGGCCGGCGTGACCTCCTCGGGCTCGCCCCGGCGGCGCAGGACGGCCCGGATACGGGCGACCAGCTCGCGGGAGGAGAAGGGCTTGGTGACGTAGTCGTCGGCTCCTATCTCCAGCCCGACGACCTTGTCGATCTCACTGTCCTTGGCGGTGACCATGATCACCGGAACGTTGGAGCGGCCGCGCAGCTGACGGCACACCTCGGTGCCGGGTAGCCCCGGCAGCATCAGGTCGAGAAGGACGAGGTCGGCGCCGTTGCGCTCGAACTCGTCGAGTCCGTCGGGCCCGGTGGTCGCGATGGCGACCTCGAAGCCCTCCTTGCGGAGCATGTACGACAGGGCGTCGGAGAAGGACTCCTCGTCCTCGACGACGAGCACTCGGGTCACGGAAGGACCTCCGGGGCAGGAAGCGGTTCATACGGGGATGAGACGGTGGTCGTCCCGTCGGGCTGCTCGGTCTCGTCGTCTTCGTCGAGTCCGGGCATGTGGTGATCGGTCACGCGGTCGCGGGCCGCACCCGCCTCCGGCAGCCGCAGGGTGAACGTGGAGCCCTGACCCTCGGAACTCCACACCGTGACCTCCCCGCCGTGCGAGGCGGCCACGTGCTTGACGATCGCGAGGCCCAGACCCGTACCGCCGGTCTGGCGGGAACGGGCCGGGTCGACGCGGTAGAAGCGCTCGAAAACGCGCTCCCGGTCCTTTTCGGAGATGCCGATGCCCTGGTCGGTCACGGCGATCTCGATGAGGTCTCCGCCGGGCGCGGTCACCCGGCGCGCGGCTATGCCCACCCGCGTACGGGCGGGCGAGTAGTTGACGGCGTTCTCGACGAGGTTGCCCAGGGCCGCGGCCAGCTGACCGCGGTTTCCCCAGATGCTCAGCTCGGCGGTGCCGCCGGCGGCCATGGTGATCTGCTTGGTGCCGGCCTGGTGGCGGCACCGGTCGATGGCCTCGGCGACGAGTTCGCCGACCCGCACGGGCTCGGCGTCCTCCAGGGGATCGTCGTTCTGCACCCGCGACAGGTCGATGAGCTCCTGCACGAGATTGGTGAGCCGGGTGGCCTCGATCTGCATGCGCCCGGCGAAGCGCTCCACGGCCTCCGGGTCGTCCGACGCGTCCATCACGGCCTCGGAGAGCAGGGAGAGCGCGCCGACGGGCGTCTTCAGCTCATGGCTCACGTTGGCGACGAAGTCGCGTCGTACGGCCTCGATGCGCCGCGCCTCGGTGAGGTCCTCGACCAGCAGCAGTACGAGCCGGGAGCCGAGCGGCGCGACGCGCGCGGAGACGGCCAGGGCCTCACCGCGTCCCGTTCCCCTCCTCGGCAGATCGAGTTCGACCTGGCGTATCTCGCCGTCCCGGCGGGTGTCACGCGCCATCTGGAGCATGGGCTCGACGGCGAGCTTGCCGCCGCGGACCAGCCCGAGGGCGTACGCGGCGGAGCTGGCCTTGACGACGGCATCGGCCTCGTCGAGTACGACGGCGGAGGAGCGGAGCACGGAGAGGACCGTGTCGACACCTGGCGGAAGCACCGGGTCCGTGTGAAGCGAGGTGCGGGTGGGGCGTTTTTGGTCGCGCTCGCTCCAGCGGAACGCCAGCATGGCGATGACACCGGTAAGCACTCCGGCGATCGCTGCCGCTGCGGCGACCGCCGCGTTCACGTCCATGCCCCCAGGTTAGGCATGTCGACACGCCAGCCCACAGCCATCCGAGTGCGACCTCGAACACTCGTCGCCCAGAGTTCACCCAGGAGCCAGGGGTGGTTCATTTGGGATGCCGGAAACGGACGCGTACGAGCCGGAACGTGGGAGCGTGGGGTTCACGGGGCCCGTCCGGCGGTCAGTAGATGCCTGCGGGGGCCCGGCCCCCAGGCCCCCCAAAGGTGACATCAGAGAGGGACAACCAAGATGCGTGACGCGTACCACGAGGAACTTGACTCGATCGGCGAGGGCCTGGTCGAGATGGCCCGGCTCGTCGGGTCGGCGATCGGACGCGCCACGACGGCCATCCTCGACGCCGACCTGAAGCTCGCCGAGAGCGTGATCGCGGCCGACCAGAAGGTCGACGATCTCCAGCACGAGCTGGAGGCCCGCGCGATAGCCCTGCTGGCCCGCCAGCAGCCGGTGGCGACCGACCTGCGCATCGTGGTCACGTCCCTGCGGATGTCGGCGGACCTGGAGCGCGCCGGAGACCTGGCCCAGCACGTCGCGAAGCTGGCCCGGCTGCGCTTCCCCGAGCGCGCGGTCCCGCACGACCTGCACGCCACCATCCTGGAGATGGGCCAGCTCGCCCAGCGCCTGATGGCCAAGGCGGCCGAGGTCGTCATCACCAAGGACGTCGACCTCGCGCTCCAGCTGGAGCAGGACGACGACGACATGGACCTCCTCCACCGCACCCTCTTCCAGCACCTGCTCGACGACCGCTGGAAGCACGGCATCGAGACGGCCGTCGACGTGACCCTCCTCGGCCGCTACTACGAGCGCTTCGCCGACCACGCGGTGTCGGTGGCCAAGCGCGTCGTGTACCTGGTGACGGGTGAGCACGCGGACGAGCTCCAGGCGGACATCCACCCCGTGACGGGGGCCGAAGGGGTCTGAGACCCGGGGCGGCAAGGCCGGGACCGGGACGGCAGGGACAACAGGGACGGCAGGGACGGCAGAGGCGGCGGCAGACCGCGACCGGGCGGAAACGGTCTGCTCACCGGCTCCGAGGGCGCTCGCGAGCCCCAGTGCGCCGTTGATGCGCCCGGCGGAGCGGGCATGGAATAGGCGTAGGCACCCATGCCTCGATGCCTCACTGAGGCCTCATTGAGGGAGGACCCCATGGCCGAATCCCCCGCCACGCCCGACCCGACCCTGGACCGGGACACCGAGCAGCCCGCCGACATCAAAAGTCTCCCCCTGTTCGGCGCCTGTGGCTGCGGCTCCGGCTGCGGGTGCGGCTGCCAGTCCGGCAACCCCTGCCAGTGCGGCTGACCGGACACCCGGGCACACAGGAGCACGCGGATCGAGAGGGGCCCCGTCACCACGACGGGGCCCCTCCTCCGTGTCCCACCGGGCTCGCCCCCTCGTCGCGACGAGGCTCGCCCCCGCGTCACGACAAGGCCCCTCCCTCGTGGACGGAGCTCACACCCAGGGGAGCGCGCCGAGCACCGGACCCTACCGAACGGTAAAATAAGGCGCGAAAGGCACATCTCCGCCGCACATGGGAGACGTTCCATGCGCACGTTCCGTCCACGCAGTCCGCGCGCGGCCACGGTTCTGACCGCCCTCTTCCTCCTCGCCACCGCCCCTACGGCGACGGCCGCACAGTCGGCCACCTCCACGGCCGCCGACACCGGCCGCAGAATCCGCCAGCACACGGAAATCATCCAGCTGGTCGCCCGGCAGACCCGCTCGGAGAACGTCGATGCGGGCAAGAAGGGGCTCAGCCCGGGGGACGAGATCGTCATCGCCGAGGACCTGTACCGCGACGGCAAGAAGATCGGCGACCACACCGTCGTCTGCACCTACGTCCTGACCGAGCCGGGCGAACTCCAGTGCCTCGGCACCTTCGCACTGCCCCAGGGACAGATCACCTCGCAGGCCCTCCTGCACCTGCCCGCCACGGCGGCGGTCGACATCGCCATCACCGGCGGTACGGGCGACTACCGCTCGGCCCGGGGCTTCGTGCACACCGTCCCCGCGGGCACGCACACCGTCCCGGTGGCCGTGACGGAACGACGGCTCACCTTCCACATCACCCTGGACGACCAGCAGGAGGGCTAACGACATGGCCGACTCGCCCGCCGTCCGGGCCCCCCACCGCCCGGAGGACCTCACCGGCCGGACGGTCGTGGTGATCGGCGGCAGCGCGGGCATCGGGCTGGAGACCGCCCGCCGGGTACGCGCGGACGGCGGGCAGGTGATCCTGGTGGGCCGCGACCCCGAGCGACTGCGGCAGGCGGCTCGCGCGGTCGAACCGCTCGACACGGCGGCGTTCGACGCGG
The DNA here is from genome assembly GCF_042734135.1 of Streptomyces sp. NPDC059668. Classification (NCBI taxonomy): domain Bacteria; kingdom Bacillati; phylum Actinomycetota; class Actinomycetes; order Kitasatosporales; family Streptomycetaceae; genus Streptomyces; species Streptomyces sp. NPDC059668. Next base: position 33,517 of record NZ_JBHWEL010000033.1, on the reverse strand, counting down.
GCGACCCCGAGCAGTTGAAGCGGTTCTTCGAAGACCTTCCCGCACCGGTCGACCATGTGATGGTCACCGCCGGCGGCCCCTTCTACATGCCCTTGGCGGACATGGACCCCGCCGTCGCCGGCGCCTACATGAGCGAGCGGCTGGCCATGACGCTCGCGGTCGGCCTCCACAGCCGCGGCAAGGTCCGGGCCGGCGGCACCCTGATCTTCGTCGGCGGCACCGGCGGCCGGCGCCCCGGCCCCGGCATGTCCGTCGCCTCCGCCCTCACCGCGGCGCTGCCCGCCCTCGTCGCCAACCTGGCACTCGAACTGGCGCCGGTCCGGGTGAACCTCATCGCCGCCGGATTCGTCGACACACCCTTGTCGGCCAGACTCCTTGACGATCAACTGGAGGTCCGGCGCGAGGAGTTGCGGGCCACGCTGCCCATCCGACGGGTCGTCGGCCCGGCCGACGTGGCCGCCCTGGCCGTGCACATCATGGGCAACGACGCGCTGACCGGCGGCACGTACGACATCGACGGCGGCCAGCAACTCGTCGCGCGCTGACGGCTCATGGGCTCGCTGACGGCTCATGGGCTCGCTGTCCGCTCGTGGGCTCGGCTCGCCGGCTCTCCCCGGCTGCTCTCCGACTCTCCTCGGTGGCCGGCTCGTAGCGCGCGGAACGCGTCAGTTCTTCCCTTGCGGCCCCTCGTTCGTCCCCTCGCCCCTCGCCCCTCGCTGCTTCGCCCGCGGGCTCAGATCAGCCCCGGCCGGCCGGTCAGTTGGGGGTACAGCGCGCCCGGCCCCTCGGCGAGCGCCGCCTGGACCTGCCTGCTCGCGTCGTCGGCGAGGACCTCGGGCAGGCCGGCCTCGACGCCGTCGAGCGCCGCACGGGCCACCGCGACCGGGTCGGCCTTCGGACCGGCCACGTTCGCGGCCATGTCCGTCGCCATGTAACTGACGTGCAGGGCGGTGACCTGCGTGCCCTGTTCCGCGAGAGCCAGCCGCAAGGAGTTGGTCACCGACCACTCGGCGGCCTTGGCCGCGGCGTACCCGGCGCTGGCCGTGACCGACAGCCAGGACAGCACGGACAGGACGTTGACGATCGCGCCGCCCCCGTTGCGTCCGAGGGCGGGGGCGAAGGCCCTGCACATGGCGAGGGTGCCGAGGACGTGCGTCTCGAACTCGGTACGGAACGAGTCCGGATCGGCCGTGAGCACGTCCGCCCGGGTCGTCGAACCGGCGTTGTTGACGAGCAGCGTCACGTCCTGGGCCAGGTCGGCCGCCGCGCGCACGGATTCCGGGTCGGTGATGTCGACCGCGACCGGGACCACACCGGGCACCGTGACCTTCGCGGGGTCGCGGGATCCCGCGTAGACCTTGGCCGCGCCGGCGGCGATCAGTTCCCGCGCGAAGTGCTCACCGAGCCCGCGGTTCGCTCCGGTGACGAAGGCGATCGACTCCTGGATCTTCATGGGGGCACCTCACGGCTTGGGTTGCAGGGCCGAGACCGGCGCCGTGAACAGGCACGACGGTACGACGCCGCCCCCTCCTCGAACGTATACCGGCCCCCGCACCATCACCACCCGGGCCCGGGTGGCCCGGGTGGCCCGAATGAGTCGACGTACTCATGACGCCCGCCCTGACCCGGGGGAGGATCGGGGGCATGACGGTGATCAGGACGACGGGGATCCGGCGCGGGACGGTGGCGATGGTGGCGCCGGCCCTACTGGCCGTGCTGGCGGTGGGGTGCGGGACGCATCGCCCCGGGGAGGAGGCCGGTGCGGGCGGAGCGTCCCGGGCGGCGGCGACGCCGAGCGCGCCGCTGAACTTCCGGTGCCCGGGCGAGAGCCCCACGCCGACACCGTCGCGGACCCCGGGCAGCTCGGGGCCGGCCACGCCGCCCACCGACCACTACGCCGAGAACCACGGCTTCATGGTGCCCTTCCCGCTGCACGGCCGGGAGCGGTGCGAGGGGCTCACGGCCGTCGCACGGGTCGAGGGCGCGCTCGAACCTCTGCGTGAGCGGGGCGACTTCGCGCCGGACAGCACCCTCGACGCGATCAGCGGGCTCGGCTACCCGGCTTCGAAGGTGCGGTCGTACCAGAACGGCCCCACCGGGGTCGGTTTCCTCATCGACACCTACCCGCTGTGCGTGGAGGGCACGTTGAACCGTGACTCCGCCCAGGCGAACGCCTTCGGCGGCTACCCCGACCACTCCGGCTGCGACCAGCCCAGCGGCGGCCATTGATCCCGGCGCCGCGGAACTCTCCTGGGTCTACTGCCCTGTGAGGTCGGGGACGCGGCAGGCGGACGTTCGCCGGGACCTCAGACCAACGGTGGTGGTGAGCAGCGGGCGGGAAGCGTGACCGTACCGGGCCTCTGCTCGAACGTGTTCATCACGGCCCACTCGTCCAGCTCGGGGTCGTAGAGATTCTGCAGGCCGAACTGCAGCACCTGCCAGAACGTACCCCGGTTCTTCTGATCGACGTAGATGTCGCCCAGGGCGAGGGGGAACCGCAGGAATTTGCCCGGCGGCCGCTTCGGCAGGACGACACCGACCCGCCAGTGGTTCACGTACCGGTTCGGGCTCCGCTGGAGGATCTCCCGCCCGACGAACCGCGCGCCCTGGAAGGCCTGGTTCAACTGGTCGAGGTCGAAGCCCGGGATCTGTGAGCACGAGTGGTCGTTCAGGCCGGGCCATTTGTAGGTCAGTGTGTAGAGGCTGCCGTGGTGGATCAGGTTGGTGAACCAGATGGGGTACTGCGGGCCGCCCGCGATCATCTGGCTGTCACCGTTTCTCCCCTCCCAGGTGAACGGGACCGTGATGCCCAGGTCCCGGACGATCCACTTGCCCTTCCCACGGAAGTCCCGCGGGAGGCGAGGGGGACGCGGCGTGGGTGAGCCGGACCGTTTCCCCGTCACGCTCCCCGCCACGGTCTTCGTCACGTTCCCCGTCACGTTCTCCGCCGCGGTCCTCGTCACGGTCTTCGTCACGGTCGCGGACGACAGCGCGGCGCCGGTCCGCGTTCCGGCGTGGGCCGGCGGCAGCATCGTTGAGACGAGGGCGACCGCTCCGGCGAGCGCCGCCGTCGCTGCCGACCGACGTGTGCGTGTCCAGCCCATGGTCTCCCTCTACTGTCGCGTCAGGTGCCGTCGTGGCGCGGGGTCCGAACACGGAGACGCCACCCGCTCGACCTCCCGGGACGAAACCGCACCAAGTGGAACATTCACTATCAGACGACAACAGGATTGACGCTTAGGCGGGCCGCACGCCCCGATCCGCCCCCCGCCCATTCCTCAGTACGGCGGGGCGCGACGACGGGGCGTGACGACGGCGACGACGGCGACATCGACGCCGGAGCCGGAGCCGGAGCCGAGCGTCGCCGCTCGGCTCCGACTGCGGGCTCGGCTCCGACCGAGGACCCGGCTCCAACCGAGGAATCGGCTCCGACTGCTCGGCGTCTACCAATCGATCTCGGCCATCAGGAAGGGCTCGTCCTCGGGGGCCTCCTTGCGGGCCCGCAGGACACGCTCGGCGGGCGCGCCGACCGGCACCCGCAACGGTGGGTCGGGCTGTTCGATCGTGTCGGCCACCGTGGCGGCGACGTCCTCCGGGGTGACGAACTCGCCGCGGAGCGCGGGCAGTGCCTCGTAGAGGGGGGCATAGGGATCGTCTTCCCGCAGAAACACCCTGGCCCGCTCGGCCCCGCCCGAGGAGACCGCACCGGGTTGCACGACGCTCACCTTGACACCGAAGTGGCCCGTCTCGATGGCGAGCGTCTCGGCGAGCGCCTCCAGTGCCCATTTGCTGGCGCCGTAGGGGCCGATCATGGGCAGCACCAGACGTCCCTGGATGCTGGAGACGAAGACCAGACGACCCGACCCCCTTTCGCGCATGGCGGGAAGCACGGCCTGTGCCACACGCAGCGCACCCAGGGTGTTGAGCTGGAAGAGTCGCTCGACCTCGGCGAGCGGAACGCTCTCCAGGGGCGCGCGCACGGTTTCGCCGGCGTTGCTGACCAGTACGTCGATGTCGCCGGCGTCCCGGACGGCCTGGTCGACACTTTCCTGATCAGTGACGTCGAGGCGCAGACGCTGGTCGACGGGGAGATCGGCCAGCGTTTCCGGCCGGCGTGCGGTGGCGACCACCCGGTGGCCCCGGCCTGCCAGCGCGACGGCGACGGCTCGGCCGATGCCTCTGGACGCGCCGGTGATGAGTACGGACGACATGACGGACCTCGTCTTTCGTTGGTACGACTCAGGCGGCGGCTTCGTCGCCGATGAGATTGCCCCTCATGAGCCACGTCGGGCCTTCGGCGTAGGCGCCCGCTTCGGCGAAGAACGCGGCGAAGTACGGTCCGGCGGCGTGCGCGTTGAACGCGTCGACGTCCGCGTAGACCTCGTTCAGGTAGAGGACGTCCGGGTTCTCCTCGTCCGCGACGACCTCGAAGCGGTGGGAGCCGGGCTCGTTCGCGAGGGAGTCGCGAGCGGTCCGGTGGGCCGCCCGGACGAAGTCGTCGCGATGGTCCGGCTGGACGGTGAAGGAAACAAGGAACTGGTACATGCGCTCTCCTCAAGGGTGACGCGGCCAGTTCGGTTCAATGACTGAACTGCCCCTCGGGACCACCGTAACACCATCAGTTCAGTGAGTGAACTGCCGCTGTTAGGATGGGGAGCATGACCCTTCCCAAGACCTACGCGGACGGGAACTGCCCTCTCGCACGAACGCTGGAGGTCGTAGGAGAACGTTGGACGCTCCTGATCGTCCGCGACGCGTTCTACGGGGTGCGGAGGTTCGGCGACTTCGCCACCCAGCTCGGCATCCCGCGAGCCGTCCTGACCAGCCGGCTGAAGTCGCTGGTGCAGGAGGACGTGCTCAGCCGCGAGGACGACGGTGCCGGCGGCATCGAGTACCGGCTGACGGACAAGGGCGTCGCGCTGTGGCCGGCCATGCACGCTCTGATGAACTGGGGCGAGGCCTTCTACTCCCCGGGCGGCACGAAACGCGTCCTCCGCCACGACCTGGACGGAGGTCTCCTCGACCGCGACGGGCGCTGCCGGGACTGCGGTACGGCCGTCCCGGTCCCGGAGATCCGGGTCGAACCCGGACCCGGCTTCCGCTCGGCGGACACCGAGGAGGACCCGGTCTCCGGCGCGATCAACACACCACGCCGCCTCCTCGAACCGATCGCGAAGGGCCGGGCGTCGGGCTGAGGCGGGGCGGGCGGTGACCTCCTCGTCCCGCAGCAGCCCGGGTGGGCGTCCGGTGAGGGGCGGCAGGGCGCTCTCCTCAGCGTCGGCCTGGTGGTGAGCCCAGACGAAGCTTTCGGGAAGCAGGTCGGTGGCAGGCACCATCCGGAGACCGTCGTTCGTCCACGGGCATCTGATGCCGTCCAGCCGGGAGCTAGCCAGCAGAGCCCTGTCCGACGTCCGTCCGAAGCGTCTCCCCACCCCGAACCGTGAGATCCGCGGGCGGTCCGGCAGGATGCTCGGACCTGGTCGCTTCGGGGAGGGAATCCATGGACTCGACGGATGGCGTCATCAACCTGATCCACCTGACCGACAGGCCCGGCACCAGTGGACACAGTGTCTCCGTGCGCGTCCTGGGGCGCTTCCAACCCGGCATTCTGACCGGACACGACTTCCTCGATTGCGAGATCGTCATCAAGGCGGAGTCCGTGAACGGCACCTTCTCCGTGACCCTTCTCCCTGAGGACCTGGAGGACTGGGAGGACGCCTTGGCAACCCTGGAGTCCGGCCGGTTCGCCATGTGGCTCACATCCGGGCGGACGCCTTCCATGAAGTTCAAGCCTGACGAGAGCGGCGGACTCTGGGTGTCCGTGCACGACGGGCCGTCGTCAGCAGTGACTGTCACCGTCCCCTTGTTCGTACCACCGGCGAAGTGGGTCACCGAGCAACGCGACCTGCTCGGCCAGGCACGCAAGGCCTACCCCCGCGAGGTCGTCGAGACATCACCTGGTGCCTACGAGTGGCGGCGTACCAAAGACGTCTGACGGTCCTGCCAAGCACCCGGCGCCTCAGAGACAGCCCAGTCTCACCAAAAAACCCCCGCCCCGCGAAGAACTCGCAGGTCGGGGGCTTACTGACGTCTGGCTACTTCTTCTTGCCCTGGGTCTTGCCGGAGATCTTGGTGACCTGCGTTTTCGCTGCTCAGGGGCGATGGGCTCGTACGCTTGGCCGTCGCCGTTGGTCGTCATTGGCCGCAGTTGAGCAACGTCGGACGGCCCAGAGGCGGCCCGGCTTCAGCCCGCTCGACCGAGAGCCGGCACCTTCGACACGCCCCGTCTGAACCTCAGCGCGATCGTCATGCAGGCTGCTCGTTCTGTGGGGACGGAGGGTCAGGAAGGCTTGACCGCCGAGACCGGGGTGACGGTCACCTTGTTGTCGCACTCGGCCCACCACCCGTCGTTCAGGGCGACCTGGTGCTTCCCGGAGTGCGGCAGCCCGATGACCATCGTCGGATACACCGCCGGGGTCTTGCCCGACACGCAGTAGCCGTCGCCCTCCCCCTGGACCTGGACGAAGGTCAGCTTCACCCACGCCTTGCCGTGCGGCCGGACCGTCACGGTGGCCGCCCTGCCGGTGGGGGTGACCTTGAGCGGGGTGTTGTGGGCGGGGGAGCCGTTGCCGGCGCCCGCGACCGTCGGATGGCCCTTCAGGACGCACGTCTTCCGGGAGACGTTGGTGAACTGCACGACCGCCGCCCCGGTCCCGGTCCCGACGGGCGGGTGGGCGGCCTGCCGGGCGCTGACCTGGAGAGCGGAGGCCGGGCAGGCGGGCGGCGGGGTAGAGGTGGTGGTGCTCGCCGCCATGGCGGTGCCGGGCAGGATGCCGGTCACCGCCGCCGCGACGGCCGTGACCGCCGTCGTCGCCAGAGCCGCCCTGCGAATGCCGTTGCTGTGCCGCATGCTGTCGTCCCCCTGAGTCGCCTCGTCCGCGGGTTTCGGTCGTCGGTTGTTGTCCCGCGGTACGCGTGGTCGTGGTACGTGAGTGCAGACAGGGCGGGAGAGCGGCAGGGTTCCGTGCGGCGACTGCTTGTGACGGAACGGTGACGACAGGCTGTACCCGTGCCGATGGCCGTTGCTGACACACCGAAGGCAACACGCCTTGGAATCAAGGGCGATGCGGCCACTCGATGTGCACCCGTCACGCTCTCAGCTTGGGAAGCTGCGGGCATTCGGGGTTGGTTCGGGCGCTGACCTGGGCGGACGGCGCGTCCGCGGCCTCGTTGGAATGGGCCGCGTTCACCGTGATTCCCCGCTGTTCCCCGCTGGATCTGGTGCGGTTGTGGTGCGAGCTCCCGGGCGTGGCTTTCTGGCAGCCATCAGTCCCAGCCCAACGATGATGACGGTCGGCGCGAGGCTCAACACTTCGGACAGGGCCACGATCGGGAACGGGGCGCTCAGAGCTCGGGGGAGCTTGCCCAGTGCTGCGACACCGAAGACGAGGGGAAGCCAGACTCGGAAGAGGCGGAAGCGAAAGGCGTCTGCTCCGCGGCGTACCCGTTCTTGTTCCATGAAGCGCCCATACATGGCCGCGACGATGAAGAGGGCACCGATGCCCACGATGCCCCAGGTCAGCGCTGCCACGATTCCCCCACCACGCCGTATGCGCCACGCTGCTGATCGCAGGTGCTCTGCCCGATGCTCACACGGGGTGCCGCGGGTACGAGAGCAGTGTGCACGCTTTCCAAGTTCGTTGGTCCGGTCCGGGACTCTGTCCGGCCTCGTTCACCTGCGTTCGGCTGCGGTAGATCGACGGGCGGCCTCTCGCTTCCGGCCTCTCCCGAACGGGCCTGACCGTCGCTGAATGAGACGGAAACTGAGACGGTGCTCCCCATGAGCGAGACACCAGACCCCGGCAACCCGAACGGCATCCAGGTGGGCGACATCTACGAGGACTGCTCGTTCCATCCGGTGCTGTGCACTGCGGTTGACGAGGTGGCGGGCATCGTACTCAGCGGTGTCTCCCTCATCGACGGCAGCTTTCCCCGCTCCTGCGATGCCCTGCACTGCGGGCCCATCCGGATCCGCGTCGACGACGTCATGACCATCAAGCAGGACCTGGAGGGCTACGCCCGCCGGCGGAAGGAAGAGCTACGGGCCAGAGACAACACCTGATCCGTAGCTCTACAGAGATCGGTCATCAGCGGTCATACAGGCTGCCTGAAGGGCGCTGATGGGCACCGCCGGGCGTAGTCGGTCGCTGTGGTTGCACAGATGGAGGCCACATCGTCCCACGCACAGGTGTCACCGTCGACATCTGTCCCCGCGACGTGCCGATCGCGCTCATCGGCACAGCCGGCGGTGCGCTTGCCCTATGGGCCAACGCTCCCGCCGAGATCGCCATCCCCGTGGCCATGCTGATCGTCTTCGACATCCGCATCCGCCGTCGGCGCCGTCGCACCTGACGGCCCAGAGACGGCCCAGGCCCACTAGAAAGCCCCCTACCCGCGGAGAACCCGCAGGTAGGGGGCTTACAGGCGTCTCGTTACTACTTCTTGCCCTGGTTCTTGACCGCCTCGATCGCCGCCGCGGCCGCGTCCGCGTCGAGGTACGTGCCGCCGGGGTTGAGCGGCTTGAAGTCGGCGTCCAGTTCGTAGGTGAGGGGGATGCCGGTGGGGATGTTCAGGCCCGCGATGTCGGCGTCGGAGATGCCGTCGAGGTGCTTGACGAGGGCGCGCAGCGAGTTGCCGTGGGCCGCGACCAGGACCGTACGGCCGGTCAGCAGGTCGGGGACGATGCCGTCGAACCAGTACGGCAGCATCCGCACGACGACGTCCTTGAGGCACTCCGTCTGCGGGCGCAGCTCCGGCGGGAGCGTCGCGTAGCGCGGGTCGTCGAACTGGGAGTACTCCGCGTCGCGGGCGAGCGGCGGCGGCGGGGTGTCGTACGAGCGGCGCCACAGCATGAACTGCTCCTCGCCGAACTCGGCGAGGGTCTGGGCCTTGTCCTTGCCCTGGAGCGCGCCGTAGTGCCGCTCGTTCAGGCGCCAGGAACGGTGGACCGGGATCCAGTGGCGGTCCGCCGCCTCCAGCGCCAGCTGCGCGGTGCGGATCGCGCGCTTCTGGAGCGAGGTGTGGACCACGTCGGGCAGCAGGCCGGCGTCCTTGAGCAGCTCACCGCCGCGGACTGCCTCCTTCTCGCCCTTCTCGTTGAGGTTGACGTCCACCCAACCGGTGAACAGGTTCTTCGCGTTCCATTCGCTCTCGCCGTGGCGGAGGAGGATCAGCTTGTACGGTGCGTCGGCCATGGCGTCGAGCGTAATGGAACGGGTTGACGCGCCGCTCCCCCGGTCATCAGACGGACACGGACGCTCGGGCAATCGTCCGCCGGTTGACGGCATCTGTTAATCGAGTGGCCCTCTCGGACCGGATTCTCGTAAGTTGTGCCCACCGCCCGAGCCGCTTACGCGCCTTCCTGACCTGGGGTCCGCCATGCCACTAGTCGTGATGAGACGTGCCGTCCGAGAGACCGTCTCAGGGCTGCCACGTGAGTTCTGGTGGCTGTGGACCAGCACTCTGGTCAACCGTCTCGGCGCCTTCGTGGCCACCTTCATGGCGCTGTACCTGACGCTGGACCGCGGCTACTCCGCCTCGTACGCGGGCCTGGTGGCGTCGCTGCACGGCCTCGGCGGGGTCGTCTCCTCGCTCGGCGCCGGCGTGATGACCGACCGGCTCGGGCGGCGGCCCACGCTGCTCATCGCGCAGACCTCGACGGCGGCCTCCGTCGCGCTGCTCGGCTTCATGCACGACCCGGTGAGCATCGCCGCCGTCGCCTTCCTCGTCGGCATGGCCAGCAACGCCTCGCGGCCCGCCGTGCAGGCGATGATGGCCGACATCGTGCGGCCCGAGGACCGGGTCCGTGCGTTCTCCCTCAACTACTGGGCGATCAACCTCGGGTTCGCGGTCTCCTCGATGGCCGCCGGGTTCATCGCCGAGTTCAGCTACCTCGCGGGCTTCCTCATCGAGGCCGGCATGACGCTGATCTGCGCGCTGGTCGTGTTCGCGAAGCTGCCGGAGTCCCGGCCGATCCGCACCGCCAAGGAGAAGGCCGACGAGGCCGGGCTCGGGACCGTGCTGCGCGACCGGCGCTTCATGAGCGTCGTCGGGCTGTCCTTCCTGGTCAGCCTCGTCTTCCAGCAGGGGTCCGTGGGGCTTCCGGTCGCGATGGGCGAGGCCGGGTTCACACCGGCCGACTACGGTCTGGCGATCGCCGTCAACGGTGTCCTCATCGTCGCCCTGCAGATCCCGGTCACCCGATTCATCCAGCACCGGGGCCCACGGCGGTTGCTGGTGATCTCGTCGCTCCTCGCCGGGTACGGGTTCGGGCTCACCGCGTTCGCCGGATCGGTCGGCGTCTTCGCGCTCACCGTGTGCGTGTGGACCCTGGCGGAGATCGTCAACGCGCCGACGCAGACGGGACTGGTCGTCCTGCTCTCCCCCACGCACGGCCGCGGCCGGTACCAGGGCATGTACACCCTCTCCTGGTCGCTCGCCGCGCTGGTCGCGCCCCTGATGTCCGGCGTCGTCATCGACCGGCTCGGCGCGGAGTGGCTGTGGGGGCTGTGCGCGGTGGTGGGCACGGCCGCGGGGCTCGGCTACGGGTTGCTGATGAGCCGGCTCCCGGCGGAGGAGCCCGCGGTACAGGTGCCCGCGATGGCCGCGGTGCCCGTGGCCGCGGTGCCGGTGACCGCGGTACAGGTGCCCGCGGTGGAGGCGCCCCCGGCGAAGGTGTCTGGGACAACGGCTCCCGCCGTGCGGGCTCCCGTCGAGCGGGCTCCCGCGGTGCAGGCGGGGCCGACGGGGCCGACGGCCGGGGAGACCTCCGTGGAAGCGTGACACCGGCGGCCGTACCGCCGGCGCGGGCAGGTCCGGCAGATCCGGCGGGCGTGGCCGGTCCCTCGGCGGTGGCCAGGTCCCGGGCCGCCACGGCGTGACCCGTCACGCACGCACCCGCCCACCCCCCTGGTCGGCCGGCCCGTCTCAGGGATGCATCCGCGCCCCCTTGAACACCTTGTCCACCCCGTTCCGCGGCCCGTACACCGCGAGCCCGACCAGGTCCAGTTCCGCGGTCGGCACGGCCCGTACGGCCGCCCGGTTGTCCCGGTCGTTGCCGGTGGCGAACAGGTCGGACGTGAAGACCGCCCTCGGCAGCGCCCGGACCAGCGCGCGGCCGTGCGCCGCGGTCAGCGTCTCCTTGCCACCCTCGAAGATCATGACCGGCTGGCGGAACATGGGCAGGTACGAGACGCCGTCCGCGTCGGCGTAGGGCTCGCCGACCACCTCGGGAACGGTCGCCCCGAGGCCGCTGACCAGGAAAGCGGTCACGTTGAGCCGCTGCCAGGGCTCCAGGTCGTCCCTCAGCAGCACGGCGATCTTGGTGTCGAAACGGATGGGCTCGTTGTCCGGTGTGCTCATGCCTCGAGACTGCCGTCCGCCGTACGACGCCGTCTTGTACGTTGTTTGCATGGCGGCCCAGCGGGAGATCTCCGCATGGCGCCCGCGGATCCCGGGCGTCGTGGAGGTCTTCCACGCCCACTACACCGAGTACGCGTACCCGATGCACGTCCACGAGGCATGGACACTGCTGATCGTCGACGACGGTGCCGTGCGCTACGACCTCGACCGGCACGAGCACGGCACCCCGCACGACACGGTCTCGCTGCTGCCGCCGCACGTCCCCCACAACGGTTCGCCGGTCACCGAGGACGGATTCCGCAAACGCGTCCTCTATCTCGACCTGAGCCGGCTCGACGAGAGTCTCATCGGCCCCGCGGTGGACGGTCCCGACCTGCGCGACCCTCTGCTGCGCCGACGCGTCGGGCAGCTGCACACCGCCCTCGCGCACCCCGGTGACGAACTGGAGGCGGAGAGCAGGCTGACGCTGGTGGCCGAGCGGTTGCGCGGCCACCTGCGACCGCGCCACGTCGGGGAGACGCGTCCCGATCCCACGCTCGCCGACCGGCTGCGCGAGCTGCTGGACGCGCGGCTCGTCGACGGCGTCTCCCTCGACGAGGCCGCCCGGCTCCTGCACGCTCATCCCGCCCATCTCGTACGGGCGTTCAGCGGTGCTTTCGGGATCGCGCCGCACCAGTACCTGATGGCGCGGCGCGTCGACCGCGCCCGCCGGCTGCTCCTGGACGGCGGCAGACCGGCCGAGGTGGCCACCACGACCGGTTTCTACGACCAGTCCCACCTCACCCGCCAGTTCAAGCGGCTGGTCGGAGTCGCCCCGGGGCGTTACCGCGGCGGGGCGACTCCGACCCCACGGACCCGGTGAACCTCACGGACGCGACGGGCACGACGGGCAGGTCAGGCACGAGGGCCACGAGGGGTCGAGGGGCACGAGGGGGCACGGGCGGGCACCCCAGGCCCACGCGCCTCCTCGCCTCCCACGTCCCCCACGTCCCCCACGTCTCAGAGGTCGCGCTGCGCCTCGTACAGGTTCCGCGGCCGTACGACGTCCGTCGTCCCGTACAGCTCCAGACGGGAGTGCAGGTCGCCGGTGAAGTCGGGTACGTCGATCTGGTCGAACTCCGTACAGGTGTTGACGCCGACCGTGGCGCTGTAGGGCGCGAGGCCGTCGATCTTGACGAGGCCCGCGCGGCTGTTGGTGTCGCGGATGTTCCAGTGGGTGAAGCGGGCGCCGAAGAGCGGCCCGGCGGAGGCGTCGCCGCCGTGGCGGCCGTTGTTGTTGACGGTGATGTCGGTGCGGACGTTGGCGAAGGGCATCCCGCGGTGGGAGTCGAAGGTGCCCATCCGCATGTCGCCGCGCGACCAGACGTTGTGGGAGGAGAGCCCCTCCACGTTGATGCCGTGGAGCTGGGTGTCCGCCCGCGCCGGGACCGTGCGCTGCTCGACGGTGAAGTCCTCGACGAGGTTGTCGTGCGAGCCCTCGCGGCAGAAGTACGGGTGGTGCGAGCCGCGGCCGGCCACGCGGGTGCGGCGCAGGGTGCAGGCGGAGGCGGCCACGAGTCCGAAGCCGTTGTCCACGTGGCGTACGACGACGTCGTCCGCCCAGCAGTCGTACGCGCACTGGAACACGACCCCGTTGTAGCCCTTGTCCAGGAGGTGCGGGGACTGGGGGGTCTCGACGGCCTCCAGGGTGAGGCCTTCGACGCCCGAGCCCGTCAGCGGCTCCACGAGGGTGGTCAGGCGGGGGTCCCACTCCGCGCGTATGTCGAGCGGGAGCGGTCGCTCCAGGGTGACCTTCGTGCCCCGCACGCGGCTGACGCGCACGGGCCACTCGTAGGGGACGTAGCTGGTCAGCTTGGTCTTGTCGTCCCAGTAGTACGCCTCCGGGCCGGGGCCGCCGCCCGCCATGTGCTCCAGCAGGGTGTGGCCGGCGTCGTCGGCGAGGCGGAGCAGGACGAGCCGGCCCGCCCTCAGCCGGCGCGGATCGGCGACCGTCACCGTCCATGAGCCCCGGGTGGCGGGTGCCACCGTCGTCAGCGTCTCCCACTCGTCGCGGCGGTTGCCGGTCCAGCCCTCGAAGGGCCAGGCCTTCGCCCTGATGGCGGCGACCAGGGAGTCCAGGCGGGCGGTGGGAGCGAGCCAGATGAGGCCGCCGGCCCAGGACCAGGAGGACTTGTCGCCGCCGTAGCGTGAGCCGTAGACACCGATCAGCTCGGTGAGGTTCCTGGTCGCGTACAGCTTCGTACGGTCGCTGCCGGCGCCGCGCAGGACGACGTTCGAGTGGCCGACGCGGATCAGGTCGTCGATCCGGAAGGTGCCGGGCGGGATGAGAACCGTGCCACCGCCGGCCCTGCCGGCAGCAGCGATGGCACGGTTGATCGCGGGGGCGCAGTCCGTCACGCCGTCGTCCGCCACGGCGCCGAAGTCGCGTACGTCGGCCACGACGGGGCGGCGGGGGAAGCGCGCCGTCCCGCCCCGGAATCCGGCCCGGCCGACGTACGGGATCTGCGGGTGGGTGAAGGGGGAGCGGGCGAACTCCCACCAGAGTCCGGGCACCTGGCCGTGCGCCCCGGGCCTTGCGGCGCCCGCCGAACCGGCCGCCGTGCCCGCCGAACCGGCCGCCGTGCCGGTCGAACCGGCTGTCGTGCCGCTCGCCGCCGAGGCCGCGTCCGGTCGTGCCGCGGCCGCCGCCGGTCCGCCGGTCACGACGGCGGCCGCCACGGCCGCCGCGCTGCCGAGCAGGCCCCGCCTGCCGATCCCCACGTGCTCCTCGCCCATGCCCGCCCGCCTCTCATCGCATCCATGGATGTGAATGACGTTCAGATCTGCGTCAGTCGGGAGCATGCCACCGTGAGGGCCCGCGCGGAAAGGGGCGTGCAGTGGCTAGTTGGACTGGACCACGAGTCAGTCGGTCGGACGCTGGGTCAGGTGCGTGAACGCGTCCAGATTGCGGGTCGACTCCCCGCGGGAGACCCGCCAGGCGTACTCCTTGCGGATCGCGGAGGCGAAACCGAGCTCAAGGAGGGTGTTGAAGGAGCCGTCGGCGGCCTCCAGGACCGAGCCGAGCAGCCGGTCGATCTCGTCCGGAGTGACCGCGGCGAGCGGCAGCTTGCCGACCAGGTACACGTCCCCCAGGGGGTCGACCGCGTAACTCACGCCGTAGAGCTTGAGATTGCGCTCCAGGAGCCAGCGGTGGACGCCTTCCTCGTTCTCGTCGGGATGGCGGACCACGAAGGCGTTCAGCGACAGGGAGTGCTTGCCGACGATCAGGGAGACGGTCGTCGAGAGCTTGCGGGTGCCGGGCAGTTTCACGACGTACGAGCCCGTCGTGGGGCTCTCCCACTCCAGCTCGGCCTCGGTGAGGGTCCGCTCGACGATCGACGCTGCGTCAGCCATGGGGCGAGCGTACGTCAGCCGTCCGACAGCGGGGGTGTCAGCCCTGGTGGCCGCGGACCTTGCGGCGGTGGGTCTGTGCGGCCGCCGTGTACACGTCCGCAGTGGCCGCCGCCGCGGTGTCCCAGCCGAAGCGCTGCGCGTGGCGGGCGGCCGCCTCGCCCATTCGGGCGGGAAGCGTCCGGTCGTCGGCGAAATCGCGCAGCACGCGCGCGTAGGCGACGGGATCGTGCCCGGGCACGAGGAATCCGGTCTCCCGGTCGCACACGGCGACGGGCAGTCCGCCGACCGCGGCCGCCAGCACCGGGGTGCCGGCCGCCTGCGCCTCGATGGCCACCAGTCCGAAGGACTCGCTGTACGAGGGCATGACCAGGACCGACGCGGCCCGGAACCAGTCCGCGAGCTGCTCCTGGTCGACGGGCGGCCGGAAGCACACGACATCGGCGATACCGAGCCGGGCGGCGAGTTTCTGCAGTCCCTCGGGCTTGGCGAGTCCGCTGCCGCTGGGACCGCCCACCACGGGGACGACGATGTTCCGGCGCAGCTCGGGCCGCTCGTCGAGCAGGACGGCGACCGCGCGCAGCAGCACGTCGGGGGCCTTCAGAGGCTGTATGCGGCCCGCGAAGAGCGGGATCAGGGCGTCCTGCGGGAGCCCGAGGCGGGCGCGGGCCGCGGCGCGGCCGTCGGCCGGGCGGAAGCGGTCGAGGTTCACACCGGGGTGGACGACGGCCACCTTGCCGGACTCGGCCTCGTAGTGGCGTACGAGTTCGTCGGCCTCTTCCGCGGTGTTGGCGATGAGACGGTCGGCGGCGCGCACGATCTGGGTCTCGCCGATGACCCGGGCGGCCGGCTCGGGGCTGTCGCCCTCGGCGAGCGCGGCGTTCTTGACCTTGGCCATGGTGTGCATCGCGTGCACCAGGGGCGCGCCCCAGCGCTCGGCGGCGAGCCACCCGACGTGGCCGGAGAGCCAGTAGTGGGAGTGCACGAGGTCGTAGTAGCCGGGGCGGTGCCCGGCCCAGGCCTGCATGACGCCGTGGGTGAAGGCGCACAGCTGGGCGGGCAGGTCCTCCTTGGCGAGGCCTTCGTACGGGCCGGCGTCGACGTGCCGGACGAGGACCCCGGGGGCCAGCTCGACGGTCGGCGGGAGGGCGGCCGTCGTGGACCGCGTGAAGATCTCGACCTCGATGTTGATGGCGGCGAGGCGCTGGGCGAGTTCCACGATGTAGACGTTCATGCCGCCGGCATCGCCCGTGCCGGGCTGGTGCAGCGGTGAGGTGTGCACGGAGAGCATCGCGACGCGACGGGGCCTTCGGTTCAGCCTGAGCCGTGACGGCGTCGCCGGGGAGCGCCGCCCGAGCCTGCTGACGTACTGGCTCACGTGGCGTTCCTCCTCGCTGCGGGCATGCCGGTCGAAGGGCACGGCGCGCCCTCCAATCGTGGGGAACGCCGGAGCAGGCCGCTCCATTTCCCCTTTGCCGAATCATTGCCAAATTTCGCTCAACCGTTCGATAGCGGGTTGCGTACGCGGGCTTTTGTCCACAGGGCCGGGGACGGAGCGGAGGGTTGTCCACAGGCGGGCACGGCGTCGCGGACGGGCCGCCTACTCTCATACGCATGACAGCCCGCGCCGCGTCCCGCCCCGTGGGAACGGTGACGCGCGGGACCACGAACCCCAACCGCCTGCGCCGGATGGACCGCTGGATCGCGGCCACCCACGGCGCCGAACTGCGCAGGAGCGCCGATCCGGTGGCGGTCGACCTCGGTTACGGGGCGGCTCCCTGGACCGCGGTCGAACTGCTGACACGCCTGCGCACGATCGCCCCGCGCACCCGCGTGGTGGGTGTGGAGATCGAGCCGGCCAGAGTCGCGGTGGCGCGGCCGTACGAGCGGGAGGGACTCACCTTCCGGCACGGCGGCTTCGAGGTCCCGGTCGAGGGCAGACCGACCCTCATCCGGGCGGCGAACGTGCTGCGCCAGTACGACGAGGAACAGGTCGCCGCCGTCTGGGAGCGCCTGTGCGCGCGCCTGGCCCCGGCGGGGCCGGGTTCCTCGGGCGGCCTGCTCGTCGAGGGCACCTGTGACGAGATCGGCCGCCGGCACGTCTGGGTCGCGCTCGGCCCCGAGGGCCCCCGCACGGTCACCTTCGCCACCCGGCTGGGCTCCCTGGACCGCCCTTCCGACCTCGCCGAGCGCCTGCCGAAGGCCTTGATCCACCGCAACGTCCCGGGCGAACCCGTCCACGCGTTCCTGCGCGACTTCGACCGCGCGTGGGCGGCCGCCGCTCCCTATGCCTCGTACGGCGCTCGGCAGCGGTGGATCCGCACGGTGCGGGACCTGGCGGCCGACTGGCCCGTGGCCGACGCGATATCGCGCTGGCGCCAGGGCGAAGTCACGGTGAGCTGGCAGGCCTTGGCGCCAGGAATGTGACGGCTGACGGCTGACGGCTGACGGCTGACGGCGTAACCCGGCCCGGTGCGCGGGCGCGCTTCGGTGAACGGGCGCGGACTTCACACGCCCGGACCAGTCGCGGAACGAACTCGGCGAGTGGTTCGTCACACACGCGGGGAGATCGTCTTGCGGAAGCGAGGCGCAGGGAAGGGAGTTCTTGCCCGCCTCTGTCGCGTTGCGCGCCGACATGGCACGATCCCCCAGGCGTCCAAAAGTTACTGACGGTAAATCAGTTTGGGGGCGGAGCAATGGGATCCGGCAAGCGGAGCCTGACCACGGCGGCCATGGTCCTGGCGTGCGCCTGCGCGGTGCTGTCGGCACCGGGCGTGGCGTACGCGAGCCCGACACCGGGATCCACGCCGACACCCACGCGGACACCCACCCCGTCGGGCAGTGCGGGCGGTGCGGCCGCCCAGGACCCACAGGCGATCCGCAAGAAGAAGGATCTCCAGGCGATCCGCAGGAAACTGGACGATCTCTACCACGACGCGGCGGTCGCCACGGACGCGTACAACGCGGCCGAGGAGAAGGCCCGCCGGCAGTCCGCCCAGATCGTCGACCTCGCCCAGGACATCGTCAAGGGCCAGGAGAAGCTCGACCGGTTGAAGGACCTGGCGGGCGCCGCCGCCCGGGCGCAGTACCGGGGCGGCGGCCTGCCCCCCGAGGCGCAGCTCTGGCTGAGCAGGAACCCCCAGGAGTACCTGGACGGCGCGGGCAGGGTCCGCCAGGGCCAGCACGCGACCAAGGGCCTGCTCGCCGAGATGGCCCGCACCCAGCAGGACTTGGAGCAGTACGCGAAGGACGCCTCCGCCCAGTGGCAGAAGCTGGAGGCCAACCGCGAGGCCAAGGCCGAGGCCCAGAAGAAGATCAAGAAGCAGATCGCCG
This sequence comes from Streptomyces sp. NPDC059668, assembly GCF_042734135.1. Taxonomy (NCBI): domain Bacteria; kingdom Bacillati; phylum Actinomycetota; class Actinomycetes; order Kitasatosporales; family Streptomycetaceae; genus Streptomyces; species Streptomyces sp. NPDC059668. The sequence continues at coordinate 15,373 of NZ_JBHWEL010000033.1, read as the reverse complement.
CCGCCGAGAAGCTGGAGTCCCAGCTCCAGAAGGAGGAGAAGGAGCGGCTGGCGAAGCTGGAGGAGGAGGCCGCCTACAAGGCGCAGACGGCCTGGCTCGGCTCCGGCGTCCTCACGGAGCTCAACGGCAAGGCGTCCGTGCAGGGCAAGAAGGCCGTGAAGTACGCGACCGACCAGATCGGCAAACCGTACGTGTGGGGCGCCGAGGGCCCGAAGTCCTTCGACTGCTCGGGACTGACCTCCCAGGCCTGGCTCTCCGCGGGCCACGGCATTCCGCGCACCTCGCAGGAGCAGTGGAAGCAGCTCCCCCACGTCGACGTGAAGGACATGCGCCCCGGTGACCTGATCATCTACTTCGACGACGCCAGCCATGTCGCGATGTACATCGGGGACGGCGCGATCGTGCACGCGCCCCGGCCGGGGCGGACGGTGACCGTCGCGGGCGCGGGATCGATGCCGATACTGGGAGTCGTACGGCCGGACGCGTGAGGCGTGCGGCCCCGCTGCCCCGGGGCCGGGGCAGCACGCGGAGGGACGCCCCGCGACCGGGCGCGCGCGGCACGCGGCCCGGCGTGACCCACCGCACGTGACCTGCCCCACGGGGGCCCGTACCGCCCCCGCCCGGGGACGTGACGTTCGTCATCTTCGGCGACCCGGCATCCTGTCCAAGTGCGGTACAGGATGCGGCATATGACTCCGGCCGATTGCCGGACGGCCCGCCGCGCACCATTCCCCCGCGGCGTCCGCTACCGCTATGGTCCCCGTCGGTGGGTCGAGGACCTTCGCCCCACCACGCCCTCGGGGGGAGGGAAGGAACAGACGATGCCCGTACCCATACCGCGGCAGAGAGCGATCCCGGCCGCGGAAAGTGGTCAGGCTTCAGCCGCGTTCTCACCCGGCGGTCCCTCCGGAGAGTCAACCGGCGGCCCCGCCGGACACGCGACTGGCGGCCCGGCCGAAGCCCTGCCGGCGCCCCGCGCCGCGACCCCGGTCGACAGCACCACCAACCTGACCCTGCTGGTCATCGAGGACGACCCGGCCGGTTCGCTGAGCGTGCCCGAAATGCTCGACGCGGCCGGCAAGCCGATCCGCATCCGTACCGCCCGCAACCTCACCGAGGCCGAGCGGCTGCTCACCGACGACGTCCACTGCATCCTGCTCGACCTCGCGCTGCCGGCGCCGGGCCGGGCGGCGGCCGAGTCGGACGACGAGCTGGCCACGCTCAAGCACGTGCTGCGGCTCGCGCCCCGGCACGCCGTCCTCGCGCTCACCGCGTCGGGTGACGCCGAGCGCGGCACCGAAGCGGTACGCGTCGGCGCCCAGGACTACCTGTTCCGCGACGAGCTGGACGGCCGGCTGCTGAGCCGCGCGATCCGTTACGCGGTGGAGCGGAAACGTTCCGACAAGGCCGAGCGGCGGCTCACCGAGTCCAGGCTGCGCGCCCAGGAGAACGCGCGCCTGGAACGCGGCCTGCTGCCGACCCCGCTCCTGGAGGGCTCCTCGCTGCGGTTCGCCGCGCGCTACCGCCCCGGTCGTTCCCGGGCCCTGCTCGGCGGCGACTTCTACGACACGGTCCGTACGGCCGACGGCACCGTGCACGCCATGATCGGCGACGTCTGCGGACACGGACCCGACGAGGCGGCGCTCGGCGTGGAGCTGCGCATCGCCTGGCGGGCGCTGACCTTCGCGGGGATGTGCGGCGACGAGCTGCTCTCGACGCTCCAGCAGGTCCTGGAGCACGAACGGGAGAACGACGAGATCTTCGCGACGATGTGCACGGTCGACATCGCGCCGGACGGCCGCCGCGCCGGGCTCTGCCTGGCCGGTCACCCGTCCCCGTTGATCGCTCGCCCCGGCCGCCCGGCCGAGCTGCTGCCGTACGAGAACGGTGGTCCGGCGCTCGGTCTGCTGCCCGGCGCCCGCTGGCCGCGCCAGCAGGTGGAGCTCGGCGGCGAGTGGAGCCTGATGCTCTACACGGACGGTCTGATCGAGGGCCGTGTCGGCGAGGGCAACCAGCGGCTCGGCCAGGACGGCATGGTGGACATGGTCCGCCGCCAGCTCGCCGAGGGCCTGGAGGGCGAGCGGCTGCTGCGGGCGGCCGTGAGCGAGGTGCGCGAACTCAACGGCGGAGAGCTGACGGACGACGTCGCGGTGCTGTTGCTGGACCGCAGGCCGTAGCGTCGTAGCCTCGTACGCCGACCGGAGCGCCGCGTTCGCACGCGGCGCGAGGTGGTCGACGACCGCTGCCGTACGGAGTGGTCGACGGAGGGGTCAACGACCGCCGTTGTACGGACCGTAGGGGCCGTCGCTGCTGCTTCCGCCGCGGCGGCCGCCTCCGGAGACCTGACGGAGGGCGGGGCGTACGTCCACGAAGAAGACGATCGTGGCGACCAGCCCGGCGATCTGCAGGAAGATCATCGGGACCAGCAGGTTCACGGCCACCGTGATGCCCAGGATGATCAGCCAGAACATCTTGCTCTGCTTGTCCGCCGCGCGGTACGCGTCCTCGCGGGAGATCGCGGCCATCCCCAGTGCCACCACGGCGAGCACCAGCATGGCCAGGAAGATCAGCGACATGAAGCCGCCGAATGCCGTCAACAGCACTATGCCCACCGCCCGATTCGAGTCATCTCTACGGTCACCGTACCCGGAGAACGGGCCGGGAACTCTGAGAGTGCCCGGCCCGTCCCCGCATCGCTACACCGTTCGCCCGACCCATACGGCAGCGGGCTGGCGGCGGTCGCTCACTTCGTGGGCGGAGTCGTCTTCTTCGCGGCGGGCTTGCGCAGCGGGGCCTTCTTCGGCGCGGTCTTCCGGGCCGCGGACGACTCGGCGGCGACCGTGGCCGGCTTCGGCTCCTCCTTGACCGGGACGGGCTGCGCGTCCGGCTCGACGGCCACGGCCAGCTCCTCGATGCCGTCGGCCGCCTCGCCGCGCCAGGTCCGCACGGTCTGCTCGCCGTGCTCGGCGACCTTCTCGTACGTCTCCCGGGCCTTCACGGCGTACTCGGCGGCGACGCCGACACCGCGCAGGGCGAGGTCCTGGGCGGACTCACCGAGCTTCTTGAGGTCGGTGTCGAGGCCGCTGATGAAGTCTGTCACCCGGGTCTGGATCGTCTCCTGCGCCTCCTTGGCGCGGGAGGCGGCCTTCTCCTGGACGGTGTTCGCGTCCATGTTCTTCACGGTCTCGATGCGCGCCGGTGCCTCGGCGCGGATCTGCTCCACGATGCCGGGGACCTTCCGGGCCTGCTGTACGGCCAGGTCGGCGGTGCCGGCCAGGAAGTACAGCGGGGTCGGGTCCGTGGCGGCCTTGCGGATGTCGTCGGTGATGGCCATGGCGATGATCCTCCCGGAGTCGCTTTCAGCTGAGGGTTTTGGATGGTCCGCGGTGGAACCCGCCGGTCCGCGCCGGCAGCGGCGGCACTGCCGCCGCCGGTGCGGGTCAACCGGCGTTCTGCTGCGGATCGGCATCGCTGCCGTCGGCCGTGCGGGGGCCGCGGACAGCGGTGTCCGGCGAATGCCGGGTGCCCGATATGTTCTGCGCCGGGTCCTGCACCATCTCCTGGACCACGCCTTGGACCGTGTCCCGGCCCTGGTCCTGGTCCATGTCCTGGACCACGTCCGGCGTGATCTCGAATCCGTTCTCCTTGCGGAAGGACTCGTAGATCTGGAGCAGTACCTGCTTCTGCCGCTCGTTCAGCGTGGGATCGGCGAGGAGGACGGCACGTGTCTCCACCTCGTCCCGGTCCCGCTCGGCGTCGAGGATGCCGGCCCGCACGTACAGCGTCTCGGCGGAGATCCGCAGCGCCTTGGCGACCTGCTGCAGCACCTCCGCGCTCGGCTTGCGCAGCCCGCGCTCGATCTGGCTCAGATACGGATTGGACACTCCGGCGGCGTCGGCGAGCTGCCGCAGTGACAGCTGCGCGGTGCGCCGCTGTTCACGCAGATACTCACCGAGATTGCCGACGTTGAGCGATGCCATGGCTCCACCTTGCCGCACCCCCGCTAACAATTGCAAGCACCCGCTTGCAAAAGTGCGCTGCGCCACGCCGAAAGCCCCCCGGTCGGACGCAGGTGTCCGTTCCCTGTCCCTCTGCGGCTTCCCGCGGTCTGCGAGGTGAAGCGAACGGTTACCGGACGACCTGCGCAGCGAGCTGCCTTACCGGCCCACAAGGAGGATCGAGCCGGATTCTGGCGGGTAACGGGACGAAGGCCGTGCCCGGTACAGGCGTCCGCGCGCTCGCCCAACGGTGGTGTTGCCGGAAGTGACGCGGCGGTGCCGTCTGTCTCGTGAAGCCGCGCCGAGCCGCTGATGCTGATGCTGATGCTGATGATCTCGCGCTGGGCAGTCAGATGGGCTGGGCAGTCAGGATGGCTGGACTTCGTCAAAGAGGGCGAGGGCGTCGGTGGGGTCCGGGCTGACGAGGCGTTCCAGGCCGGCCGTCGTGATCTTCGCCCATCTGCCGGCCCGTACCCACATCTGTTCCTCGAAGGCGCGGACGGCCTCGTCCAGATCCCCCGGGCCGGTGGCGGCGGCGACGACCTCGGCGAGTTCGGCGCCCTCCAGCATCGCGAGGTTCGCGCCCGCCCCCAGCGGGGGCATCAGATGGGCGGCGTCGCCCAGTAGCGTCGCCCCGGGGACGTGGGCCCAAGTGTGGGACACGGGCAGGACGTAGAGGGGGCGGTGGACGAAAGCCGCGCCGCGGCGGAGGAGGTCGAGGGCGGGAGCGGTCCAGCCGTCGAACAGAGCCAGCAGACCCGTTCGCACGGCCTCGACGTCGGCCAGGTCCAGGTTCGTGTGCCAGTCCAGCGGCGCGCGGAACTGGGCGTACACCTTGACGTGGCCGCCGCTGTTGCGCTGGGCGACGAGCGCGCGGTTCACGCCGTACACAGCCACGGAACCGTCGCCGATCAGCCGGGCGAGGTCGGGGTGGCGGGTGTCGATGTCGTCGAGGGAGGTCTCGACATAGGTGACGCCGGTGTAGTGCGGCTTCACCGACGAGACCGCCGGGCGGACCCGGGACCAGGCGCCGTCCGCGCCGACCACGAGGTCGAACGTTTCCTGTCGCCCGTCCGCGAAATGGACCAGCGCACCGTCCCGGGTCCCCGGCACCACCTGCGTCACGCCCCGTCCCCACCGGACGTCGAGAGGGCCGAGCAGCAGGTCACGGAGTTGCCCGCGGTCGATCTCGGGATTGGCCCGGTCATCCGGACGGGGTCGCCAGTCACGCAGGACGGTCCCGGCCGTGTCCAGGATGCGCATGGCCTGCCCCTCGGGACGGGACAGCGCCTGGAACTCCGCCAGCAGCCCCGCCTTGTCCAGCGCGAGCTGGCCCAACCCTTCATGCAGGTCCAGCGTGCCGCCCGGGGCTCGGGCGTCGGGGGCGGGATCGCGTTCGAAGACGGTGACAGGGTGGCCATGGCGTCGCAGGGCACGGGCGAAGGTGAGGCCGGCAGGACCGCTCCCGACCACGGCGATACGATGTCTCATGTCGATACACTGTATTTCTCCAATACACTGCATCGCAACAGTACGATGTGACCATGACTGTGTGGGACCGGCCGGAGCCGCCGACTCGCCCCGTGCCGCTCGACCAGGAGCGGATCGTGGCCGCCGCCATCGCGCTGGCCGACGAGGGTGGGCTGGAGGCGGTGTCGTTGCGCAAGGTCGCCGGCCGGCTGAACGCCGGACCGATGCGGCTGTACGGATACATCTCCACCAAGGAGGAGTTGTTCGACCTCATGGTGGACGAGGTCTACGCCGAGATCCTTCCCGAGGAGCAGCCCGCCGACTGGCGGGAGGCGCTGCGCATCCTCGCCCACCGCACCAGGCAGGCAGCTCTCCGTCACGAATGGCTGGCCGACCTGCTCGGCCGCCGCCCGGCCCTGGGCCCGAACGGCCTCGCCGTGACCGAGGCCACGCTGGCCGCCCTCGACGGCCTCACCGGCATCGACACCGTCATGCGAGCCGTGGAGACGGTCAGCGCCTACTTCACCGGCGCGATCAGGCGTGAGATCACGAACCTGCGGGCCGAGCGCGCCACGGGCCTGTCCAAGTACGACTGGCAGCGCGCCCACGGCCCGCATGTGACAAGAATGCTGGCCACGGGCCGCTTCCCGGCACTGGCCAAGGCCGTGCACGACGGCACGGATGTGGACGCCGAGACATCCTTCACGACCGGCCTGGACTGGGTCCTCGACGCCGTGGCCGCCAAACTCACCCGGCCGTCGGCGTGACACTCAACTCCTGCTGGATGTGAGCGAGGTAGGGGTCGTTGCCCCCAGGCCGTGCGGGACTTGCGCCGCCACCTGTGTCGACGAGCGGGACTACATCGCCACCCATCCGGAGTTCGTCACCATGCTCGGCACGCCAGGCAGAAACGACCGGTGGCCGGCCCACCTCGAAAGGACCGTCCTCGCCCGCAGGCGGCACTCGCCAGTCGACCATGTTTGATAAACGACCGCGTTCCTCCCGGCGAATGGACGGGACGGTCGACGGGATTCGCCGATGAATGACCGCGGTAACCGACCGCGACGGGAAATGCTGGAGCGACCGCATGGCCTGAAACCATGAGGCCCGCGCATTGCCTCGCGGGCCCCTCGGCACTACCGTAGCGGCCATGACTGCCGGGTCGGCCTCGTGCCGTGAGCGAGTTGGTTGCCCGGCCTCCGAGTGAGGCCGGGGCGGTGCAGGGCACCGCCCACTCCCTTTTTTCGCGCACTCCGGGATACGGAGTATCGCGCGCCTCCCCCTCTCCTCGACTTCCCTCGATTTCCCTCGATTTCCGCAACGCGGGCTTCGCGTGCCCTCGCACGCGCACGGCGCCGCGGCGATTCCCCCTGCCCGAAAACGGCCCGACGACAGCAGAAAGCAGAGCATGTCCCATACCTTCAACCAGCAGATCATCGATGAATTCCGTGCCCGTCACGGGAAGGTCGGCGGCCCTTTCGAAGGAGCCCGACTGCTCCTCCTGACCACCAACGGGGCGCGCACCAGGGCCCCGCACACCACCCCCCTCGGCTACTACCCCGACGGCGACGGCCGGGTTCTCGTCATCGCCTCGGCCGGGGGCGCGCCCAGGCACCCGGACTGGTTCCGCAACCTCGTCGCCGACCCGCGCGTGCGCGTCGAGAGCGGTGTCTTCGTGTACGACGCGCGGGCCGTCGTCCTGGCGGGCGCCGAGCGCGACCGGCTCTTCGCCCGGGCGGTGGAGGCCGACCCGGGCTGGGCGACCTACCAGGCGAAGACGGACCGCGTGATCCCCGTCGTCGCGCTCCAGGAGATCCCCCACGAGGGCCCGCCGCAGGTGAACGCCGACTCCGTGGGCGAGGCACTGACGGCCGTCCACGACGGCTTTCGACGCGAACTCGCCCTGATCAGGGAAGAGTTCATGACTTCTGGCCCCTCCCTGGGAGCCCAGCTCCGTGTCAACTGCCTCGCGCTCTGCCAGGGCCTGCACCAGCACCACACCGGCGAGGACCTCGGCCTCTTCCGCGCCCTGGCCGACAGTCGGCCCGAACACGCGCCGCTGCTGGAGCGGTTGCGCGACGAGCACGAACGGATCGCCGCGCTGACCGGGGAACTGCGCCGGGTCGTCGGCGAGAAGCACCCGGACCCGTCACTCGTACTCCCCGAGGTGGTACGGCTCACGGAGGAGCTCGAAGCCCATCTCGCCTATGAGGAGGAACAGTTGATCCCGATCCTGGAGGCGGCGACGACCCCCTGATCCGCCGGTCCGGCGACCTCGTCGAACGGGACCGGGTCGCCGGCCGGCCACCGGGCCGACCCCGCCTGCCGGTACGAGGGGTGGGCGGCGGGTCAGAGATCCGCGGTGACCCCGGCTGTCCTTCGGACTCCGTTGTCTCGGTGCGGCAGTGCACGGGCAAGGTACGGGTTCGCCGTCGATCTGCCCGGAAGCCCCAGCACCGCCGTGGCGTCGGCCAGGGTCATCGCGTACGAGTCGACCGCCCGGCGGACGTTCGGTGCGTCCAGGCTGTCGCCGGTCACCAGCCGGTCGAGGTCCACGTACGCCGAGCGGACGACCTCCATCCACCGGTAGACACGCCAGTCCTCGCGCCAGCCCTTCGTGCAGTCCTCCGGCAGCACGCGAGCCCAGCGGGAGAACAGTCGCTCCCGGATCTCGGGGCGCGTGGGCGTGAGGTGCATGTGCCGTACCAGGTCGTACAGGGGGTCGCCGACGACCGCCATCTCCCAGTCGATGAGGATCAGTTCACCCTGCTCGCCGCGCACCATGTTCCACGGGTTGAGATCACCGTGCAGGAGTACGGGCTGACGGTGGACCAGCGTGTGGCGGTCGAGGATCTCGCCGAGCCGGTATCCGTCGGGGAGCCCCAGTTCACGCATCAGGTCCCTGGTCGACCTGGGCAGTCCGTTCACCATGTGGACCAGTTCGTCGCGGAGTCCAGGGTAGAGATCCAACCCGTCCGTGCCCTGATCCAGTTGCCCACAGTCCACGGAGGTCAGGGCCCGAAGCTGGTCCACGAGGTCGTCCGCCTCGAAGGGGCGCAGGCCCTCCACGGGGTGATTCGGTGCTCTGAAGGGGTCCGCCGGCCCTTCGTAGGAGTGGATGGTGAATTGTTCCTTCAGGCCACTGATGCCGAGGGCCAGCACGCGCGGGGCACGCACGGGAACGTTCGACCGCTCGATGGCTCCGAGAACGGCGTGCTCGTTGAGGAACCGGCGCTCCCGGGTGTTCGCCGAGGCGACCTTCCGGCGGACCATGACGGGAAAGGACACGTCCGGCACCCGTACCGCAGTGTTCAGATGAGCCGTCCCCTTGAACACCCGGTCCGCGGAGGCGGCTCCCTCCTCGAACAGTGCGTCGCTCACGGCCGCCGAGTCGAATTCCGGGTGCTCGGGAACTCGGTGGTCGCGTTTCCAGACGATCTGCGAACGCGACCTGCGCCGTTCGGTCCGGCCTCCGTGGGACTCGTTCCACCGGAAGAGAATGCGCTCGATCGCCGTCTCGTCCGGCACGCTCGCGAGCCGCAGCGGTGCCTCGGCCGCCAGCAGTGCCCGGTGCACCGCAGCCGACGCGGCCTCCAGTTCTTGCTGTGTGGTGGAGTCACCGAGCGATGTGGCGGCCCGGATCACGTCCGGGTACACGGACTGGGCACGCTCGAAGGCGACGTAGTGCCTGAGGTCGCGATCCAGCCCGTGCACGGCCGCGGGGCGCCGCCGGCCCATCGCCTCCCGCCACGCCTCGATCACCTCGGGCCACTGATAGTCGGGGTACCGCATCCGCACCAGGTGCGTGGCGAGGTCGTGCAACGGGTCGCCGTAGCTGGCGAGTTCCCAGTCGACGCAGATCAGGGGCGGATCGCCGTCGTAGGAGACGATCACGTTGTCCCGGTGCAGGTCGGTGTGGAGAAGGCTGAAGGGGCGGTTGACCAGCGCCGGCACCCTTTCGACGAAACGCACCATCGCGTCCTCGGAGATGCCGAGCATCGCGAACAGCCCCCCGAACGCCGCCCAGTTGCGTTTTCTGATCTGCTCCTCCGCCGCGAACGCCAGCGCCCGCAGAAAGGCTCTGCTGTCCCGGTTGGAGTGCGGCCAGGACGGAGGCAGCGCGGGGAGGTGCTGTCTGCGCACCCGCGTCATCTCCGCGAGGAGATCCGCGAGTGCGCCGATCAGACCGGAGTCCAGCGGATTGCCGTTGGGGCAGATGCGCGACAGCGGCATGCCCTCCACATAACTCAGGATGATCAGATCACGGTGCTTCACCAGGCATCGCGGAACGTGCGGCAGTACCTCCCGAATCCTGTTGAGGATCTCCGCCTCGTCCCCCCAGGTCCTGATGACCACGGGTAGCGCCGAGGGGATACGTTCCCGCACCGTCACCGGCGCGCCGTCGTCACACACCACCAGACGGGAGTCACGCTCCGTGAGCGGCCTCACCATGTAGTTCAGGTTGTGGTGACCCCGGCCGAACGATCCGAACGCTTTTGCGTAGCGGACGAAGTCGCGGTACGCCGTGTCCGCCGCCTCTTCCAGGGCCCGTGGGCCGGGCGGGCCGGGCATCAGCGGAACGCCCACGGGTCACTCCTGAATGGCTGTGCGTGATCGCTGATGTTCATGCATCGCGACGAGGGTGAGGACACACAGTAGTCCCCGCCCGCGGGCGGGGACTGGGAAACGCTCTGTAATTGGGGAAAGTTCCAGTCCCAGGAGGCACCGCGCGGGCGGAGCCCCGGTGGACTCCATGTCGTCTCAGGACGGTCGCGAGAGGAGATTCCAGCAGGAATCGAGCCAGGCACGCACGCTCTCCACGAACACCGACCCGCAGGAGTCCGGATCACCCCCGTCGTTGACGGGACGTGTGAGTGCCGATCCGGGCCCGGCACGTCGACGGCGTCGAGCCCGCGCTCTCCTGCACCCGCGACCGCACCCTCCAGCTCTGTCCCGCCAGTGCCGCCCCGTCAGTCCTGCCCCCGCAGCACCCGCAGCACCGGCTCCAGCGAGGACACCACGTCCTCGGCGCCCGCGGCGCGCAGGAGCTTCTCCTGGTACGCATTGCGTGCGTAGCCGAGGAAGGGGACGCCCGCCTGTCGGGCGGCCTCGTGGTCGGAGGGGGCGTCGCCGATCATCAGGGCGGCGGAGGGGGCGGCGCCCAGGGCGTTCAGGGCGCGGTTGAGGCAGTGCGGGTGGGGTTTGAGCTGGTTCAGGTCCTGTGTGCGGCCGTAGAGGTTGCGGGTGAAGCAGTCCGTGAGGCCGCGGCTTTCGAGGTAGCCCGAGACCGTACGGGCCGAGTTGTTGGTCGCGACGGCCAGCCGCGCGCCCACCGCGCTCCAGGTCCGGATCAGCGGATCCGCGTACGGGGTCGGCCAGGCGGAGGTCACGGCCTTCAGTTCCTGCTGGGTGAGGCGTTCCTCCAGTTCGGCCACCAGGTCGCTGTGCGGATGGCGCCGGTGGACGGCGTACAGAACGACCATCGGGTCCGGGTGGACCTGTTCCTCCTCCGTCAGCAGCCCCCGCATGCCCTGGTGTTCGAGCCACTCCACCAGGTCCTTCGCCACGTTCACCGCCAGGTGCCCCGCGAACAGCCGGCAGATCGGCCCGTCGAAGTCGAAGAGCACGAAGCGAGCCCTTTCGATCACTTCTCGCAGGTTCTCGGTCTCCGTTGTCACCAGTTCGGTCTGCCTCGTATCAGAAGTCACTAGGAGAGTGTCAGGTCCGTGGTGATGGTTTCCCAGAGGGCGTCGAACCACTTCTGGGATTGCTCCACGAACGCCGCGTCCCGCTGGCCGGACCGTTTCTCGAAGGAGAAGAGGAGGGAGTCCGATCCCACGGCGTCGTACATGTCCAGCGTCACGTCGGCCATCTCCTCCTCCCGCCGGGTGACCATGTAGTACGCGAGCAGGGCCTCGGCCTCGTTGAGAAGGTACAGCTTCACGGGCGGCGTGAAGGGCAGGGCCCGGAACGTCACCCGTACGTCGATGCCGTGCGAGGAGCGCAGGGCGCGCAGGTTGTGCTGGAGGACGTGACCCTGGGCGTTGCGCTGGGTCAGCCAGCGTCCGTGGACCGGGTCGTCGTCCGCCCCGCTGTCGACCGAGACCGGGAAGGCCAGGTTGATGTCCCGGGACGGGAGCAGGATGCGGACGTCGATCGACTCGGGGCGCAGTCGGCCCTCGTGGATCAGGCGGACCGGTTCACCGAGCGCCACCATGAGCGTCTCCGCGGTCAGACAGGCCGCGTCGATCCGCACGTGCGGTGCCGAGAACGCCTGGGCCAGGCGGGGCGCCAGGCCGACCATCGTCGTCTGGGGCTCGCCCTGCACCGGGGCCCGTTCCGCGATCCGGGGCGGGCTGCCCTTGCTGACGTTACTGAGCAGGCCGTCGTCCTGAAGGACGCGCAGCGCCTGCCGGACGGTCCCCCGCTCGACACCGAACTCCTCGGCCAGCTCGGCCTGCGTGGGCAGCCGGTCTCCCGCCTTGAGGTCTCCGGCCCGGATCCGATCCCTCAGGACGTCGGCGATCTCCTGCGGCGAGAGCCTTCTGCTGCCGTTCACTGCAACGTTCTCCTGGGTCACGACCAAACGTTACAACTCCTGCCCATCTGCGGGGAGTTGTTTAAAAGTTGTTTATGACTGGTGGCCAAGTGGGGACAACCTAAGCAGAGTTGGCAGCCAACTTGGTCAAGTTGGCGGAAGTTTTGCCTCCCCCTCCGAGTCAGGGGCCTCCAGCTCCCCGGACTCACCCCCGCACACCCCAGAGGAACCACCACGCCACAGTAGAAGCAGGAGAACCGCCCATGCCCGCCATCGCCCTTCTCTCCGCCCTCTTCGTCGTCGGCTTCGACCAGTTCGTCCAGTGGCAGTACGGCACGACCGGCGTCGTCGGTCTGCTGCTGCTCACCATCGGGGTCAAGGCGAAGAGCCCCACCTGCAGCTCCATCGGGGCGGTCGTCCTCGCCCTGTTGGTGGCCGGCCCCGCCCTGTGAGCCCCGGCCGGGAGGCGGTCAGCCCGAGAGCAGCAGCTCCGAGCTGATGGTCTCCCACAGCGCGTCGAACCACAGGCGGGACTGCTCCACGAAGGTGGTGTCCCGCTGCCCGGCTCCGTGCGAGAACGGGAACAGCATCGACTGGGTGCCCTGGACGTCGTACATCTCCAGGTACTCGTGGTCGACCTCCTCCTCGCGCCTGGCCAGGGTGTAGTAAGCGAAGAGCGCCTCGGTCCCGTTCAGCAGGTACAGCTTCACGGGCGGGGTGAAGGGCAGCGCGCGGAAGGACACGTTGACGTCGATGCCGTGCGTGGCCCGCAGGGCGAGCAGGTTGTGGCGCAGCACCTGCCCCTGGGCGTTGCGGTTGGTGAGCCAGCTGCGCTGGAGCCGTCCCGAGGCCGACGCGTCGACCGGGGCCGGGAAGGCCAGGTCGATGTCACTGCTGGGGAGCAGGACGCGCACGTCCACCCTGGCTGGTTTTATGCGGCCCGCGTGAATGTGCCGGAGGGGTTCGCCCATGGCAAGGGTGAGCGAAATGGAGGTCAGGCAGAGTGCGTCGATCTCCACGTGCCGGGCCCCGAAGGCGGCCGCGATCCGGCCGCCCAGTGTCACCGTGGTGGGCTGCGGTGAGGCTTCCGGGCCGGTCAGAGCCCGTTCGGGGGTGTCGGCGACGGTGGCCGGGCTCCCCTTGGACACGTTGACGAGCAGGTGCTCCGACTGCAGGATGCGCAGCGCCTGACGGACGGCCCCGCGTTCGACGCCGAACTCGTCGGCCAGCTTGGCCTGCGTGGGCATGCGCTGGCCCGGCCGCAGCTTGCCGGACCTGATCCGGCTGCGCAGTTCGTCGGCCACCTCACGGTGTGACCTCTGTGGCCGTGGTGACCTGTTCCGCCCATTGACGGCGGCGTGTTCCGGCTCCACGACCAAACACTACAACTTCGCGCCATCTTTGGGCAGTTGCAGGATAGGTGGTTATGAGTCGTCCCAACGAGGAGATAACTAAGAATGAGTTGGTTGCCAACTTAAGCAACATGGTCAAACTTCCCTAGGGGTTGGCCGCCAGAGTCGTCCAGGTGCACGTTCGGCCGACCAGGTGGACGGTCCCAGCGGGGTCCGCCTCGCCGTCCCGAAGGAGGGACCGTCATGCCGCTCATCGCCCTCGCCGTCGCCGCCCTCGCCATCGGATTCGAGCAGATCATCCAGTGGAGGTACGGGCCGATGGGCCTCATCGCCTTCGCCGTGCTGACCGTCGGCCTCAAGGCCAAGAACACCACCATCAGCGGCATCGGGGCCGTGATCCTCGTCCTGCTGCTCTCCCAGTCCGGCTGATCGGGCACCACCGTCCGGCAGTCCGGCTGACCGGGCTCCCCTCCGGAGGGGAGCCGGGAGCTCGGTCGGTCCGTACGACGCACCACCGCACGTCGAACAACAACAACAGCAACAGCAACAGGGGTGCTACGGAATACGCCCCGGGAACAAGGAACCAGGAAGCCGCGGCCACAGGAAGGAGCAGGAGTCGGGCCGGCAGAACTCAGGACTCAGAAGATGTCCGGGCACCACGGTCGCCTGGACGTGCGGAGCAGGGCGTCGGCCACGGAGGCGGCGCCCTCTCGTTCTTCCCGCACCCGCCCGAGCGCCGCGAGCCGCACCGCCGACGGCTCGCCGAGCCACAGGGCCGACAGCTCGCGCACGTCCAGCGTGAGGTCGGCCCGCTGCCCGGTCGGGGCGCACACGGCCCCGTCCGGGCCCGCGTCCAGCCGGTAGCGCCCGGCGGACAGTCCGTCCGCGTCGGTGACGTCCAGGACGAGGGTTCCCGAGCCCGCGTAGGTACGCGCCTCCATGGCCCGTACGACATCCAGGATGCGCACCCACAGCCAGTCCGCCTGGCTGGTGATCCTGGCGGCGCGCGGGTCCGGCAGGAAGTCCGGCAGCAGGTCGTCGGGGGCGCGCCAGCCGGTCTTGACCCGGGTGATCCAGTCGATCGAGCAGAGGTAGTGCCACAGGGCACGCTCGGCGGCGGGGGTCACCCCGATCAGCCATTGCACGGTTGCCGTGTTCAGCGGCTGCTTCGCGTCGCCCCAGTTGTCGTCCGCCTCGTAGGCGACCAGTCCCTCCACCTCGCCGTCCGCCGAGCGGTACGCGGCGTAGAACGGTTCCGTCCACGCGGCGGGGTCCACCTTCAGCGCACCGGTGTTCTTCTGCCACCAGCGCTCCGCGCGGTCGACCACGCCCGCCCGGGTGCGGGCGAGCCGGGCGTGCAGCTCCGGGCCGGTCTTCCGCACCTCCTCGCCGTCCACCAGGTCGATGCGGCCGCCGTCGGCCGGGCCCGACCAGCGGCGGTCGAGGCCGGTCCTGAGGACGTCGACGGTCCACTGCGCGGCGGTGGTGGCCGGTCCGAAACCGTACCGCCCGTAGATCGGGTACTCCGCGGCGATCAGCGTGGCGACCACGTCGCCCCGCTCCTTCGCGGCCGTGAGGGCGGTGCCCATCATCCGGGTGAGGAGGCCGCGGCGGCGGTGGGTGGCGGTGACGGAGACGTTCGTGATCGCTTCGGCGGGGACGGGGGCGCCGCCCACGGCGGTGAGCTGCTGCGGGAACGAGCGGAAGGTCGCGACGCAGCGGCCGGTGTCGAAGGCGCCGAGTGTGCGGGGCAGGAGCATGTACGCGCCGCGGTCGGCCGTCTCCTGGGCCGAGACGGCCGGGGAGCGGAGGAATCCCGTGTTCAGTGCGCGGGTCCAGTCCGGGATCTCGGTCTCGGTGATCGGGCGTACGTCGATTCCATCGCGGCGGGTCATGAGGGCACGCTAGGTGTACGTCCCTGGGGCTGTCGCGGGTTTTTTCGCCCCCGCCGCCCCTACCCGACCCATCCCGTACCTGGGGGCTCCGCCCCCAGACCCCCGTCCGGCCTTAAGGGC
>NZ_JBHWEL010000032.1:26278-88515 GCF_042734135.1 Streptomyces sp. NPDC059668 | reverse complement strand
TGCTTGGACGGCGGCCGCGTCAGTTGTTTAAACCCGACCGCCCGGGGCCGGGGACGGGGGGGGGCCCCGCCCCCACTGGTGCACCAGTGGGCCGGGTCCCCCCGCGTGAGAACGGGACTGTCAGTTCCCGCCGTCCTCCCAGTGGTGGGTGGCGGTGGTCGCGGTGACGTCGTTCGCGTAGACCAGCGACACCCGGTGGTTGTACTGGATGGTGTACATCTTCTTGGCGCCGATGACGACCGCACCGGAGGTGAAGTAGTCGTCGGTGGCCGCGGGGGGCTGGGTGGCGACGTACGCCTGGCCCGCCGGCACGGTGTACATGCTCAGCGGGGCCTGGGTGGAGGCGCCGAGGCCCGCGGGGTACTCCGACTTGTCGGGGTAGCTGGAGCCGTAGACGGCCACGGGCGTGGTGCCCGCCGCCTTGATGATCTTCACCCCGTAGGCGCACCTGGTGTTCTGGCCGCCGGGGTTGTGGAACCACACCTTCGCGCCGCTGTACCAGATCGCGGTCCAGTCGCCCTGGACCTCGGCGACGACGAACTGCTGGCCGGTCTGCGCGGTGCTGCCCCAGTCGCTGATCCGGTCGGTGCCCGCGCCGGCCGGGTGGACGGCCTGGTCGCCGAAGAGCGGCGCGGTGGCGTCCGGGGCGGTGCGCAGGTACACGAAGTTCGACGCCTGCTGCTTGTCGGTGCAGGCGGGGGTGGCACCGGTGGGGTCGTCGGCGGGGCAGACGTTGACGGTCTGCACGTTGTCGGCGAAGGGCGGGTCGATGGTCACGACCGAGCCCACGGACGGAGTGCCGCGCAGCCCGCCGAGGGGACGGCCGAGCAGGCGCATGAAGTGGTCCCAGTCCCAGCCGTTGCCCGGGTCCCAGTGCATGCCGGAGACCAGCGAGGAGTTCGGCCCGGCAACGTTGTCGTGACCGATGACGTGCTGACGGTCCAGGGGTATCTGGAACCGGTCGGCCAGGTACTTCACGAGGTCGGCGGTGGCCTCGTACTGGGCCTCCGTGTACCAGGTCGCGCCCTGGGCGGCGTAGCCCTCGTGCTCGATGCCGATGGAGTGCAGGTTCGTGGAGTAGTTGCCGGCCTGGAAGGCGATGTCCTTGGTGGGCACCATCTGGGTCACGGCACCGTCCGAGGACCGCATCACGTAATGCGTGGAGGCGGCGTTCTTCGGGTCGGCGAGGATGTTGATCCCGGCCTGGTAGGTGGACTCCAGGTCGTGGATGACGATGGTGTCGATCCGGATGCCGTTGGCGGGCCGGTTGGACACCTGGCCGCCGGCCGGGGAACCCGGCACGAACGTGCAGTCCAACGTCGCCGGGCACTCGGTGTCGGCGGTGACAGCCGCCTTGAGGTGCAGCCGGTCCACCTGCGCGTCCTCGGGCCGCACGGACGGCGCGGCGGTCAGCCGAACCCGCTGGCCGTTCTCCGTCACACCGGCCGCGCCGTCGCGGATCGTGTCGAAGACGCGGTCCGCGAAACGCACCGCCCCCTGCTTCTGCGCCGACTGGCTGTAGCGGGCCACCGCCCCGTACCACTGCGCCGCGTCCGCCGGCGTGCCGCCGGTCAACTCCTCCTGGTAGGAGGCGAGCAGCGCCGCACCGCCGCGGATGTTGGCGGCCGGATCCCCGCGCAGCGCGTCCACGGACAGGCCCGTCAGCTTCGCGGCGGCCTGCAGGGTGTGCAGGGCGGGCCGCGCGGCGAGGGAGGTGAGATCGCCGCGTCCGGCGGCGCCGGCGTCGCCGCCGGCCATCATGGCCGGGGTGACGTCCGTGAGGTGCATGGGCCCGAAACCGCCGTCGGTGCTGTGCTGTTCGCCGTGCGACGCCCACCCCGACTCCTGGTAGGCAACACCGAGCAGGACGTTGACGGGTATGTGGTACTGCGCGGCCGCGGAGGTGAAGTCCTGCTGCCGGGAGGCGTCGGCCACGTCACCGGTGGTGTCGGCCAGAGCGGTGAACGGCAGGGTGGCCAGGCCACCCGCGGCCAGCGCGCCGACCGCTATCACGGTCGAGAGCCGCAGACGTTTCTTCCTCTGATGCAAGATGCTGATCCTTACGGAAAATCGATATGAACGGTCGTCAAAGAGGCCACGACCAGGCGATCGAGCGGGAGGACGGATGTCGCCGACCCGAAGCGCCGACAGTGTATGACCGGCCGGTCGAGCCGGTTGTGACAGCGGCAGTTACTCGGTCCGGAGGTTCAGGACGTGCTGCGGAGGTCGTCGGTTCCATGGCCGGCGGCTGCCTTCGGCGGTGGGCGGCGTCCGCCGCTACGGGCCTGGCAGGGCGCGCAGTTGCGGTCCGGGCGGCGGTCCTGCCGTGAACGGCCGGTCGGAACGCCCCCGTTGAGGTGAGGCGCCTGCCGGGGGCCGTGACCGACGGGGCGTCGCGCGGCCCGTCCTCGTCGGCTCCTCGCCCGCGTACTGCCGGGCGCGGCGGCCTGCGGCGGCCCGCGCGCGGGGCGCGGTGTGCTTCGGGGGCGCTGGAGGTGTCCGCCGATGTGACGGCTGTCACAAATCCGCGTGCCACTCAGTCATTCAGGTATACGCAGAAAAATCAGTCAGCCCGATGCGCAACCGCAGCTTGGACTGAACGCCGTGGCACCCCCGGTGCCGCGAGAACCCGAGGACGGGAGGCGAGACGCCATGTTGATCGAGGCCGACACATGCATCCGTCGAGGTGCGTACGTGACCGTTTCCTCCGCGTCGGAGAATCCGCGGGACGCCGGTGGCTCCCTCTCCGACACCGGATGTTCCGTCGACGACCCGGCCGCCGAGGAGTGGCCCCCGCCGCCTCCCGCGGAGATGTGGCTGGTAGGTCTCGAGACGCGCACCACGCAGGGGCCGCCCGTCTGGCGGTACTACGTCGTGGATCACGCCCGCAGTTCCCGGCAGGCGTCCCAGACGGCGCTTCGGCTCGCCGGCAGCGTTCCGGAGAGGGCTACGTGGGGACGGGCCGGCGAGGTCGGCCGGATCGGGCGCGTCGAAGTCCAGCAGATAGTGCAGGACGTACTGGGGAACGTCACGCTCGCACGTCGTTCCTGAACCCCTCCGCCGACAGCCTCCTTCGTGACCTGCTGTCGGCGGAGGGGTTCCTTCATGTCTGGAGGGCTTCCGGTCCGGTGGCGTTCCACCGGGTGCCACCTGGATGGCCCGATCCGAGGCACCGATGTCCCTGACGCACCGGGCCGGCGCCACGGCCGCCCCTCATGATGGGACGAGGGCAGGTCGAGGAGGTTCTCCTCCGGACGGGCCGGACGGGCCGGCCTCGCGGACGGCGTACGCCGGTTCTCCCCCGCACGGCACCGTGCGGGGGAGTGCGGGCGACATGAGAGTGCGGGCGACGTCGGGACGCGGGCGGACGGGCGCCGGGTGGCGCGCCGTCGTCGGACCTCCCCGGCACATATGAGGCGTCAGCCCACGGTCAGACCCATCAGACCCCGAACGGTTCGCTGCCCCTCGCAAGGGTGCGGGTCCGGGACGATCCTCGGATACGACCTGTCCGCGGCGGCGGGGTGCTCCGGTCAGCGGGACGGGACGCCGAGGTCGGGGCAGACCGCTCGCCCCTCGGCGGCTCGCCCACCGGCGGCGGGCGCGGTGGCCGGCAGCGTGGTGCGGAAGCGGTCCCGGTAAGTGCCGGGGCTCACGCCCAGATGGCTGCGGAAGGCCCGCCGCATGGTCTCCTCCGTGCGGAAACCACTGCGCCGCGCGACGGTGTCGAGCGGTTCGTCTCCGCCTTCGAGAAGCGCTTGTGCCGCCTCCAGACGGATGCGTTTCACGTACTCGCCGGCCGTGGTGCCGACCTCCGAACGGAACAGCCGGGTCAGGTGCCGCGAGCTCAACGCCGCTCTGTCCGCGAGTGCCTGCAGGCTGTGGTCACCCCGGGGGTCGGCGGCCACCCGGTCCAGGACGTCACGCAGCGACGAGTTCCCGGCGCGAGGGGATTGCTGACGCACGCTGAACTGCGACTGTCCGCCGGGCCGGGCCATGAAGACCACCAGGTGCTTGGCAGCCGCGCGGGCGACGTCAGGACCGAGGTCGGACTCGACGAGCGACAGCGTCATGTCGATGCCGGCGGTGATCCCGGCGGAGGTGATGAACCTGCCGTCCCTGACGAAGATCGCCTCGGGGTCCACCTGGACGCGGGGGTAGCGGGCGGCGAGGTCCGCGGCGAGTTTCCAGTGGGTGGCGGCCCGGCGCCCGTCCAGGAGCCCGGTCTCGGCCAGCGGGAACGTGCCGGCACAGACGGCCGCGACCGTGGCGGCGCGGGCGGCGAGCCGCGTGATGCCCTCGACGAGCCGTGTGTCGGCGACCGCCTCCCACCACCGGGGACCTCCGGGGACGACGAGTGTGTCGACCACGTAGTCGACGTCGCCGAGCGCCATGTCCGGCACGAGCCGGAGTCCGGCGGTGGTGCGCACCGGCTGCCCGTCGAGGGAGGCGGTGGTCAGCTGGTAGTCGCCGCCGTGTTCGTTGGCCGCGGCGTACACGTCCAAGGGTCCGGTGACGTCGAGCGACTGCACACCGTCGAACATCACCATGAGGACGCGGTGGCGTGCCGCGTTCCGCGTGACTCCCGTGGCCGGACCGAGGGAGGGGCCGGGCGGGACCGTCCGCCCTCCTCCGGTGGGATCGCCGCGGTGGCCTGCCCGCGCCGGGGCCGGTGTTCCGGCCGTCGCGGGTTCGGGTGTCCGGGAGGTCGTGCGGCCGGGGGTCCGCTGGAGGGCGATCATGGCGGCGTCGTCGCCCAGCGGGCCGCTGATGTGCTGGGAGAGGTCGCCCTGGACGTACCGGAGGAGGTGCCCGGGGTCGGTGCCGGTCCAGGAGGCGACCCGCTCCTTCAGGGGGTAGAAGGTGCCTGCCTCGTCGCGGGCTTCCGTGATGCCGTCGGTGTAGAGCATCAGGACGTCCTCGGCGGCGAAGGGGAAGGTGTCCTGGTGGTGGTCGTGGGCGGAGAGGCTTCCCAGGCCCAGGGGCGGGCTGCACCGCTGGGGCTTCAGGAGGGTGACGCGGCCTCCGCGGGCGAGCAGGGGCGCGGGGTGGCCGCAGCTGACCGTGCGGACCACGTGCTGGTCGTCGGGGATCTCCAGCAGCAGTGCAGTGACGAAGCGTTCGCCGGCCTCGTGGTCGGTCTCGACGACCTCCTCCAGATGGCTGCGGATGCTGGCCTCCAGGTGAGCGGCCACTTCGGGGAGGGTGGGGTAGCAGCGGGCGGCCTCCCTGAACGCGCCGAGCGCGGCCGCCACCTCGTGTATGCCCTGCAAGCCCTTGCCGCGGACGTCGCCGATCAGGACCCGCGTGGCACCGGGGACGCGGACGGCCCCGTACAGGTCGCTGCCGACCGCGGCGTGCGCGTCGGACGCCTGATAGGTGGCTGCGACACGCAGCGGTCCGAGCCGGTCGGGAAGGGGACGCAGAACGACCCCCTGAGCGATTTCCGAGAGGGTGCGCAGGGTGTCCACCTCCACGCGGTGACGCTGTCGCAGGGCGCAGAACCCGATGACGACCGCGCAGACGGCGAGCAGGGTGACGGAATGCGAGGCGGTGGCGAGCAGGGGCCGAGGGCGGCTGAGGTCGAGGCCGATCCTGGCGGCGCCCGACGCGAGGACGACTCCTCCGGTGAGCGCGGGGCCGGCGAACGTCGCCGCCGCCGCCGAGACGGCGGCGAGCAGGGTCGCCCAGCCCGCGGTGGGCACGAACGCCCCGTCGAGGGCGATGACGCCCACCAGTACCAGGAGGACGGCGACGAGCCGCAGGCGCGATCGCAGGGAGCCGTGGCAGCCACCGGCCCGGCCGGCGACGAGGTCGGGGACGGCGTTCCACCGGGAGACCACAGCGGGGTCGGGGAGAGGGGGAGAGGTGATCACGCACTGTTCCTAACGGAGTCGGGAACCACTGCCCGGCCTGTCGAGCGCGGAGCGCGGCCAACGGACTGTTCCGCGGACTGCGTACGAAGTCCTCGGGTGCGGGAACGCCGTTCCCGCACCGGTGGGCGGGCTCCGAAGCTCACGGACCGATCAGGAGAAGCGCCGCACCTCGACGCCTTGTGTGGTGTGCACGTGCGCTCCGGGCGACGTCACTGTCGCGGGCTTTCCAGGTATGACCGTTTATGTGCGCAATGTGTGACACCCGTGTCGGCCGCCGCGGGTGTCGAACCGGCCGGAGGGCCGTGATCACGGTCCCGGACGTCACGATCCCCGGGCCTCGGCTGTCATGTGCTTGTACAGCGCCTCAGGGGGCGGGGGCGGCCCGAGGTGAAGGACGCGGTGGTCCGCGGGTGAGGTGTCACCGGCTCATGTGCAGGGCCACCAGCAACTGCCACACCTGGTGGGCCACTTCCTCCGGCGTGCCGTCCAACTGGCCGTGCAGCCAGTCCGCGAGCACCCCGGCGAAGGTGGCGGCGACCGCGGAGGCGACGAGGGCGGCGTCCGGGGCGCCCGCGAGGGTCCGCTCGGCCAGACTGCGGGCGCGCAGGTCCCGGTGCAGGACGTGACCGAGCGGGCCGCCTCCGCCCGGGCTCAGGAGGGCCCGGTAGAGACCGGCGTGCGGCACGAGACCGCTGAAGAACGAGAGGAGCGCGGGCGGCGCCGACACCGGGTCGGGCCGCCCGCGCCACGCGTGCAGCGCGTCCACGGCCTCGCGCACGACATCGGCGCAGGCGTCCACCGCGAGCGCCTCCAGGTCGGCGTAGTGCACGTAGAACGTGGCCCGGCCCACCCCGGCGCGCCGCACCAGCGCGGCGACGCCCACCTCCTCCAGCGGGCGTTCCGCGCACTCCGCGAGGAGCGCCTGCCGCAGCCGTTCCCGGGTGCGGGCCGCCCGAGGGTCCCCCGCCGTCACCGGGCGACGAGGACGGCGGCCAGGGCGAGCGCGCCGGGCAGCGCCTGCGCGAAGAGGATGCGCCGGTTCGCGGTGACCGCTCCGTACACCCCGGCGACCACGACGCACACCAGGAAGAACACCCGCACGCGGAAGCCGGTCGGATCGGCGGCGAGCAGGCCCCACACCAGGCCCGCGGCCAGGAAACCGTTGTAGAGCCCCTGGTTGGCGGCCATCGGCGCGGTCGCCCGGGCCATCTCCGGATCGAAGCCGTGCAGCCCCCGCCCCGGCTTCTTCTCCCACAGGAACATCTCCATCACCAGGATGTACACGTGCAGCGCGGCCACCAGGCCCACCAGCACGTTCGCGACCGTCTCCATCGTCGGTGAGCTCCCTCATGTGATCCGAAATCCTGGACAGGTGTCCACTATAACTGGACAGCTGTCCAGGAAGTCCAGGTGTACCTCTGGTTGTGCCGTGCGCCCGCTGGGTAGAGCGATGCAGCGGTTTCCTTTGCATGAGGGGGAGTTCACGTGTCGGGCAGCCTCGCGCCAGGCGGATGGAGCGGGAGCGAGCGGGGAATGTGGGCCGCCTTCCGCAGGGGCGAGTGGTACGCGGACGGGGGCGAGGTACGAGCGGCGGTCGTCCGCAGACTGCTGCTCGCGCCACCGCCCGCCGAACCGGGCCACCTGCCCCGGCTGCGGCTGAGGGACGTACGGATCACCGGGCGGCTCGACCTCGCCGAGGCCGTCGTCGCGGGGACCCTGCGGCTGCGCAACTGCCGCTTCGAGCAGATCCCCTGCCTGGACGGCGCGGCACTGGGCGCCCTCGAACTGCGCGACTGCCGGCTGCCCGGACTCACCGGGGTCGGCGTCACCATCGGCGGGAAGTGCGAGATCACCGGGTGCCGGGTGGAAGGACCCGTTGATCTGTACGGCGCCTCGATCGGCGGCACCCTGCACCTGGAGAACAGTCGTCTGACCGGGCACGGTGAGCGACGCGGCGAACGCGCCCTGCAACTCCTGTGCGCGACCGTCGGCGGCGACATCCAGGCCGGCTCGGGCCTCGTCGTCGACGGCTGCACCGACCTGCGGGACACCTCCGTGCGCGGCAGCGTCGTGCTCACGGGCGCCGAACTGCGCAACCCGTCGGGGACCGCCCTCAAGGCCAACAGGCTGCACATCGGCGGGAACCTGAACTGCCGTGGCGGCCTGGTCGCCGAGGGCACCGTCGACCTGTGCGACGCCCGGGTGGGCGGCGGAGCCCTCTTCGAGGACGCCTCGCTCTCCGCCGGGCCCGCACCGGCCCTGCGCGCCCACGGCATAGACGTCGGGGCCGAGTTCAATCTCTGCGACGGGTTCACCGCACTCGGCAGGCTCTCCATGAGCAGCGTCACGGTGCGCAGCCGGTTCTGCTTCAAGGACGGCCTCATCGACGTGCCCGCCGGACAGCCGGCCCTCATCAGCCGGCGCTCCACCGCCTCCGAACTCGACCTGCGCTTCAGGGAACCCGTCAAAGGCGCGGTCTCCCTCAGCCACACCCGCGTCACGGTGCTGAACGCCACCCCGGAGAGCTGGCCCAGGGCACTGCGCATGGACGGCATGGTCTACGACAGCCTGCTTCCCCAACTGCCCGCCAGGCAACGGCTTCCGCTGCTCGCGCGGGACCCCGAGGGGTTCACCCCGCAGCCCTACGAACAACTCGCGGCCACCTACCGGCAGCACGGCCACGACCGTGACGCCCGCACGGTGCTGCTCGCCCAGCAGCGCAGGCTGCGCGGCACACTGCCGTGGCCGGGACGGGTGTGGAGCGGCTTCCAGGACCTCACCGTCGGCTACGGATACCGGCCGATGCGCGCCGTGTGGTGGCTGTGCGCGATCATGCTGAGCGGCATCCTGCTCTTCACGCGCTGGCCGCCGCAGGCGGTCGACCCCGGCAAGCCGCCCCACTTCCAGGCGGCCGTCTACACCTTCGACCTGGTGCTGCCGCTCGTCGACTTCGGACAGGAACAGGCGTTCAGCCCGCGGGGCGGCCTGCAGTGGGCGGCCGTGGTCCTCGTCTGCCTGGGCTGGCTGCTCGCGACGACGGCCGCCGCGGGCGCCAACCGCGTGCTCCGCCGGACCTGACACCCGTCCGCGGACTCCTGCCGGAGAGTGACGGCGTACGCGCCGGTCCGCGGTGCTCGGTTGATCCTTTTGATCTAGAACCCGATAAGCTCCCCTGGAACAAGGCGAGTTGAGACGGACACACTCGATCGTCCCGTGCCGCGCGTACGACGCGTACGGTGCCCGCACACCCCCCTGTGTCCGAGCGTGCTGGTTTGAAGGATGCAGATGGAACTCGCCACTTCGCCCCCGGCGGCGCGGGCACCCGTCGTCTGGTACAGCTGGTGGCTGATGCCGGTCGCGCTGGGAGCCGGAACCGTCGCCGCCGCGGTCGCCGGACCCGACCAGGCCCAGATCCCCGCGGCCTTCGCCGGCACGGCGGCCACCGCGGCAGGCGCGGTCTGTGTACGGCTCCTCCTGCGCACCCGCTCCCAACTGCGCCGCACCGCGGACGACCTCCGCGGCGCGCGGGCCGAGCAGACCAGGCGGACCGAGCAGTCGCGGCAGCACGTGGCCGGTCTGGAGCGGAAGTTCGCCACCGAACGCTCGGTCCTCGACGGGCAACTGGCCGAACAGGACCGCGCTTTCGAGGACCGCCTCGCCGAGCGGACCCGGACCTACGAAACCCGCATCGCGGAACAGGCGGACGACCACGAGGCGCGTCTCACCGAACGGTCCGAGGAGTACGAGGCACGGCTCGCCGAGCAGACAGAGGCCCACGAGGCACGGCTCGCGGCGCAGACCCAAACCCACGAGGCACGGCTCGCGGAAGAGATCCGGGTCCAGGAGGCCCGCCTCGCCGAGCAGGCGCGGGCCCACGACGCGCGGCTCGCCGAGCAGACAGAGGCCCACGAGACGGGGATCGCCGCACGGACCCAGGTCTGGCAGGAGCGGCTCGCGGTGCAACTGGCGGTCGTCGGCAGGCTCGGTGACACCTATCTTCCCGGCGCCCTCGAACGCCTGCGGGCCGGCGAGGCTGTCGACGACATCCTGCCGGAGGTCGCGCGGGATACGGACGCGAGCCCCGAACTCCGCGCCGAACTGCGGAAGATCCTGCGCACCGCGTTGATCGGCGTCGAGGCGGAGTTCGACCGCTCCACCTCGGCCGAGCAGGCCGTGATCAGCATCGGCAACCGCATGCACGTGCTGACCAGCAGGCTGCGCGGCCGGCTCCACGAGATGCAGGGCGAGCACGGCCGGCTGCCCGCGGTGGCCCGGGGCCTGATGGAGCTGGACCAGGAGATCGGCCCCGCCGACCGTCTCGCCGCCAGCATCGGTGTGCTCGGCGGCTCGGACCGGCCCGGACGCCAGTGGCAGGAGCCGCAGCGCCTGCTCAGCGTGGTACGCGGCGGAATCGGCCGCATCAAGGACTTCGACCGCGTCCAGGTCCGTCATCTGCCCGAACTCGGCGTCGACGGCGCTCTGGTGGACCACCTCACGCTGATCTTCGCCCACCTCCTGGACAACGCGGCACGCTACTCGCCGCCCACCGAACCGGTGCTCGTCTCCGGCCGTGAGGTACCCAACGGGGTCGGCATCGAGATCCAGGACGCGGGCAAGGGGCTGAGCGAGGAGAAGAAGCACGAGGCCGCGCACACCCTCGCGGGCACCGCGGCCGGGCCGGGCCTCGGCGGCATCTCGGAGGACGCGAACCTCGGCCTGCGCGTGGTGGGCACCTTGGCCCGCCGCTACGGCATCCGGGTCACCCTCGCCGACTCGCCCTGGCTCGGCACCTCGGTGGTCGTCGTCGTACCGCACAAGTACTTCAGCCCGCTGCCCGCCACGGTCACCGACCCCGCCCCGGCCGCCGGGAGCGCCGCGGACCAGGGCGCGAGGGACGACGAGGGGCCGGACACCACTCCCGGCGGACTTCCCCGGCGCCGCGGCGCGCGGACCGGGGCCTCGCGGTCCCGGTCCGGTGGCGCGCCCGTCCCCGGCCCGGCGGTCCGCAGCGAGGAATCCGTGGCCGCGGTACCCCCCTACGCGTCCTTCGCCGGTCTTGCCGCCTTCGCCACGGCGGGACGGGAGAGCGCGCCGCCGCGCGGGACGGCCGCCGGACCCGAGTCCACCGAGCACCGCACCGAAGAGAGCGACTAGTTCACATGACGCAACAGGGAACCGACGTGAGCTGGGCGCTCCGCGATCTGACGGAGAGCATCAAGGAGATCCGCTTCGCCCTCGTGGCCTCCAGCGACGGCAAGGCCATCACCTCCTACGGTGCCGACGACCCCGACGATGTGGACCGGTTCGCCGCCGTGGTCGCGGGTCTTCAGGCACTGGCCCAGCCGGTGGCCGAGCAGTTCCCCCGCTACGCCGGGGGGCTGCGGCTGGCGATGATCGAGGTCGACGGCGGTCATCTGTTCGTGGTGCGGGCCGGCGTGGAGACCTACCTCGGAGTGCTGGCCCGGGAAGGCCTCGACCAGGGCCTTCTCGGTCACCAGATGAGGGATCTGGCCCGCAGGATGGGTGAACTCCTCGGCACCGAGCCGCGCTCGGAGGAACACCCTGGATGAGTGCTCCCCGCCGGCCGACGGACCCGTCCGGCCTTGAGCGCTACTACGTCCTCACCGGCGGCCGCAGCGGGCCGGGCGACGGGCCGGCGGCGGACCTCGACGTCGCGACCCTCGTCGTCTCCCGCGCCGTACCCGCCCCGGGCATGCAGCGCGAGCACGAGGACATCCTCCGGCATTGCCGCGAGCCGCTCTCGGTGGCCGAACTCGGCGCCCGGCTCGAACTGCCCTTCAACATCCTCGCGGTGCTCCTGGCCGACCTGCTGGACGCGGGCCGCGTCGAGGCCCGCCATCCCGTCCCGGCGTCGGACGCCGGCGGTGGGCCCGGCCGCACACTCCTGGAGGAGGTACTCCGTGGACTCCAAAGGCTTTGACCGTCCCGACCGGGGGTCGGACGGCGGCCCCCGCTCGGTGAAGGTGATGATCGCCGGCGGCTTCGGCACCGGCAAGACCACCCTGGTGGGCTCGGTCAGCGACATCGAACCGCTGACCACCGAGGAGACGCTGACCGAGGCAGGCGCCGGCGCCGACGAGCTGGTCGGGGTGGCCGGCAAGACGCGGACCACCGTCAGCATGGACTTCGGCAAGATCTCCCTCAACGACGAACTGGTGCTGTACCTGTTCGGGACGCCGGGCCAGGAGCGGTTCTGGTTCCTGTGGAACGGCCTGTTCAAGGGCGCCCTCGGGGCGGTCGTCCTGGTGGACACGCGGCGTCTGGCCTCCAGCTTCCGGGCCATCGAGGAGATGGAACGGCAGGACGTGCCCTTCGTCATCGCCCTGAACGTCTTCCCGGACTCTCCGCGGCACCCGGTCGAGGAGATCCGCGACGCCCTCGACCTCCCTCCGGACACCCCGATCGTGACCTGTGACGCCCGGGACCGGGCCTCCGGCCGTGACGTCCTCATCGCCCTCGTACGCCACCTTCAGGAACGCTCCGCCGCCGCTCGGGAGCCACGATGAACGACCGGTCCGCGCACGACCCCGACGCCCCCCGCCGCTGCCCGGTCGCCCACGGCGGCGCCACCGGCCCGGAGGAGGGCGGTGCGGACGGCGGCACCACCCGGCTGTACGGACCCGGGGCGGCGACCGATCCGCACGGCATCTACGCCCGGCTGCGCAAGGAGTACGGGGCGGTGGCCCCGGTCCTCCTGGAGGGCGACGTTCCCGCCTGGCTGGTCCTCGGCTACCGGGAGAACCGACGGGTGCTCGACAACGCCCGTCAGTTCAGCCGGGACGCCCGCATCTGGCGGGACCGGAAGGAGGGCCGTGTCGACGCCACGTCACCGCTGATCCCGATGCTGGGCTGGCGGCCCGACTGCGTGTCCCAGGACGGCGCGCCGCACCGCAGACTCCGCGGCGCGGTCACCGACAGCCTGCGCACCGTCGCTGGACGGGGCATCCGGCGCCACGTCGCCCACTTCGCCCACCGGCAGATCGACGCGTTCGCCGGCACGGGCAGCGCCGACCTGGTGGGTGAGTTCGCCGAGCACCTGCCGATGCTCGTCCTGACCCGGCTGTTCGGTCTTCCGGCGGCCGAGGGGCGCAGGCTCGCCGTCTCCTGCGCCCAGGTCGTCAAGGGCGGCGCGGACGCCCTCGCCCACAACGCCCTGATCACGCGCACCCTCGCGGATCTCGCCGAGCGCAAACGCGCGGAGCCCGGCGCGGACTTCACCACCGGGCTGATCGGGCACGAGGCCGGCCTCGACGAGCACGAGATCCTCAGCCATCTGTGCCTGGTGCTGGTCACCGCGCACACCACGACCAGCAATCTGCTGGCCCGGGTGCTCCAACTGGTCCTGACCGACACCTCCCGGCTCGCCGGACTGGTCAGCGGAGAGCTGGACGTCTCCGCCGTGGTCGAGGAGGTGCTGTGGAACACCCCGCCGCTCGCCGTCCTGCCGGGGCGCTTCGCCGCCGTGGACCTCGAACTCGCCGGGCACCACGTCAAGGAGGGCGACCTGCTGGTGCTCGGGCTCGGCGCCGGGAACCTGGACCCGGAGATCCGGCCCGACGCGGGGGCCCCGGTGCGGGGCAACCGGTCGCACCTCGCGTTCAGCGGCGGCGCGCACGAGTGCCCCGGACAGGACATCGGCCAGGCCGTCATCGGGACGGCGGTCGACGTCCTGCTGCACCGGCTGCCCGGCCTGCGGCTGGCCGTGCCGGCCGGTGAACTCACCTCGACGGCCTCGACCTGGGAATCCCGACTGGACCGGCTGCCGGTCGAGTTCGAGGCGCAGACCGGGGAGGAGTGAACGGACGGTACCCCCGCCCGGCCGGGTGGCCGGCACGGGCGGCACGGCCCGACGGGGTGCCACACCACCAGATGGTTGCCCAGCCGGGCGCCGGGCGCCTGAACGCTCTTGCCATGACCTCGGCGCAGTCGCCTCGGCGCAGTCACCTCGGCGCGGTCGCCTCGGCGCCGTGACCTCGGCGCCGGGTGCCCGGCGTCCGCGACTCCGTCCGTGCGGCCTCGCGCGCGACCCCGGCGGCGCGGACCGCCGCCGTCAGGCGCCCGGTGCCTCGTGGACCCGCTCACCCCCCACATAGGTCAGGGCGACCCCCGTCGCGCCGATCTCCTCGGGCGGTCCGGCGTACGGGTCACGGTCCAGCACCACGAGATCCGCCAGCGCCCCCGCCCGCACGCTCCCGGTGTCGTCGAGGTGGTTGGCGTACGCGGATCCCGCGGTGTACGCGGTGAACGCGGCCGTCAGCCCGAGGCGTTCGGCCGGCAGGAACACCGGCCCGGTCCGGTCCGGGGCCACCCGGTTGACCGCGACGTGGATGCCCTGGAGCGGATCGGGACTGCTGACCGGCCAGTCGCTGCCCGCCGCGAGGCGCGCCCCGGACCGCAGCAGCGACGCGAACGGGTACTGCCGGGCGGCCCGTTCGGGTCCGAGGAAGGGAATCGTCAGCTCGTCCATCTGCGGTTCGTGCGCGGCCCACAGGGGCTGGATGTTGGCCGTGGCGCCGAGCCTCGCGAAGCGGGGTACGTCGTCGGGGTGCACGACCTGGAGGTGGGCCAGGTGCGGACGTGTGTCGTTCGTTCCGTTCGCCTTCCGTGCGGCCTCGACCGCGTCCAGGGCGTCCCGTACGGCCCGGTCGCCCAGTGCGTGGAAGTGGCACTGGAAGCCGAGGGCGTCCAACTCGCTCACGTACTCGGGAAGCCGGGCCGGGTCGATGAAGCTGTTGCCCCGGTTGGCGGTGGCGCAGCCGCACGGGTCGAGATAGGGATCGAGCAGGGCGGCGCTGCCGTTCTCCGCGACCCCGTCCAGCATCAGTTTGACGCTGGTGGCGCGGAACCGGCCGTGGCTCAACGCCGCCCTGCGTTCGACGAGTTCGGGGATCTGCTCGGCCCCGCGTTCCCGGTCCCACCACAGCGCGCCGACGACCCGCGCGGTCAGCGAGCCCTCGCGGGCCGCCGTCAGATACGCGTCCGACGGGTCCTCCATCCCCACGAAGGCGCCGACGAGCGCGTCCTGCCAGGCGGTGATGCCGAGCGCGTGCAGATGGCGTTGGGCGCGCAGCAGCGCGGCGAGCCGGTCCGCCGGACCGGCCTGGGGGGTGAGCCGGCCGACGTGACGCATGGCCCCTTCCTGGAGCATCCCGGTGGGCTCGCCCGAGGCGTCCCGCTCGAAACGCCCGTCGGCCGGGTCCGGAGTGTCGCGGGTGACACCCGCCAGCTCCAGGGCGCGGCTGTTGGCCCAGGCGCCGTGGTGGTCCCGGTTCGGCAGGTACACCGGCCGGTCGGGTACGACCGCGTCCAGCACCTCCTTGGTCGGCGTACCGCCCTCGAACGCCTCCATGGACCAGCCGCCGCCGGTGATCCACTCCCGGTCGGGGTGCGCGTCGGCGTACGCCCGGACGGCGCGCACGGTCTCCTCGGCGGTCCGCGCGCCCGTCAGGTCGCACTGGGCGAGTTCCAGTCCCGCCGGGACCGGGTGGAGGTGCGCGTCCTGGAAACCCGGCAGGAGCAGCCGTCCCGCGAGGTCGACGACCTCGGTCCGGGGGCCGGTCAGGTCGCGGGCCGCGGCCCCGACGGCGGTGATCCGGTCGCCGGTGACGGCGACCTCGGTGGCGGTGGGGCCCTCGGGCGTGAGGACCGGTCCACCGGTGAACAGGAGGTCAGCGTGCATGAGTCCGTTCCTGGGTCGGGTGTCGGCGGTGCGGGGGAGGGGTCAGCGGGGTGCGGCCAGCAACTGGGGCGCGTCGGCGTCGGTGCCGCGGCCGGTGCGGAAGTACGGGGATCTGCGCACCCACTTGGCCCAGGCGGCCGCGATGAACCCGGAGGCGATCATCAGGGCGGGCACGAGCAGCAGGAACCACCCGTTGTCCGCGCTGACTTCGAGGTGATCGGTGGAGATGTAGAAGGACCAGGCGAGGTAACCACCGAGGCCGAGCAGGGCCGCGGCGCTCACGGAGGGGAGCACCACAGCCCGTATCCCCTGACGCCAGTCCTCGCGCAACAGGCCGCGGAAGCGCACCGCCGCCGCGAGCGCGGTGAGCGCGTAGGACAGGGCGACGACGATCCCGACGGCGTTCACCGTGGCCATGATCATGTCGGCGAGCCGGGGGATGACCAGGGCGAGCGCCGCCACCGCCGCCGCCAGCGCGCCGATCAGCAGGGTCCCGGCCGCCGGAGTCCCGTACCGGGAGCTGACCTTGGCCCACACCGGCCCCAGCGTGCGGTCCCGGCTCATCGCGAACATCCCGCGAGCCGTCGGGATCACCCCCGCCTGCAAGGAGGCGACGGCCGAGAACATCAGCGCCACCAGAGGCAGCGCGGCGAGCGGCTGAGAGGCGAGACGGTCACCGAAGTACGCCAGCCCCTGGGCGCCGTGACCCGCCAACTCGTCCTCGGACAGCACGCGTTGGAAGGCGACCGAGCCGAGGAGAAACAGTCCGAGCATCGTGACCAGCGTGATGATCCCGGCCCGCGAGGCGTCCTTGGGGTCACGCACCTCCTCGTTCACGGTGAACGCCGCCTCGAACCCCCAGTAGCAGAACACCGACAGCAGCATGCCCTGCGCCAGGGCCGAGGCCGAGGGGATCTGGAACGGGTCGAACCAGCTCAGCCGGAAGGCGTGCGGACCGGTGACGATGCCGTATCCGCAGAACCCCAGCAGGACGACGTACTCGAAGACCAGCAGCCCGCCCTGCAACCGGGCGGCGGCTTTGACCCCGGTGACCGCGGTGAGGGTGACGGCGACGAGGACCACGACGCCCACCGCGGTCGTCTGGGCGGTCGAACCCGGGTCCAGGGCGAGCCCGCCCACCTCGTGCAGCCCCGCCTCACCGGCGAGTTGCAGCATGGCCGAACCGGTCACGGCGGTGGTGTAGGCGAGAAAGGCCACGGTGGCCACGATGTTCACCCAGCCGACCAGGAAGCCGAGCCAGGGAGTGAGCGAACGGCCCACCCAGACATAGCCGTTGCCCGCGTTCGGCTCCACCTTGTTCAGCCGGGTGTAGGCGCCCGCGATCCCCAGGACCGGGAGGAAGGCCAGCAGCATGATGGCGGGCAGATGCAGGCCGACCACGCCCGCCGTCACGCCCAGCCCGATGCCGATGCTGGTGGTCGCCGCCGTACTGGACGCGGCGATCGCGACGCCGTCCACGACACCGAGGGACTTGCGCAGGGACGGGGGATCCACACCGTACGGCTGCTGCGTCATGGCCTGCTCCGATCGCACCCGGGGCCTGGTTCCGGCCCGATGACCGGAAATGAAACTGCCCGGGGCCTTAACAGGTCAACGCCGTTGACATAAGGTGCCCGCACCGGAGGGAGAGCCCATGGCCGAACGAGTCGTCCCGCCCGCCGCCCGGCGGCGCAGACGCCCCACCAAGACGGGGGTCGTCCTCTCCGAGGAGCTCATCGTCGAGACGGCGCTGCGGCTGCTCAAGGAGCACGGCGCCGACGCCCTCACCGTCCGCCGGCTCGGCCTCGCCCTCGGCGCCGATCCCACGGCCCTGTACCGGTACTTCCGCGACACGGACGACCTGTTGCTCGCCATCGCGGACGAACTCATCGGCCGTACGCTGCGCACCTGGCGTCCCACCGGGGACTGGCGGGCCGACCTGCGCGACCTGGGCCTGCGGATGCACTCCGGATCGCTCGCCCATCCACAGGCCGCGGTGCTCAGCTCGTACCGCGTCACGGGCCGGGCCCACGAGATCGCGGCGGTGGAGACGATCCTCGGTGTGCTGCGCGGCGCCGGCTTTCCCGACGTCGAGGCCGTGCGGATCTACCACGCGTTCGTCGACCAGGCGCTGGCCTTCGCGGCCCTCGACGCGGCGAGCGTGGCCCTTCCCCGGGCCGCCCGCGAGGCGGAGGCGGGGGTGTGGCGGGCGACGTACGCGCGACTGTCCCCCGCCACGCACCCGCACATCGCGGCGACGGCCCGTCACCTGGTGTCCGACATGCGGCGCAGCGCCTACCCGGCCGCGCTCGACCTCCTGCTGTCGGCGGCGGCGGCCCGGCTGGACGAGATGCAGCAGCCCTCGCGGACCCGGCGGACGGAGTAGACCCAGCGGGCGGAGTGGACGACACGACCGAGGGGACCTCCCGCCTGTCACACCGCCGCACGCTGCCCCGTCATTTCCCCGGACCTGTCCCCGCACGGCCTCAGGAGGCTGACCGCACATGACCCCGCCCGCCCGTACCTTGAAGCAGCGCACCCAGGACACGCTCCACCGGCTGGAACAGGACGTCGACGTCTGGGTGTCCACCGCGGCCCCCGACGGGGCGGCGCCCCACCTGATCCCGCTGTCCTACCACTGGGACGGCACGACACTGCTGCTGGCGACGCCCGCGGCCAGTCCGACGGGCCGCAACCTGCGGACGACCGGCAGGGTACGCCTGGCCTTCGGGCCGACCCGCGACGTGGTCGTCGTCGACGGCACCGTGGAGACACTGGAAGCCGCCGGACTGCCCGCCGGTGCGGGCGACGCCTTCGCCGAGCGGACCGGCTTCGATCCGCGCCGCCTCACCACCGCCTATCTCTACTTCCGGGTCACTCCGCGGTGGGTACAGGCCTGGCGCGAGGCCGACGAGATCGCCGGCCGCGACCTCATGCGGGACGGCGAGTGGCTCGTGGACGACTGATTCCGCAGGACGGGGTATCCGGGAGGCGCGGGGCAGCGACGGCCCGGCCGACCGCGCCCCCGATCCCCTACGGAGGAAGCATGGCACTGGTACTGGCAGGCGTGGTGGTGCTGGACTGCGCCGAGCCCGAGAAGCTCGCCGCGTTCTACCGTGAACTCCTCGACGGCGAGGAGACGGACACGAGCGCGAACCGCATCGACATCAGGGGTGCGGACGGGACGCGGATGGGGTTCCGCAGGGACCTCACGGCCACACCGCCGAGCTGGCCCCGCCCCGAGAACTCCCTCCAGGTCCATCTGGACTTCCAGGTGACGGACCTGGACGAGGCGGAACGCCGGATCGTCGGTCTCGGCGGCCGCCCCATCGAGACCAAGGACGCCGCGGGACCCTTCGAGGAGCGGGGCTACGCCGACCCGTCGGGGCACTCGTTCACCCTGTGCCTCACGCCCACCATGGCGCCGAAGCTGGGCTGAACCCGCCGTCGCCCCGGGCCCGGCGGACACGGCCGTCAGCTCCTGAAACCCGGGGCGCCCTTGGCTCTGCCCTTCCCCTTCCCCTTGTCCGGGGACGGCCAGACCCCCGTCGAACGCTCGACGGCCTTCGCGCCCGTGCGGTCCGCCGCGCTGCGGGCGACGGCGAACAGCGCGCCCTGGAGGGCCGCGGCGAGCAGCACCTCACCCCAGCCGCGGTCCTTGTCCAGTGCGTCGGGAGCGTCCTCCTCGTGACGCACCGCCTTCCACGCCGCCTCGAAGGCCAGCCCGGCCAGGGCCCCGCTCGCCCAGCCCAGCGCGAACCCCAGCGGCTTGTAGGCGAGAGGGAGCTTGAGTTTCTTCCGCTTCTTGGGCATGTGGGTCTCCTCCTGTGGTCCGAGTCGACGGTGCCACCGAATCCGGGCCCCTGGTAGAGGGCCGCACCATCCGCCGATGTGTGAGCCGCGCGGGCCTGGGCAATCGGACGGGGTGAATCGGACATCGCAGGACCGGTCGGACCGGCCGAAGCCGTCGGAACCCTCCACGGAGCCGCGGGAACCGGCGCGGTCGGAGCCGTCGCCGAAGCCGAAGGGGCAGGACCACAAGACGCGCCTGACCGTGTTCGTGGCCCTCGGAGCCAACCTCCTGATCGCCGTGGCCAAGGCGGTGGGCGGGCTGCTCACGGGCTCTCCCGCGCTGCTCTCCGAGGCGGCACACTCCGTGGCGGACAGCCTGAACGAGGTCTTCCTCCTCGCGGCCCTGCGCCGCAGCCGCCGGCCCGCCGACCGCCGGCACCCGTTCGGCTACGGCAAGGAGAGGTTCTTCTGGTCGCTGCTCGCCGCCGTCGGCATCTTCGTGATGGGCGGCTGCTTCTCGTTCTTCCAGGGATTCGAGGCGCTGAAGAAGGGCGGCGAGGAGTCGTCCGGCGGCTATGTGGCGGGGCTGGCGGTCCTGGTCGTCGCCCTGCTCGCCGAGGGCGCGTCCCTGTTCCGAGCGGTTCACCAGGCGCGCGGTCAGGGCGGCGTCGGAGGGCTGCGCGACCCCGCCCTGCGCACGGTGGTCGCCGAGGACGGCACCGCGGTGCTGGGCGTCACGCTCGCGATCATCGGCATGGCGCTGCACATGATCACCGGGCAGATCGTGTGGGAGGCCTCGGCCTCGTTCGCCATCGGAGCGCTCCTGGTGGGCGTCGCCTACTGGCTGGGCCGCGACGCGCGCGAGCAGCTCATCGGCCGGGCCGCCGACCCCGAATCGAGCGGCCGGATACGGGCCCTGCTGGAGGCACAGCCCGAGATCGACAGCGTGGAGTCGCTGCTCACCATGGAGATCGGCCTCGACTCGACCCTGGTCGCCGCCCGGATCGACCTCGTACCGGGCCTGGACAGCGAGGAGGTCGAGGAAGTCGCCGTCCGCATCAAACGCTCCGTCGCGCACACCGTGCCGGAGGCGGACCAGATCTTCCTGGACGTGACCGACGCGGCGGCGGCCCGGGCCGCCGCGCGCGAGGACGGGACAGCGGAAGACCCCGCCGCGACGGGGGAGCGCGGCGGGGCCTGAGGCACGGGTGCCCGGCGGGCTACGGCTCATGCACGCCGCGTCCACGGGATCCCGGCGGCGGCTTCAGGCGCCCTGCGAGGGACTCGGCGCGAACGCGGCCAGGGCCCCCGGCCGGGCGCCGCCGGGACCGCGGTCACGCATTGCGCGTCGTTGCCGGAGGAGCCGCCGCACGGGCGTCCGCACCGCTCAGTCCGTCGGCTCCAGCACGAAGACGGGGATCTCGCGGTCCGTCTTCTTCTGGTAGTCGGCGTACGAGGGGTACGCCGCGACCGCGCGCTCCCACCACTCGTCCTTCTCCGCACCGGTGACCTCACGCGCGCGCAGGTCCCGGCGCCGGGCGCCGTCCTGGAGTTCGACGTGCGGATCGGACTTCACGTTGTAGTACCAGACCGGGTGCTTGGGGGCTCCGCCGAGCGAGGCGACCGCCGCGTAACGGCCGTCGTGCTCGACGCGCATCAGCGGGGTCTTGCGGATCTTTCCGCTCTTCGCACCGCGGGTCGTGAGAATGATGACCGGCAGTCCGGTGTCCTGCAGTGTGGTCCCCTCGGTGCCGCCGGAGCTCTCGTACAACTCCACCTGCTCGCGCACCCACTGCGTCGGGCTGGGTTCGTACTCACCCTCAAGAGGCATGACTTCCGTCCCATCTCGCGTCGTACTGAACCTGTCTCGGCATGATTCAACACCAGTGCGGACGCGATTCATCCGCACCATGACGCCGTGGGTGATCGCGGACGCGGGAGCCGTGCGGGACGGTGGAGCCGTTCCCGGCGGGGGACGACGACGAGGCGGCCCCATGCCGGCGGTCACCGCACACGTTCCGACGACCCGTGGCGTGACCGGGGAGCCGCCGCGCCGGATCGGCGCCGGCGGCCCCGAAAGGATCACGGAGCTGTACGCCGAACGGATCGACCGGAAGCTCAGCCGGCCACGGGCCGAGCACGGGCGCGCGGCGACCCCGTGGATCCGTCCGCGGTCCACCCGTACCGACGCGGGCGCCCGCTTCCGCGAGCCGGGCGCGCACCACCGGTCCGCGTGGTCACGGTCAGGCGACGAGCATCCGTACGGCCAGCACCATGATCACGGCGCTGGAGGTGAGCGCCGTGACCAGCCGTCCCCGGTGGCCCGTCAGGACCCGGCCCAGCAGCGCGCCGCCGCCGGCGATCAGCAGTTGCCAGCTCGCCGACGCGAGGAACGCGGCGAGCACGAACACCCCCTGCTCCAGGGGCCGTACCGCCTCGGTCGCCCGGCTGCCGAGGACCAGCGCGGCGAAGTAGACGATGGTGGTGGGGTTCAGGAGGGTGATCCCCAGCAGCGTCAGATACGCGCGCGCCGGGTGCGCCGGATCCTTCGTGGCGCGGGCGGTGAGCCGCCGCTCGCGGTACTGGCGCAGCGCGGTGACGGTGCTCCGTACCGCCAGGGCGACCAGGACCAGCCCGGACACCCAGCGCAACGGTGTCAGCACCGGCTGGAGCGCGGTGGCGAGCGCGGCGCCGCCGAGCGCGGCGACCAGGGCGTACACCCCGTCGGCGGTCGCGACGCCCAGGGCGGCGGACCCGCCGATCCGCAGTGACGTACGCGCGGTGAGGGACACTAGATAGGTCGCGACCGCTCCGACGGGGATGGCGATGCCATAGCCCGCGAGCAGCCCCGCGACGAGCGCGGCGGTCACGATCGGGGAAGCGAGGGCCTCCGCGGTCGGCCGGGCTGCTGCTGGACCCGCACCGGACGAGTGGCGGCGGAGGTCGGCGGCAGGAAGGCTTCGAACATGGACATGCGCAGATCCTCGGGCCTCCGCGGCGGTCCGTGCAAGCGAATTACGAGGGTCGCCGCCGGAGTCGCGAGGGACACCGCCGAGCCACCTGGGACGGGTGCCGACCGTGCCGTGAGCGGGCGGTTCGAGCCACGGTCCCTGCCACGCGCCGGCCCGCCGCCCCGCGAGGACCCGGTCGGCGCCCCACCGGGCGACGGCGTTCGGCCAGACCGCCCGACCGGAGCATCTGGCCGAACTTCGAGTGGCTCTGTAGATGCCTGGGGCATCTAATGAGAGCGGCAAGATCGGCAAGAGGGAACCATCGCATGCGAGGTCACTCATGACAGAACCCGTTGCCTTCCCCCAGGACCGCACGTGTCCTTACCACCCGCCCACGGCGTACGCCCCCCTGCGCGAGGCGCGCCCCCTGTCGCGGGTCTCCCTGTACGACGGGCGCAGCGTGTGGGTCGTCACCGGCCACGGCACCGCCCGTGAGCTGCTCACCGACTCGCGGCTGTCGTCCGACCGCACCCGTCCGGCGTTCCCGATGCCCACGGAGCGGTTCGCCTCCGCCCGCGACCGCCGGGTGGCACTCCTCGGGCTCGACGATCCCGCGCACCACACCCAGCGCCGCATGCTGGTCCCCAGCTTCACGCTCAAGCGGATCGGGTCCCTGCGCCCGCGCATCCAGGAGACCGTGGACCGGCTGCTCGACGCCATGGAGGAGAAGGGCGCGCCCGCCGAACTGGTCGGCGACTTCGCGCTCCCCGTGCCGTCGATGGTGATCTGCGCGCTGCTCGGCGTCCCCTACGCCGACCACGAGTTCTTCGAGGAGCAGTCCCGCAGGCTGCTGCGCGGCCCCACCGCCGCGGACACCCAGGACGCCCGCGACCAGCTGGACGCGTACTTCGGGTCGCTCATCGACCGCAAGCAGAAGGACCCGGGCGAAGGACTCCTCGACGAGCTCATCCAGGACCGGCTGCGCGACGGCGAGGTGGACCGCGAGGAGCTGATCAGCCTCGCGACGATCCTGCTGGTCGCCGGTCACGAGACGACCGCGAACATGATCTCGCTGGGCACGTTCACCCTGCTCAGGCATCCGGAGCAGCTGGCGGAGCTGCGCGCGGAGCCGGCACTCATGCCCGCCGCGGTGGAGGAGCTGCTGCGCTTCCTCTCCATCGCCGACGGTCTGCTGCGGGTGGCGACCGAGGACATCGAGGTGGCCGGGGCGACGATCCGCGCCGACGACGGCGTCGTGTTCTCGACCTCCGTCATCAACCGTGACGACTACACCTTCCCCGAGCCGGACGCCCTGGACTGGCACCGTCCGGCCCGTCACCACGTCGCGTTCGGCTTCGGCATCCACCAGTGCCTCGGCCAGAACCTCGCGCGTGCCGAGATGGAGATCGCCCTGCTGTCGCTGTTCGACCGGTTGCCCGGTCTGCGGCTGGACGCGCCGGCGGACGACATCCCCTTCAAACCCGGAGACACGATCCAGGGGATGCTGGAACTCCCCGTGACCTGGTAAGAGGCTTACCGGCATGACCATCGACATCGCTATCGACAAGGACGTCTGCATCGGTGCGGGACAGTGCGCGCTGACCGCTCCGGGCGTCTTCGCACAGGACGACGAGGGATTCAGCGAGGTGCTCCCCGGCCGTGAGGACGGCGGCGGTGACCCGCTGGTCCGGGAGGCCGCGCGGGCCTGCCCGGTGGGCGCCATCACCGTCTCGGAGGCCTGAGGACACCTCCCGCGGACCCGGGGACGCCTTCCTCGGGTCCGTACCTCCCTACGTCCTTACCTCCCCGTACCCCCTGCGTACGTCCGTACCTCCGTCGCGGCCCGGGCGGGTCCGGTGCCGTGGCGTACGGCTAACCGGTGTGCCTGCCGGACGAGATGATCGTCGCGGCCGCCGCCGACGCGTGTCCTGCCGCGTCCGCCCCGCGCGCGATGCCCGCGGTGACCATGGCTCCCTCGGCGAGCAGACACAGCTGATCGGCGAGGACGTCCGGCAGCCCCGCGTCGGTCACCAGGACGCCGAGATAGTCCCTGAACGCCTTCTTGTGGGCGCGGACCTGACCGGTCACGCGCGATGAGGTGGCGCCGAGTTCGCCGTAGGAGTTGATCCAGGCGCACCCGCGGAAGTCCGGTTCCCCGAACCACAGCCGGAGCCAGTCGAACACGGCCAGGATCCGCCGCTCGGGTTCCTCGTACCGGTCGACGTGGTCGGCCAGCCGGCGCCGCCAGCGGATGTCGCGCCGCTCCAGGTAGGCCTCGACCAGCAGTTCCTTCGCGGGGAAGAGCTGGTAGAGCCGCTTGAGGGAGACGCCCGATGCGCCCCGGATGTCGTCCATGCCGACGGTCTGGATGCCGCGGGCGTAGAACAGCTCCTCCGCGGCGTCCAGCGCCTGTTCCCGGGCCTGCGCGAGGGCTTGTCCGCGAGCGCTCGTGATGTCCATGGGCAGGGGGCTCCTTGACGCGAGAACCAACGTTCTCTACGTTAGCAGCCGGTCCGGAGAACGTACGTTCTCGCTCCTTGCTCCGCCCGTCCGGAAAGGAAACCGCTCATGCCCGCACGCCCGCCCCTGCCGCCCTTCACCCGGGAGACCGCCCTCCAGAAGGTCCGGGCCGCCGAGGACGCCTGGAACACCCGTGACCCCCACCAGGTCTCGCTCGCCTACTCGGAGGACTCGGTCTGGCGCAACCGCGACACCTTCGTCACCGGCCGCGCCGCGATCGTCGACCTGCTCACCGCGAAGTGGGCGCGCGAGCGGGATTACGCCCTGCGCAAGGACCTCTGGTCCTTCGACGGCAACCGCATCGCCGTCCGCTTCCAGTACGAGTCCCGTGACGCGGACGGCCGTTGGTGGCGGTCGTACGGGAACGAACTGTGGGAGTTCGACGGGCAGGGGCTGATGACCCGCCGCGAGGCGAGCATCGACGACGTGCCCATCGAGGAGAAGGACCGCCGTCTCTTCGGCCCGCGCTCCGACGCCGAAGGCGGGGCGTCCCTGCCGCTCCGCTGAGGGCTGTCCCGTGATCCCCGGTGGGCGCACGACGACAACTACGGCACCTCGCCGCGTTGTCGGACCGCCCGAATACACCAAGCAAGGGGACGACCCTCCGCCTTGCGACGCACCGCATCCGACGCCGCGCGCTGATCCACCGGGGATCACGGGACAGCCCTCAGGGTCCCTCGATCCCGGTGGCGGGCGACAGCACCTAGGGTTCCCCGGGTGACCGAACGCACCGGGCCGACCCCCGCCCCAAGGCCCTTCCTCTACGTCGTCGTCTGCGCGGCGGGCGTCGCCCGGGACGTCGGGGGGCTGATCGCCGCCGCACAGGAGCGGGGCTGGGAGGCCGGCGTCATCGCCACCCCGCAGGGGCTCGGGTTCTTCGACACGGCTGCCGTCGCGGCACGGACCGGCCGTCCGATCCGGTCCGCGTGGCGGGCCCCCGGCGACCCGCGCCCCTTCCCGGCCCCCGACGCGGTGGCCGTCGCTCCGGCCACCTTCAACACCGTGAACAAATGGGCGGCCGGCACCGCGGACACCCTCGCCCTGGGCACCCTGTGCGAGGCGTACGGTCT
This sequence comes from Streptomyces sp. NPDC059668, assembly GCF_042734135.1. Lineage (NCBI taxonomy): Bacteria > Bacillati > Actinomycetota > Actinomycetes > Kitasatosporales > Streptomycetaceae > Streptomyces > Streptomyces sp. NPDC059668. Next base: position 62,609 of record NZ_JBHWEL010000032.1, on the reverse strand, counting down.
CGGCGTCCCGATCGCCGTACTGCCCTGTGTGAGCGACGCGTTGGCGGCCCACCCCGCGTACCGCGCGAGCCTCGACCGGCTGCGGGGCATGGGTGTCCGGTTCGGCGAACGCTACTCGGGGGAGCCGGACGCGGACGGGCGGCGTGCGGAGTTCCGCTGGGAGCGGGCGCTGGACCTGCTCGACGCCCGCACCTGACGGCGGACGGGGCGACGGGCGGCCCCGTCGCCTACGGTCTGCGGAAGATCGTGATCGAGTGGCCGACGTCGTCCACCGGCGTACTGCCGTCGAGCAGCGCGGCCAGACGGCCGTCCGCCTTCGCGACCGAGGAGTCCGAGACGGCGAGCAGACCGTGCACCTCGCCCGGCGGCGCCTTGCGCGGATCGGCGGCCTCGATCCCGTAGGCGGAGGGCACGCCGCTGCCCTTGTAGACGAGCCAGACCCGCTCGTGCGGATACCGCTCGGACAGACGGTCCGCGAGCCGTCCCAGGTCCTGACCCCAGTCGACGTTCGAGTCGTGCAGCCGCAGACGGGTCATCGACGGTCCGCCGAACGCCTCGTTCGAGTACGGCAGGTAGTACGGGAACGCGCGCAACGAGCTGACGGCGACGGACAACACCAGTACCGCCGCGGCGAGACGGGCCCGGCGGGGCCGCAGCGCGAGGACCCCGGCCGCCGCGACCGATAGGAACACCGGCACGAACAGGGCGTACCGCACCCCCAGATCACGGGATCCCGTCATGGCGACGGCGAGCAGCACGGCCGGAGGCAGCAGGACGTACGGGGCGGCGGCGCGCAGCCGGGGCACGCCGGCCATCGTGGCCGCGCCGGACAGCCAGAGCACGAGCATGCCGAGCGGTGTCTTCACCAGCAGCGCGGCCGGCAGGTAGTACCAGAGCGAACCGCGGTACACCCTGCCGAAGAGGAATCCGCTCCACGTCGCGTTCTCGAAGCCGAACTGGACCCGCATCCCGTCGCGGTACGGCCGGGGGAGGGGCAGCCAGTGCAGTGCGAGCCCGCGCAGACCGTGCACGGCGGGGACGTCCGCGGGCGTGGCCCAGCGCAGTCGCGGGTCGACGACGAGATAACAGGCCCACACCACGACGAGGGCCAGCACCGCCACGCCGACCGCCACCGCCATGCTCAGCGCGACGAGCCGCCGCCGTGCGTGCGGGCCGGGGCCGGGCGCGCGGCGCGCGTGCCAGGAGGACCGGAAGGAGAGCACCGCCAGGAGCAACAGCACCGGGACCGCCGGCAGGGTGCTCATCTTGGTGGCGAGCGCCGCGCCGAGGGCCACCCCCGCGAGCGCCAGATGCGGTACCGGCCGCCCGCGCCGCGCCCGCCACACCAGCCAGGCCGACGTCAGCACGAATCCCGCCGCCGGAACGTCGAGGGTGGCCAGCGAGCCGTTCGCGATCACGTCGGGAGACAACGTGTACAGGGCGAGCGCCACCAACCCGCCCACGGAACCGACCAGTTCACGGGCGAACGCGAGGACGACCAGACCGAACAGCAGCGTCAGCACGATCACCGGCAGCCGGGCCCAGAACATCACCTGCCAGGGATCGTTGCCCGACTCGTACAGCAACCGCCGTCCGAGCGCCGTCTGGTCGTCGGTCGCGTGGGCATCGAGGTGGGGGTGGGCGAACACCAGCCCGGCACCGATGATCAGTTTGCCCAGCGGCGGGTGTTCCGGGTTGTAGCGCAGGCTGTGTTCGCGCGTGTAGACCACCGCGGTGCCCACGTACACCGGCTCGTCGATCGTCGGTGTCTGCCGCGCGGCGGCCGTGACCATGGCCACCGCCATCTGCGCGAGCAGGGCGGCCACGGCGAGCGCGAGCAGCCACCGCCGGTGCCGCCGCAGTCGTGCGTAGCGGTGCGGCGGCTCGGTGGTGCTCGTCGGCAGGCGGCTTTCCCGTCTGTCCGCCATGGAGGTCGACATACCTCTTGATACGTCCGCCCGGGGGCCTGCCGCTCATCCGACACGGCCCGGTTTCGGCGCCCGCGCGCCGCACGGGCCGTCCGGGTGCGGCGGAAGGGCGGCCGGGCGGGTGTTCAGTGGCCGAGTTCGGCCCGCAGTTCCGGCTGGAGCAGGGCGCCGTGGGCGCGTACGAGGTCGTCGCACAGGTCCCAGATCCGTTCGACGGGCAGCGCCGCGGCCGTGGCGGGGTCGGCCATGGCCGCGTGCCGGATGTGGCGGGGATCGTGGTCGGTGGCCGCTCGTACGACCAGGTCGTTCACGGCGACATAGGCGCTGTTGAGGGCCGCGCACTGCGGTGGAAGCGAGCCGACGCGGGTGGGCTGGACGCCCAGCGCGTCGGTCAGGCAGGGGACTTCGACCACGGAGTCGGCGGGCAGGTTGTCGATCAGCCCGCGGTTGGGCACGTTCCCGTAGATCGTGCGCGGGGTGTCGGTCAGGGTGCTGTGGATGATCTGCGGGGCGTACTCCAAAGTGCCTTCGACAGGCAGCGGCGCGTCCTTGGCCAGGGCGTCGCGGGTCCGCTCGTAGCTCGCCGTGTTCTCCTCGATGATCTCCAGATAGGCGCCGACCGGCAGCCTGAGGCGTTCGATCTCGCTGTCGTGGTGCAGATACCAGGGCACGTACTCCGAGGAGTGCTCGCTGGTCTCGGTGGGGTAGTGGCCCAGCCTGCGGTACATGTCGACGCGGACCCGGCGCAGCAGGCCGGGGTCCCTGGCGATCGCCTCGTCCAGCAGCGGGTGGAGGTCCTGGCCGGCGCGTTCGAAGCGGAGCACCCAGGCCTGGTGGTTGACCCCGGCCGCCAGATAGGACACCTCCTCGAACGGCACGCCGACCAGCGCGGCGAGGTCGTGCATCGTCCAGTGCACCGAGTGGCACAGGCCCGTCACGCGCAGGTCCGGGGCGACGCGGCTGAGATAGAGGACGTTCATCGCCATGGGGTTGGTGTAGTTCAGCAGCATGGCGTCCGGGCACAGTTCGGCCATGTCCTCGGCCAGCGCGCGCAGGACCGGGAAGGTGCGCAGGGCGCGGAAGATGCCGCCGATGCCGAGCGTGTCACCGATGGTCTGGCGCAGGCCGTGGCGGGCCGGGATCTCGAAGTCGGCGCGCGTCGCCTCGTTCATGCCGACCTGGATGATGTTGATGACGAAGTCCGCGTCGGCCAGGGCCGCCCGCCGGTCCAGGTGCGCGGTGATCACCGGCTTGGCCCCACGGGCGGCGGCGATGCGCAGGGCCGCGCCCTCCGCCGTCGCGAGCCGCTCCGGGTCGATGTCGTGCAACGCGATCCGGACGCGGGCCAGTTCGGGGAAGGCGAACAGGTCCGCGAGCAGCCCCTGGGTGAACACCACGCTCCCGGCCCCGATGAAGGCGATCTTCGCGGCGGTGACGTCGTACATCAGTGAATCCTTCTTTCCGAGTTGTCCGAGGTGGCGGCGCGGGCCTCGTCCCACGTGGGCTGCGCCGCCGTTCCGCCGTGACCGCGTGTGGAGAGCGAGCCGCAGGCCACGGCGGTGGCCAGGGCCGAGGCGAGGTCCAGTCCACGCAGGGTCGCGGCGACGAATCCGGCGTCGAAGCTGTCGCCGGCGCCCACCGTGTCGACGGGTTCGACGGGCACCGCGGGCGCGTGCAGCAGTCGTGTCCCGCGCAGGGCGAGGGCGCCGTTCCCGCCGTCCTTGACGACGACGGTCGGTGGCTGCCGTAGGGGCGGGGACGCCCCGTCGCCGTTCACGAGTCCGTCGCGCGGTGATCCGGGGTACGGTCGGGCCCCCGTGCCGGGATACAGACCGAGGGCGCGTGCCTCGGCCGCGTTCGGCAGCAGGATGTCGGTGACCGCGAGGACCGGATCGAGGAGGCCACGGTCCCAGCGGCCGGCCGGGTCGTCGTTGGTGTCGAGCGAGGTCGTCGCCCCCGAGGCGCGGGCCCGCGCGAACACCGCTCCGAGGGAACGCGCCAGACGGGGCATCAGGAAGAACGACGCCGCGTGCACGTGCCGGGCGGCTGCCAGCAACTCCTCCGGGACGTCCTGGGCGCCGGTCGCCGTCAGACAGCCCGGCGCGGTGAGGATGGCCCGGTCGCCGTCCTCGGTGGTGACCACGACCGTGAGGGGCGTGGCCAGTTGGGGATCGGTGACCAGGAAACTCACGTCGACCCCCCGTCCCGCCAGCGCGTCGCGCACGAACACGCCCGCGGGATCGGCGCCCACTCGGCCCGCGAAGGCGACCCGCAGCCCCAGCCGGGCCGCCCCGCACGCCATGATCGCCGCGGATCCGCCGAGCACCAGCCCGGCGTGCGGGACGAGTTGTTCACGCTGTCCGTAGGCGAGTGGCGCGGCGAGCGGACCGGCCACCACGTCCGGATTCGCGTCGCCGATCACCACGAGATCGAAAGCCCGCACCGCCGTCACCCCTTCAAACCGCTCGACGTGAGCGACTGCACGAACGTCTTCTGCGCCAGCAGGAACGCCACCAGGACCGGCAGCACGGTGATCACGTTCCCCGCCATCACCGCCGACCACCGGGTGTGGTGCTGTCCCTGGAAGGTGGTCAGCCCCAACTGGAGCGTGTACCGGGTGTCGTGGTTGAGCGCGATCAGCGGCCACGACAGGTCGTTCCAGGTCGACAGGAACGTCAGCACCGCGACGGTGGCCAGCGCGGGCCGGGCCAGCGGCAGCACGATCGAGAAGAGGACCCGCAACCGCGAACACCCGTCGATCCAGGCGGCCTCCTCCATCTCCCGCGGCAGCGAGAGGAAGAACTGCCGGAACAGGAACACCGCGAACGGGGTGACCAGCGACGGCACGATCAGCGCGCCGAGCGTGTCGATCAGTCCCAGTTCCTTCATCACCAGGAAGGTGGGGATCATGGTGAGCTGGAACGGGATCACCATGGTCGCCAGCATCAGCCCGAGCAGCAGCCGCGACCCGGCGAACCGCATCCGCGCGAACGCGTAGCCGCCCAGCGCCCCGAACAGCAGATTCGATCCCACCGCGACCGAGGCGACCAGGAAGGAGTTGGCGAACCAGCGCGGGAACAGCGCGTTTCCGAGCACGTACCGGTACCCGCCGAGGTCGATTCCCTTCGGCCACAGCGCGGGCGGGAACCGGTTGATCTCCGCGTTCGTCATCACGGAACTGAGCACCAGCCACACCAGCGGCAGCGCGAAGCACAGCGCCAGCGGCGCCAGCAGCAGATGCCAGCCGCTCACCTTCGGCGTCCTCATCGGACCGCTCCTTCCGTACGGTTCTGGCGGCGCCGTGCGACCCGCAACGCCGCGCCGACCACCATCAGGGCCGCCGCCAGCACGTACGCCGCTGCGGCCCCGTACCCGGCCGTGAACGTCTGGAAGGCCTGCTGCCAGACGAAGTAGACGACGACCGTGGTCGAGCCGAGGGGGCCGCCCTTGGTCGTCACGTAGATCAGGTCGAAGACCTGGAGCGCCGTGATCACCTGCCACAGGAACAGGAACACGGTGACCGGCGTGAGGGTCGGCAGCACGATGTGACGCAGGATCAGCGTGCGGCCCGCCCCGTCGATGCGGGCGGACTCGACGAGTTCGGGCGGCACGTCCTGGAGCGCGGCCAGATAGACGACGACGCAGAAGCCGACGCCGCTCCACAGCGAGATGAGGACCAGCAGGTAGATCGCCTGGTCGGGGTCGGACAGGAAGCCCTGCGGTGAGATGCCGAGCTGGTGCAGCAGCGAGTTGGCGACCCCGAACTCCGGGTCGAGGATGAACGAGAACAGCACGCCCTGGGCCGTGGCCGACACCACGAACGGGATGAAGACGAGCGTCCGGTACAGGCCGACAAATCTCAGACGCCGGTTCAGGGCCAGGGCGAGCGCGAGGCCTCCGACCAGACTGAGCGGCACGTAAAGGGCCGTGTACAGCAGGGTGTTGCTCACGGCCGTGTGGAAGGCGGGGTCCTCGGCCAGGGCCCGGTAGTTGTCGAGGCCGACCCAGCGGCCCGGCGTGACCAGGTCGTCGGCCCGGAAGGACAGCAGCAGCGACCACAGGACGGGGACGATGCCGAGGCCGAGGATCACGACGACCGCGGGGCCGATGAACCCCCAGGCGGTGGCCGTCTCACGGCGGGCGCGACGGCGGGCGGCGCGCCGTGCGACGGCCGGGGGCACCGCGGCCTGCGGGGCGAGCGTGATGGCGCGGGGCAGAGTGGACAAGACGGCCTCCCTCACCTGGAAGTCACCTGAGAGCCCGGGATTCACCTGGACCTGGACGACGGAACGCGGAGGACGCGTCGGAACGCGTCGGTGGATGCCGGACGTTCTGGGGTGCCCGGCCGGGTCAACGGGGGATGAGCAGGGCGGCGTCGGACCGTTCCGCGCACCGGCGCAGGGCGCCTGCGGGGGAGTCCTTGCCGAGCAGCACGGAGACGATCGCCTCGCCGAGTGCCTGGGAGATCTGCGGATAGGCCGCGTGGACGGGACGCACCCGGGCGGAGCCCAGCGCCTCGGTGAACACGTCGAGGCCCCTGGTCCGTTGGGAGTGCCGCCGCCACTCAGGCCGGGCGGCGGTGGCCGAGCTGAGCGGAAGGCTGCCCGCCGAGAGGTCCCAGCGGGCGTCCTGGGCGGGCCGCATCATCCAGCGCACGAACTCGACGGCCGCCCGTGAACGGGCCGAGCCGTTGTCGAACACCGTCCAGGTGTCCGGGCCCGAGATGGTGACCGGCCGGCCGCTGTAGGTCGGCAGCGGCACGACGCCGTAGTCGACGCCGGCGCCGATGATGTCCGGGAGCTGCCAGGGGCCGGTCCCCACCATGGCCATCCGGCCGGCCATGAAGACCTGGTACATCTGCTCGCCGCCGGGCTTCGGATCGACGTACACGCTCTTGTCACGGCTCAGCCTCGCGAGGGTCTCCAGAGCCCGTACCCCCTGGTCGGCGAAGCCGATGTGCCTGCCGTCGGCGGCCACCACGTCCCCGCCCAGGTCCCAGACCATCGGCCACAGCCGCCACACCGTGTCCTCGTCGCCGGTCCCGGGCCAGCCCGTACCGAAGACCCCGCGGCTCTGCGCGGTCAGTCTCCGTGCCGTGTCGGTGAACTCGTCCCAGGTCCAGCCGGCCCGCGGGAAGTCCACCCCGGCCTGCCGGAACAGCTTCCGGTTGTAGACGACGGCCAGGGAGTCGAGCAGCGCCGGAGCGGCCCGCACCCTGCCGTTGACGGTGATCCCCTCCCGGACCGGGGTCCAGAGGGACCGCCACGGCGTGGGACCCGCGTGCAGCGCCGACGTCAGGTCGACGACACGGGGACTGCGCGCGATGCTGGCCAGGTCCGAGCCGAAGATGTACGCGATGTCGGGATAGGAGCCCGAGGCCAGCGCGGCCGTCACCTTCTGGAGCATCGCGTCGGACAGCACACCGCCGCCCGCGCTGTCCACGCGGATACCCGGATGGGTGCGGTTGAACTCGGCGACGAGCGCCTCCACGGCCTTCCTGCCCGTGTCGCTCTGCCCGTGCCACAGCTCGACGGTCACGGTGCCGTCGGCGCCGACGCCGTCGGAGACGCCACCACCACAGGCGGCGAGGAACGGGGCGGCGGCCGCGCCGGCGAGCAGCCGGCGTCGCGCGATCGAGGAGGTCATCATGCCCCCCGTCAGCGCGTCCGGCGGACGTAGTCCGCGCTGCCCGGCGTCGAGACGTCCACGTCCCGGCGTACGATGCTCAGCCGATTCCCGTACCGCGCGCGGGCCTTGCGCAGCCCGCTGTCGGTGTACTCGATGACCACGACCCGGTCGTGGAACGCCTTCGCGTACGTGCCGCACTCGTCGTACTCGCCGCACTCCTCCGCGACCGCGAAGTCGAGGCCGGTCCGTGCCCGCTGCCCGGCCAGCTCCGCGGTGTTCTTCTGCCCGATGGCGAGCCCGCGGGCGTGCGCGCGGTCGGAGAGCAGCGTGATGAACGCGGTGGCGTCACCGGCGCTCAGCAGGTGGTGGGAACGGGTGTAGCTGTCGTAGTTGTCCGGCTCCACCGCGTCGAAGCCCCGGTCGGCGCAGCCGTCGATCCACCGGCCGACCCGGGCGGCCACCCGCTCGCGCTTGTCCGGAGTACCGATGTCGAGCAGCGCCTCGTCCCAGTCGCGGTCGACGACCACCCCGCCGTCCGCGTCCCGCAGCAGCAGGTCGGCGGGCCACCGCCGCTCCTCGCCCGGCTGGACCTGGAAGGCGTTGACGTAACAGATGTTGTAGAGGCCGGGCGCGGGCGTCGCCGTACGGTCGCGGCTGACGATGCGGACACCGGACGGCGGCCGGTAGGCGCCGCCGATCTGGTAGTCGAAACCCGCGTGGAGCGGGGGGAGCCGCACGGCCCGCGGGCTCTGTCCGGAGGTCGCGTGCTTCCGGGGCGGCTTACTCTTCGCCGGGCCGGAAGCACAGCTGACCAGTGCCACGAGCGCCACCAGGGCAGCGGCCGCCCCCGGACCGGCGACGCGGAGAACACGTTTGACGGGCATGTCCGCTCCATCAATCGCGAGTACGACCCCGCCTCGGACGCTCCCGCGATCCTGGCGACTTTGGCCGGACTTGAACCGTGTCCGTTACCGGCTGGGCGCACCTCTGGGTGCCCGGCTGCACGCCTCGGCACGTCAGGATCAAAGCGCTTGGACGCCGCCCGCGTCAAGGCCGCTGCCCCACGGTGGGGCCGCCGCCCCGCGTCAAGGCCGCTGCCCCGCGGCAGGGCCGCGAGGCGCCCGCCGACACGCGATGTCCTCCGGGAGCGCGGACCCGGGCCCTATTGTCACGACATGACCGGAGACCGTATCGCACTGGCCGTCCACGACCACGGGGGCGACGGCCCGCCGCTGCTCCTGCTGCACGGAGCCGGCCGCACGCTGGCCGACTGGGCCGCCGTGGCCCCTCTCCTGACGTCCTGTCACCGGGTGCTCGCCGTCGACCTGCGCGGACACGGTCTCTCGCCCTCCGGGACCTGGAGCCTGTCCAGGGTGACCGAGGACATCGAAGGGGTCCTGGAGGAGTACGGCCTTCCCGGCGCGCTCCCGGTCGGACACTCCCTCGGCGGGATGATCGCGGTGCGGTACGCGCTGGACCACCCGGCGGTCACGCCCGGCGCGGTGAACCTGGACGGATACGGGTGGGGCCGCCCCGACCAGTACGTGGACCTCGACCCCGCCCGTGTCGCCGAACGGCTCGTCCAGATCAGGGAGTCGGCGGCGGCCGCGCTGCCGGGCGGCCCGCTGCCCGTCGACGGTCTGCAGACACTGCTCGCCCAGCAGCGCGTCCTGTCCGGTCAACTCGGCGTCCCGTACGAGCTGCTGGAGACGGCACTGCTGCGCTCCGTGGGCCACACCCCGGACGGGCAGCTGGAGTTGAGGCCGCGCCGGGAGCACGCGCTCGAGATGCTGGCGGAGATCGACTCGCTCGACCTGTTCGGCCTCTTCGCGCGGTTGGACCGCCCGCTGCTGCTCGGGCGCGCGCTGCGTCCCGGGCCCCCGGTAGCGGGCAAGGAGTGGTTCGACGACCTGATGACTGCCTACGGGAAGGGGCTCGCCCGGGACCTCGCCGCGCTGGCCGAACTCCGCGCCCACGTACGCGTCGTCGGGATCGACGGCACGCACGCGATGCTCCTCGAGAACCCCGGCGCGGTGGCCGGCGCGGTCCTCGCCTTCGCCGCCGAAGCGTTCCGCGGATCCCCCTCGGTCCCGCGTCGGTACGCGCTGCCCGAACCGGGGGAGTGACGTCAGTGGGGGGACGTGGCGGCGAACTCGTCGCCGCACGGGCCGGCCCCCTCGCTCTCGGGCAGGGCGACCGGCTCGCCGTCCATGGTCAGGGTGCGGTAGTGGCCCCCGATGCGGGCCGTGGACCGCCCGACGTAGTGACCGATGAAGCAGCGGCGGAAGCGGTCGGCGCTGCGGTTGGGGCCGGAGCCGTGCACCAGGCTGCCGTTGAAGAACAGCACGTCACCCGGTGCCATGTCGACGGGCACGGCCACCAGACCGGGTGGCGGCGGCACGTACTCGCGGACGAAGGACAGCTCCTCGTCCGCCTCTTCGGGACAGAGGATCTCCCCGCGGTGGGTGCCCGGCACGACCTCGAGCCCGCCGTTGTCCCGGTCGATCGTGTCGCACGCGATCCAGGCGGCCACGCAGGTGCCCGGCTCGACCCGCAGATAGAAGTTGTCCTGGTGCAGCGCCTGGCCGCGGGCACCGGGCGGCTTGAAGTAGAACATGCTCTGCGCGGCCAGGACCTCCTCGCCGAGCAGGGCTTCGAGGATCTCCCGCAGCCGGGGATTGAGCAGCGTGCGCCGGGACAGCGCGCTGATGCGGTGCGGGTGCATCACCCGGGGATGGCCGTGCAGCGGATCGGCCGGCCCGCCGGTCCTCGTCGCGCGCGGCTCGAAGTGTCCCGGTACCGGCCCGGCGGCGTGCAGCGCGGCGAACTCCGCGCACAACGCGTCGATCTCGGCGCCGGTGAACAGCCCGCGGACCACCGCGAAGCCGTTCTCCGCGAACGCCCGCTCCCACCCGAACGGCCGTCGCCCGTTCCTGTCCGTGACCGTCATCCGACCGTCCCTTCCGCTCGGGGGACGAGGTGCCCCACGCTAGGCCGACGAGCCTTCCGGGAGGATGCCTGTGCGTGCTGACGTCCTGTCCGAGCCTGCTGTCCCGTCCCCGCCGCCGGGCCTGGTGACCATCGGGCGCTACGACCAGCGGCCGGGATACCGCGTCCACCGGCCCGACGGCAGCGACAGCTGGCTGTTCACCTGGACCACGGCCGGCCGCGGGAGCCTCCGGCAGGGCGCGACCCGGACGACGGCCGGCGCGGGCGACCTGGTGGTCCTGGGCCCCGGCGTACCGCACCGCTACGGCGTCGAACCGGGCGCCGGCCACTGGGCGTTCTGGTGGACGCACTGCCGGGCCAGGCCCTCCTGGGACCGGTGGCTGCGGCCGTACGCCCTCGACGACGGGGTGTACGCCGTGCGGCCCGCGCGGAGCCGGGAACGTATCGCGTCGGCGTTCCGGCGGATGTTCGCCGACGCACGCTGGACGGGGGACGGCGAGCCGCCCGGCGGGACGGAACCGGCCGACGGCGCGGTCGCGGTGGCGCACGGCACCGCGGCCAGGGAACTGGCCCTGTGCTCCCTGGAGGAGATCGTGCTGCTCGGCGCCGCCCCGGCGGAGCGCGGCCGGCCCGGGGTGGACGCCCGGGTGCTGCGGGCGGAGGCGCTGATCGCCGCGGACCCGGGCGCCGCGCACACCGTCCGCTCGCTGGCCGGGGCGGTCGCACTCTCGCCGTCGCGGTTCGCGCACCTCTTCACCGAGCAGCTCGGCCGCTCTCCCATGCGGGCGCTGCGGGAGGCACGGCTGCTGCACGCGGCCCGGCTTCTGGAGGCCACCGGGCTCCCGGTGGAACGGGTGGCCGAGGTCTCCGGATTCACCAGCGCTCCCCACTTCCAACGGTCCTTCCGGCAGCGCTACGGAACCCCGCCGGGGGCGTACCGGCGCGAGACCCGCTGAAGCGTGAGTCCCGCCTGCCTTACGGCGCCCGGCACGCCCGCTCGCCGTACCGGGCGAAGGCCCGGGCACGTCCGGCGCGCGGGCTCGCGCCGGCCACGCGGGGAGTACGTACCGGACGCCGCGGGGCCCGTCCTCCGGGCGGGTGACGGCACCCCCGCAACGCCCTACGGGTGGTGCGGGGGAGGCGGCGGCAGGGTCGTGACGTCCGGTGCCGACTCCGGCCAGACCAGCAGCACCGGACAGGGCGCGTGGTCGACGACGAAGCGTCCGGCCGGCCCCAGACTGTGCGGGCCCAGCCGGGCCCGGTCGCCGTCGCGGGCGAGCACGAGCAGATCGGCGCCGTCGGCCGCGGCGACCACCTCCCGCTCGGCACGGCCGGCGCGCTCCAGACGCTCGCAGGGACGGCCCAGACGCTCGGCCGCCGCGTCGAGCAGCCGTACGGCGGACGAGGCGCCGAGATCCTCCAGCAGCACCTCGGGGTCGCGCTCCCGGTGCCCCCGGCCGAGCAGCCCGGCGAAGGCGCCGTGCGCCAGACCGGGCACCCCCGGCTCGCTGACGTGCAGCAGCACGGTCTCCGTCGCCCGTGGCGCGTGCTCGCGCACCGCGTCCACACAAGCCGGCCAGGTCCCTTCGACGAGCCAGGCGATCACCCGCATGGGCAGCGTCCTCCGTTCAGCCTCCGATGACGTGGAGCGAGGTCCACAGTGCCAGTACGGCGGGGACCAGCGCGGCCGGCACGGCGATCAGGCCGAGCCGGGTGAACTCCTTGAGGTCCACGCCGTGTTCGTGCTCGTGGACGATACGCCGCCACAGCAGGGTCGCCAGGGAACCGGCGTAGGTGAGGTTGGGGCCGATGTTGACGCCGAGCAGGACGGCCAGCACCGCGCCGGAGCCGGACGTGGCGGCGAGCGGCAGCAGCACCAGGACCGCGGGCAGGTTGTTGATCAGATTGGCCAGGACGGCGGCGAGCGCCGCGATCCCGAGCAGCGCGGGCAGCCCGCTGCCGTCCGGCAGGATCCGGCCGAGGGCGTCGGAGAGTCCGTTGTCGACCACCGCGCGGACGACGACGCCCAGGGCGAGGACGAAGGCCAGGAAGGCCGGAGCGGTGGCCCGGACCACGGTGAGCACGGTGGCGCGCCCGCGCACCATCGCCCGGACGGCGAGCACCAGCGCCCCGGCCGCCGCCGACCACGCCGGATCGATCCCGACCGCGGAGGCGACGACGAAACCGGCCAGCGTGCAGCCGACCGTGACCAGCGCGAACAGCGGGAGCTCCGGCGGCTCGTCGCGGGTGGGCTGCGGAGCGGCGGCGGCCAGGTCGCGGGCGAAGAAGCGCCGGAAGACCACGTACTCGGCGCCGATCGCGACCAGCCACGGAAGGACCATGAGCGCGGCGAACCGGGTGAAGCTCAGCCCGCTCGCGGTGAACGCCAGCAGGTTGGTGAGGTTGGAGACGGGGAGCAGCAGCGAGGCCGTGTTCGACAGGTGCGTGCAGGCGTAGACGTGCGGTTTGGGGCGGGCGCCCATCCGCGCCGCGGTGGCGAAGACGACGGGCGTGAGCAGCACGATGGTGGCGTCGAGGCTGAGCACCGCGGTGATCGCGGAGGCGAGCGCGAAGACGGCGGTGAGCAGGCGCCGGGGCCGCCCCGCGGCCCAGCGCGCCATCCACGCGCCGCACGCGTGGAAGAGGCCCTCGTCGTCGCAGAACCGGGCGAGGACCAGTACGGCCGCCAGGAAGCCGATCACCGGCCCCAGGTGCGCGGCCTCCTCGCGGGCGTGCGCCCACGAGATCGCGCCGGTGGCCATCACCAGCAGGGCGGCCGGGACCGCGACGACCGCCTCGGGCCAGCCGAACGGCCGCACCACCGCGCAGACGAGCACGGCGGCGAGCAGCACGACGGACAGTGTTTCGGCGAACGGGGTGTTCAGGGTTCGGTCCTCCAGGGCACGGTCGGGTGCCCGTCCATCACATCAGATGCCGCACCACCTGCCCCGACGGGACGCGGTCAGACCTCCGGAAGCGCGTCGCGCCTCCGGCGGCGGGTCGGACCTCCGGGGCCGTTCGGACCTCCTGGGCCGTTCAGATGTCCGAGTGCAGGCCGAGTTCCGCCCAGATCGTCTTTCCGTCGGTCGTGTGCCTGCTGCCCCAGCGCTGGGTGAGCTGGGCGACCAGCAGCAGCCCGCGCCCGCCCTCGTCGAAGGTCCTGGCCCGGCGCAGATGCGGCGCGGTGTGGCTGCTGTCGGAGACCTCGCAGATCAACGTGTCCGCGTCGTGGATGAGCCGCAGCCTGATGGGCGCATCGCCGTACCGGATCGCGTTGGTCACCAGCTCGCTCACCACGAGTTCGGCCGTGAAGGTCGCCCGGCTGAGTTCCCAGCGGCCGAGCTGCTCCACGACCTGGCCGCGGACCGGCGCGACCAGGGCCGGGTCGGCGGGAATGTCCCAGGTCGCCACCTGGGAGGACGGCAGGCCGTGGGTCCGGGCGAGCAGCAGTGCCACGTCGTCCGGGGCGCCGCCGGCGGGCAGCAGGGCCTGGAGGATGGCGAGGCAGGCCCCGTCCAGCGAGTCCGCCGACCGCTCCAGGGTGTCGCACAGCAGGTCGCGGCCGATGTCCGGGTCGCGTTCGCGGCTCTCCACCAGTCCGTCGGTGTAGAGGGCGAGCACCGTGCCCTCGGGGAGGGCGAGTTCGACGGACTCGAAGGGGAGCCCGCCCAGCCCCAGCGGTGGTCCCGCGGGAAGGTCGATCTGCCGGGCCGGGCCGCCCGGCGGAAGCATGACGGGCGGTGGATGGCCGGCCCGCGCGAGCGTGCAGCGCCGTGTGACCGGGTCGTACACCGCGTAGAGGCAGGTCGCGCCGACTTCGCCCGTGGTGTCCTCGGAGCCCGCCTCGGCGGACAGCCGTACGACGAGGTCGTCCAGGTGGGTGAGCAACTCGTCCGGGGCGAGGTCGATGTCGGCGAGCGTCCGGACGGCGGTGCGCAGCCGGCCCATGGTCGCGGAGGCCTGGACGCCGTGGCCGACGACGTCACCGACGACCACGGCCACCCGCATCCCGGACAGCGGGATCACGTCGAACCAGTCGCCGCCCACCCCGGCCCGCGCGGCGGGCAGATAACGGGAGGCGGCCTCCAGGGCGGCCGTGCGCGGCAGTGTCCGGGGCAGCAGGCTGCGTTGCAGGGAGAGCGCGGTCTCGCGTTCGCGGGAGTAGCGCCGGGCGTTGTCGATGCAGACGGCGGCCCTGGCCGTCACCTCCTCGGCGAGCAGCACGTCGTCGGCGGTGAAGGGGTCCAGGCGCCGGTATCGGGTGAGGACGGCGACTCCGAGGGTCTGGCCCCGGGCCGTGAGCGGAACGCACATGGTGGCGTGGATGCCGTACTCCGCGGCGCGTTCGGCCCGCAGCCCGTCCCAGGAGAGCCACTCCGACAGGGTGGCGGAGTGGTCGGGCGCCACGATCGTCCGGCCGGCCGTCAGCGAGTCGGCCTGTGGCGAGGTGAGGGGGTAGACGTCCAGCTGCCCGGGCTTGAGCACGGCCTCGGGCGAGCCGGGCTGCACCGACCGGTGGGCGGCACGGCGCAGGGTGACGGGTGTGGCCGGCGGTCCGAGCGGGGGTTCGCCCCCGTGTTCCGGGGGGTCCAGCAGGTCGACGCTGACGAAGTCGGCCAGGACGGGTACGCAGACGTCGGCGAGTTCCTGGGCCGTTCGGGTGACGTCGAGGGAGGTGCCGATGCGTACGCCGGCCTCGTTGACCAGTTGCAGGCGTTCCCGGGCGAGGTAGTGCTCGCTGAAGTCGTGCGCGGCCAGGCACACCCCCACGACCTTGCCGCCGGCGTCGGTCAGCGGGGCGATCCGGGCCAGCCAGGCGTGCGCGCGGTGCTCACCGCCCGCTCGCAGATACGTCTCGACGTCGCGTCCGACTCCGGAGACGAGGACGTCGTGCAGATGGCTCTCCAGGTGCTCGCTCTCCTCCTTGCCGCCGATCTCCGAGATGCGCAGGCCCCGGATGCGGGCTTCGGGGAGGCCGATGACGTCGGCCATGGCGTCGTTGACCGCGAACAGGCGCAGCCGCCGGTCGTAGACCGCCACGGGGCACGGGGACTGGACCGGCACCGCCGTGGTCAGCGGATCTCCCGGCTCCCGGCGGTCCCGGGGGTCCAGCGGTGTGACCACCAGCCAGCCGTCCGGGCCGCCGTCCGGCGACCGTCTGCGGTGGGCGAGCAGCCATACGGGGAGTGGGTGTCCGTCGCGGTGGCGCAGGGTGAGAGTGCCGGTCCAGCGGCTGCCGACCGGTCCGCCGGGCAGCTCAGAGCGGTCGGCGAGGAGACCGGAGGCGGGGCGGCCCTCGACTTCTCCGGGAGCGTGGCCCAGCAGACGGCGGGCCCCCTCGCTCCACTGGAGCAGGGTGCCGTCGGCGCCGATGACCGCCCGCGCCGTGGCCGCCTCGTCGAGGGGGTCGAGCGGGGTCATCGTCGCCACTCCCTTGCCGGTACTCGCGGTGAACACGCGTCACTGGGGTCTCAGCCTAGTGCGCGGGCGCGTCGCGCACCCCGCACACGGGCCGCCCGGGAGCGCATCGGCAGGGCGCCTTCCGGCCGATGTGGCACCCGGCGCGGAAGTGGGTGCCCGCCCCTTGACGTCCGCATGTGTCAGACCGTCAGAATCTGTTTGTTCACGATCAGTTGTGATGAGTTATGGGCCCTGATGAGGGAGAGCCGCCTTGACAGTCACTCGAAGATCGGTATTGATCGCAGGAACCGCCGCACCCACGGCCGCGGCGTTCGCGGGCGCCGCCGACGCCCGGGCGGCCTCGTCCGGGCACGCGACCGGCCGCAGCACCGTCGAACTCCGCGACGGCTGGCGCTTCGCCCTGGTCGACCCGGGCGGGATCACCGACCCGACCGGGGCGTACGAGGGCGCCGCGCGGCCCGGTTACGACGACTCCGCCTGGCGCGAGGTGGCCGTCCCGCACGACTGGAGCATCGAGCAGACCCCCACCACGGAGCACGGCACCACCAGCGGCACCGGGTTCTTCCCGGGCGGCCTCGGCTGGTACCGCATCGCCTTCACCCTGCCTCCCGCCCTCGCCGGCAAGCGGATATCGGTGGAGTTCGACGGCGTGTACATGGACTCGTACGTCTACTGCAACGGCACCGAGGCCGGCCGACACCCCTACGGATACACGGGGTTCGCCCTCGATCTCACCGAGCTGCTGCACACGGACGGCAGCACCGCCAACGTCATCGCGGTCAAGGTCCAGAACCAACTCCCCAGCAGCCGCTGGTACTCGGGCAGTGGCATCTACCGCGACGCCCGTCTCGTGGTCACCGAACCGGTGCACGTCGAGCGCTGGGGCACCCACGTCACGACCCCGGACATCACCGAGCGACGGGCGGTCGTCCGCGCCCGCACGAGCGTGGTCAACCGGACCGGCGCCGCGGCCGAGGTCCAGGTGATCTCGACGGTCGTCGGCCCCGACGGCCGGACCGCGGCCCGCACGTCCACCACCGCGACGGTCGGCGACCGCGCCGACGAGACCCATGAACTCGTCGTCGAGCGACCGAAGCTGTGGGACTTCGCGACCCCGGGCCACCGCTACACCCTGGAGACCGAACTGCGCGTCGGCGGCACGACCGTCGACACCTGCCGCACGTCCTTCGGTATCCGTTCGTTCCGCTTCGACCCGGACGAGGGTTTCCATCTCAACGGCACCCACGCCAAGATCAAGGGTGTCGACCTCCATCACGACCAGGGCGCCCTCGGCGCGGCCGTCAGCGTCGACGCCGTGCGCCGGCAGATGACCGTCATGAAGTCGATGGGGGTCAACGCCTTCCGCACCTCCCACAACCCGCCCTCTCCGCAGATGATCCAGGTCTGCGAGGAGCTGGGCATCGTGATGATGGTGGAGGCCTTCGACTGCTGGCGCACCGGCAAGACGAGGTACGACTACGGCCGCTTCTTCGACGAGTGGTGCGAGAGGGACGCCACCGAGATGGTCCTCGCGGCCCGCAACTCGCCCGCCGTGGTCCTGTGGTCCATCGGCAACGAGATCCCCGACTCCACCTCGACCGCCGGACTGGCCATGGCCGACCGTGTCATCGGCGCCATCAGGGCCGCGGACGACACCCGGCCCCTGGTCATCGGCTCCGACAAGTACCGGCGCGTGCCCGCCAAGGGCTCCGCGGCCGACCTCATGCTCGCCAAACTGGACGGGCTCGGTCTCAACTACAACACCGCACAGTCGGTGGACGCGCTGCACGCCGCCTACCCCCGTCTCTTCCTCTTCGAGTCGGAGTCCTCCTCCGAGACCTCCACCCGCGGCACCTACCAGGAGCCGCAGCACCTCAACACCGGCGAGAACCACACACCGGGCCGGCGCGCGACCTCCTCGTACGACAACAACCTCGCCTCCTGGACCATGAGCGGCGAGTACGGCCACAAGAAGGACCGGGACCGGAAGTGGTTCGCGGGCCAGTTCCTCTGGTCGGGGATCGACTACATCGGCGAGCCCACGCCCTACGACGTCTTCCCGGTCAAGGCGTCGTTCTTCGGCGCGGTCGACACCGCGGGCTTCCCCAAGGACATGTACCACCTGTTCCGGAGCCAGTGGGTGAGCGAGCCCATGGTCCATCTGGTGCCCATGACCTGGAACCACGACCTGGGCGACACGGTCGAGGTGTGGGCGTACGCGAACGTCGACACCGTGGAGCTCTTCCTCAACGGAAAGTCCCTCGGCACAAGGAAGTTCGACACGAAGCGAACCGTCGACGGCCGTACCTACCTGGAGACCACCGAGGCGACCGGCGACGACAAGACGTTCACCTCGGGCCCCTACCCGGGCAGCTACACCAGCCCGAACGGCAGCGCGGGCAGACTCCACCTCACCTGGAACGTGCCCTACGCACCTGGGGAGCTGAAGGCGGTGGCCCGCCGCGACGGGCGAACCGTCGCCACCGACGTGCTGCGCACCGCCGGCCCACCGCACCGGGTCCGCCTCACCCCGGACCGCAAGTCCACGCCCGCGGACGGCCGTTCACTGGTCTTCGTGACGGCGGAGGTGGTCGACGCCCGGGACGTGGTCGTGCCCGACGCCCAGCACCTGATCGAGTTCGAGACCCACGGAGGCTCGCTCGCCGGTCTCGACAACGGCCGGGAGGAGAGTGCCGAGCGCTATCAGGCGAGCACCCGGACCGCCTTCCACGGCAAGGCACTCGCCATCGTCCGCAGCGGCACGCGCCCGGGAACACTGCGGGTGACGGCCCGCTCCGAGGGCCTGCGGAGCGGCACCGTCTCCGTGCCCGCCACCACGGCGCGCACGACGGCGACCACCCCGGCCCCCCGCTTCGCACCCGACCCGGGACCCGGCGCCCCCGCCTACCCGTTCGCCGACGCCGGTTACTCGGGGCGCCCGGACTCCCTGCCCGCCGCCATGCTCGACGGTGACCCGGCCACCGGCTGGTCCAACGCCTTCGTCAAGTCGGCGACGGCTCTGCTGCCGGCCTTCAGCGGAGCCCCCCCCGAGGACTGGGTCTCGGTCACCTGGGCGCGCCCCCGTGCCGTCGACCGCGTCGAGGTCTCCTTCACCGTCGACGCGACGCACGCCCTGCCCGCCTCGGCCGAGGTCTCGGTGTGGGACGGCGAGCGGTACGTGCCGGTGAGGGGAACGGCCGTCGACTGGGCCACCGCGTCCGACGCCCCGACCGTGATCACCTTCGACCGGGCCCGCGGGTCACGGCTGCGGATCCTCCTGACCAGCGGGCACCCCGGAGCCCCCGACGGCGGGCTGCGCATCAGCAGGCTGGAGGTCCCGGTGGTCTGAGCGATCGCGATGCTCGTGCTCGGTCAGCGTGTGGAGCTCGGCCGGGCCGAGCGGGCGGTGCGCCTCGACGTACTCGCCGTGCGGCAGGCGGGTGATCACGCCGGTCGCACGGCCGTGCGCCACCAGCTCGCGGTCCCGCTGCCGCAGCCCCAGACAGAGGCGGCGGGTCACCGTGAAGACGAGGACCGGGACGACGAACAGGGAGACCCGCACGGCCCAGGTCACGGCGTTGATGGACAGATGCAGACGGGTCGCCACGATGTCGTTGCCGCCGCCCGCGAGCAGGATCAGATACACACTGATCCACGCCGCCCCGATCGCCGTACGCACCGGCCGGTTGCGCGGGCGGTCCAGGAGATGGTGCTCGCGCCGGTCCCGGGTGAACCGGGCCTCCACGAACGGGTAGACGCCGATGGCGACCAGGAGCAGGGGGAAGACCACGACGGGGACGAGCACACCGAGGACCAGTGTGTGCCCCCCGACCTGGATCTCCCACCCCGGCATGACACGCACCAGGCCCTCGGCGAAGCCCAGGTACCAGTCCGGCTGGGCGCCCGTCGACACCTGGTCGGCGCGGTAAGGGCCGTACGCCCAGACCGGGTTGACGGTCGCGACCGCCGCGACCAGCGTGATGACGCCGGACACCAGGAAGAGGAAGCCGCCCGCCTTCGCGAGGTACACCGGCAGGAACGGCGTCCCCACGACGTTGCGTTCGGTCTTTCCCGGTCCCGCGAACTGGGTGTGCTTGTGGTACACGACGAGGATCAGATGCGCGACGACGAGCGCGGCCATGATCCCCGGGATCAGCAGGACGTGCAGGGAGTAGAAGCGGGACACGATGTCATGGCCGGGGAACTCCCCGCCGAACAGGAAGAACGACAGATACGTGCCGACCACCGGCACCGACAGCAGTGCGCCGTCCACGAACCGCAGCCCCGTCCCGGACAGCAGGTCGTCCGGCAGCGAGTAGCCGAACAGGCCCTCGAACATGCCGAGGAGCAGCAGCGTCCAGCCGAACACCCAGTTCACCTCGCGGGGTTTGCGGAACGACCCCGTGAAGAAGTGCCGCATCATGTGCGTCAGCATCGCCGCCAGGAAGATCAGCGCGGCCCAGTGATGGATCTGCCGGATGAGCAGCCCGCCGCGCACGTCGAAACTGATGTCGAGCGTGGACGCGTACGCCTCCGACATGCGGATGCCGTTCAGCGGGACGTAACCGCCGTGGTACGTCACCTCGTTCATCGACGGATGGAAGAACAGCGTCAGGTACACCCCGGTGAGGACCAGCACCACGAAGCTGTACAGGCAGATCTCGCCGAGCAGGAAGGACCAGTGGTCCGGGAAGACTTTGCGCAGATACCGCCTGCCGAGGGTGTGCAGGCCGAGGCGGCCGTCGAACCAGTCGGCGAGACGCTCACCGGAGGACGTCCTCCCCGATGTGGTCACGGTGTCCGTCATGCGTGCTCCTCCTCGGTCTCGTCGGTCTCCTCGGCCCGCCGTACGCGCGCGAGCTTCTCGGGGTTGGTCACGATGTACACGTCGGACACCTGCTCGCCGTCCGGGGTCAGGTCCATGACCATCACGGCGTACGGCGACTCGCCCGCGAAGAGCACCGCGGAGTCGTCGCCGTTGACCCGGCGGTAGCGGATGTCGAGGCCGCTGCCGCGCCGGGCCGCGTAACCCGCGAAGAGCCGGGCCGCCTTGTCCCGGCCGTGCACCGGTCGCAGCCCCGCCGGCGCCTTGCCGCCGCCGTCCGTCCACACGGTCACGTCCGGCGCGAGGATCTCCATCAGCGCGGCGATGTCCCCGCCGAGCGCCGCCTCGACGAAACGCTCGGTCGCCTGGCGGCGGACACGGGGATGGGCCCGGTAGAGCGGGCGGCGGGCGTGCACGTGCTCCCGCGCCCGGTGCGCGAGCTGGCGCACCGCCGCCGGACTGCGGTCGATGACCTCCGCGATCTCGGTGTGGGCATAGCCGAACACCTCGTTGAGGACGAAGACCGCCCGCTCCAGCGGGGTCAGTGACTCGAGGACCACGAGCATCGCCAGCGACACCGACTCGGTGCGCAGGGTGCGGTCGGCCGAGTCGCCGGGGGCGGCCTCGTCGAGCAGCGGCTCCGGGAGCCAGGGCCCCACGTACGTCTCGCGGCGCCGGGTGATCGCGGCGCGGCGGGCGAGGGCGTGGTTCACGGCGATCCGCACGAGATAGGCGCGCGGGTTGGTGATCGCCTCCAGCGGCGCACGCCGGGCTCGGCCCGTCCACGACAGCCAGGTCTCCTGGAGGACGTCCTCGGTGTCGGCGACGCTGCCGAGGATGTTGTAGACGATCGCGAAGAGCAGCTCGCGCTGGTCGACGAAGACCTGCGTGGCGCTCTCGGTCCTCTCGGACATGCCATTCCTCCCCTGGGTGCGCTCACCACTGCGAGCCCCGGAGGGGGTCCGAATGTGACATGAGGAGGCCGGAAAGTGACGTACGTCTCACGGCGTCACGCGGTCCCCGCGCCCCGCCCTCTTGAACGTGAGTCCGATGCCCGGCACCGCCCGGCACCCAACTCGGCACTAGGAGACAGACATCGTGTTCAAGAAATGGCACGGCAATCCCTGGGCGATCCTCATCACGCTCTCCCTGGGCTTCTTCATGACCCTGCTCGACCTGACCATCGTCAACATCGCGATCCCCGACATGGGGCAGGACCTCGACGCCTCCCTGGACGAGATCCTCTGGGTCGTCAACGCCTACACGCTCGCCCTGGCCGTGCTGCTCATCACCGCGGGCCGGCTCGGCGACCTGCGCGGCAAACGCGCCCTCTTCCTGTCCGGCGTCGCCCTGTTCACCCTCGCCAGCCTCGCCTGCGGACTGGCACGGGACCCGGCCCAACTGATCGCGTTCCGGGCGGTCCAGGGCCTGGGCGCCGCGCTGCTCATGCCACAGACCCTGTCGATCATCGCGGAGGTGTTCCCGGCCGACCGGCGCGGTGCCGCGATGGGCGTCTGGGGCGCGGTCGCGGGCATCTCCGGCGCGCTCGGCCCGATCATCGGCGGCGCGCTGATCACCCACCTGGACTGGCGGTGGATCTTCTTCGTGAACCTGCCGCTGGGGGCGCTGGTGCTGGTGCTCGCCGTGGCGATCATCCCGGCCTCGCGCGGCACGGTCCGCCACCGCTTCGACACCCCCGGCGTCCTGCTCGCCTCAAGTGCCCTGTTCTGCTTGGCCTTCGGGCTGACCGAGGGACAGCGCTACGACTGGAACGGCTGGATCCTGGCCCTGTTCGGCGCCGCGGCGCTGCTCTTCGCCGGGTTCCTCGGCCATGAGCGCGGCCGGCAGGGCGACGACCCGCTCGTCCCGTTCTCGCTCTTCAGGGACCGCAACTTCACCCTCATCAACTTCGTCGGTGTCACGGTGTCCTTCGGTGTGATCGGGATGTTCCTGCCGCTGACGATCTACCTTCAGTCCGTACTGGGCTTCAGCGCCCTCAAGTCCGGGCTCGTCCTGCTGCCCCTCGCGATCGGCTCGTTCGTGACGGCGGGACCCGCCGGAGTCCTCGCGGACAAGGTCGGCGGCAAGTTCATCCTGATGACCGGGCTGCTGGCCTGGGCCGCGGCCCTGGTGTGGATCGTGGCCGCGGTGGACGTGGGGTCGAGCTGGACGGCGGTCGCCTTTCCGCTGCTGCTCGCGGGCCTGGGGGCGGGGTTCACCTTCGCGCCGATGGCCACCGAGGTCATGCGCAACGTGCCCGCGAGGCTCTCCGGAGCCGCGTCCGGCCTCAACAACGCGCTCCGACAGGTCGGTTCGGTGCTCGCGGGTGCCGTCGTCGGCGCCGTGCTCCAGGCCCGGCTGGCGTCCGCGCTCCCCGACCAGGCCCGGGAGCGCGCCGGCCGGCTGCCGGCCGCGTACCGCGACGGTTTCCTCGGCGCCTTCTCCAAGGGGGAGGCCGACGTGAACGCGGGGCAGTCGGCGCGGGTGCCGGCCGGCGTCCCGCGCGACGTCGCGGACCGGATGCGTGAACTCGGCGGCCAGGTCTTCGGCCACGGGTTCGTGCACGCGATGGGACCCGCCGTCCTGGTCGCCGCGGCCGTTCTGCTGAGCGGCGCGCTGGCCTGTCTCGCCGTACGCCGTCACCGGGGGCCGTCGGCCAACCCGCACGCCCTGCCCGTGTACGAACCCGAACTGGAGGAAGCGGCCTCATGACCACCGACACCATCGATCTCACCGTGATGTACGCGGCCCACGAGGCCTTCCGGCGCGACCTGGAGCGCCTCGCGGAGGCCGCGAAGGACGGCACCGCGTCCTCTCCTCGGGTCCGCGCGGGCTGGGACAACTTCAGGCACCAGCTGCACCTCCACCACACCGCCGAGGACAGCGATCTGTGGCCGCGCGTGGAGCGCGGGGTCGCGGGGCGGCCCAGGGACGTCGCCCTGCTGGCCGCCATGGAGGCGGAGCACGCCGGCCTCCATGCGCTGCTGACGGCCGTCGACACCGCGCTGCGCGACCGGTCGGCCGAACTCCCCGCGTGTGTGCACGCGTTGGCGGCGGCACTCGACGACCACCTCACGCACGAGGAGGACAGCGCCCTTCCGCTCGTCCAGGAGGTACTGACGCCGGCGGACTGGGGCGCCTTCACCGGGAAGATCCGCCAGGCACAGGGGCTGCGCGGGGCCGCGCTCTTCGTGCCGTGGATCGTCGACGGTGCCCCGGCCGCCGACCGGGCCCGGTTCCTCGGCGCGCTGCCGCCGCCCGTGCGGGTCCTCAACCGGCTGTTCTGGGAAGGGGGTTACCGCAGGCGCGGGTTGTGGAGGGCCTGAACCCGAGAACACCCGGGCGGGGCCTCGGCTCCGTCCGGCCGCCCGGCGTGCGTCCCGGGGCCGCCGGCCGAGGGCGGGAGGATCGGGGCCGGCGGCCGGTTTCGCGCGGGAGAGCCGCCGTCCCGCGCGGGGCCTCCGAGAAGGGCCGGGTTCCAGTGGACCATCGGGTCGCGTGCGCCGGGAGCGTGTGACGGGCTCCGGCGCGAGCGCGCGGTTCACACGGGGCGCGATGAAATATCGAAAGCCGGTGCGAGCGGGGCGAGTTGTCGAAGCAATTGACCAACTTTCAAAAGTGCGGATGTTGCTCGGTCGCCTTGTTGGTCATGAGCGTGTTGTGCGAGGGTGAACTTACTGCGTGTGGTCAATGGCCGGGTGTGAAATCCGTGTTCGTCATTTCGGATTGTCAGCGAGCTCGAAAGGCTCCGGACGAAGGTCTTCGCCGGCCTTCCCGCCCGGCTGTTCTCCCGGCGCATCGCCAAAAGGGCACGCACAGGGCGGGGCCGCTTTTCGACGGCCGGAAACAGCCCGTGTGCCACCTTGCACCGTGGAAGGAACCCGCTCCGTGCTCACCCCCCACCCCCCTCGTCCCGCCCATCCTCCCGGCGGTGCCTTCGGCGCGTGCGACGAGAGTCTCGCCGCCCGGCTGAGAGGCCGACCGGAGGGCGGGGCCACGCAGTCCGTCGCCCTGCTGATGGCACGGCACTGGCAGGCGACGTACGACTACTCGGTCATCTGTCTCGCCTCTTCGTCGCACGTCGCCTCGATGATCGCCGCGACCTCCTTCCACTACGCGCTCGACTGCCTGATACGCGGTGAGTCCGGAGCGGCCCTGCGGCCCCGGCTCCTGGTGACGGTGCGGGACACCGTCAAGGAATGGTCCGCGGAGGACCGGATATCCGGTGTTCTGCCGGATGTGGGGAAACCCGCCGGTGGCCGCGGTATGCGGGTGGCGGGATCCATGACGGCCGAAAACCGGAGGCTCGCCGAGCGTGCCTTCCACGCGCTCCCGGGTTCCGCCCAGTGTCTGCTGTGGCACACCGAGGTCGAGGCCGAACCCATATCCGTACCGGCCGGTCTGTCGGGCATGGACATCGGAACCGCGACGGCCGCTCTGGATCGGGCACGCGGGCAATTCCGCCAGGGTTGTGTGCGCGCCCATCGGGAACTCGCGCCGAGCGCGGAATGCGGTCGCTACAACCGGCTCCTGGATGTCCCGACGCGTTTCGGCGGCGCGCTGTCGCCGGAAGACCGGCACCATCTCGCGGGGTGCGCCCACTGCCGACACGCCGAGGAGCAACTCGACCACTGTGAAGGCGAGTTGGGTGTTCTGCTGGCCGAAGCGGTGCTCGGCTGGGGCGCCCGCCGCTATCTCGACACCCGTTCGGGGGGCGTGCGGCCGGGAGTGCGCCCCCTGGACGGACCGGCGCCCGGAGGCGGACGTTCGGACGCTCCCGGCGACCTCCGGGGCGAGGGTGCCTCGGGAGGTCGCGGAGGGCCGGGCGGGAACGGAGGCCGCGCGGCGGACGGCCCTCCCGGGAGCGGCGGACGCCATCGGCTGCTGGCGGGGATTCCCGCGCCGGGCCACCGTGTCCCGGCCGGGCAGGCGCGCTCCAGGGCCCTGCTCACGGGGGCGGGCACCGTCTCCGCCCTGCTGCTAGTGAGCGTCCTCGCGGTGAGCCTGCGGCCCTCCGGCGACGGCGGCGCCGACCCGGCCGCCTCCACCGGCGTCGGCAGCAGCCACACCGTTCCGGCCGCCCCGGGTTCCTCGCCACCGAACTCGGCCGGACTGCCCACCGGTACCGAGCGCACCCGGCTGCGCAACCTCGCCGCCGGCCTGTGCCTCGACGTCCGGGGCGGCAGGGCGACGTCCGGCGCGGAGACCGAGCTGGCCGTCTGCTCCTCCGCCAGGACCCAGCAGTGGTCGTACGGGGACGACGGGCTGCTGCGCAGTGCCGCCGACCCCGGAATGTGCCTGGACTCCGGGGCGGTCGACGGTGTCGTCGCGCTGAACCGCTGCGCCGGTCCGGGGGACGCCCACGGCGACGACGTCCGCTACGACCTCACCGTACGGGGCGAGTTGCTGCCTCGCGCGCGGAGCGGGCTCGCGGTCACACCCGGCTCCACGGACCCGTCCGCCGTGGTCGTGGTCAAGGACCGAAGCGGTGCCGACGCGCAGCGCTGGCGCCGGGACCCTTCGTCGGCCGCACCCCAGTCGCTGTCGATCGCGGGCACGGCGGGCACGGCGGGTGCGTCGGAGCGACCCCTCACCGAGCCGGCGTCCGCCGGCGGCACGACGAGGGGACGGCGGGGCGGACAACCGGGCCAACCGTCCGCCGAGCGGTGGACGGGCGAACCCGGCGTCCCGGGGGCGACCGCGCCGGACGCGCCCGAGGAACCTCGCCCGGTACGCGCGGACGATCACGCGAACGCCGTCGCCGTGCCACCGCCGCCGGTGCGACTGCCCATGGCGGCGGACGGGCCGGTCCTCTGAGGCACGCGGTCCCCCGGCGCGCACGAGCCGCCGGGGGACCGGGGCGTGCCGCGCAGGTCCCGTCGTCGTCCGGCCGGAGGGCGGGCCAGGTCTCGTGAGGCAGGAGTCGCGGGGCGGACGGGACCTCCGCGACCCACCCCGGTCCCGCCGGAAGGGACCGGGGTGCCGGGCGAGCCGGCGCCGTGCCGCGAGGACGTACCGTGCCGTTCCGCGGCGTCGGCGGGTGTTGGCCTGTGCCGTTCCGCGGCGTCGGCCCGTGCCGTTTCGCGGCGTCGGCCCGGGCCGTGTCGCCGGGACGGGTGAGCCGTGTCGTGGGGGCGGCGGAGCCCTCTACGACACCACGTCCCGCGGCGGCTTGCCCGCCACGAAGTCCGCGGCGTTCTGGACCGCGGCCAGCGCGATCCGGACCAGGGTCTCCCGCGTGACCCCCGCGACGTGCGGCGAGAGCACCACGTTCGGGGACTTGAGCAACCGCAGTGCCGCCGTGGGCGGTTCGGGATCGAAGACGTCGAGACCCGCGCCGGCCAGAGCACCCGCGTCGAGAGCGTCCGCGAGGGCGTCCTGGTCGATCAGGGCGCCCCGCGAGGTGTTGACGACGAAGGCGGTGGGCTTGAGGAGCGCGAGGCGTTCGGCGTCGAGCAGGTGCCGGGTCGTCTCGGTGAGCGGCGCGTGCAGCGTGACGTAGTCCGACGTCCGCAGCAGCTCGTCGAGTTCGACATGGCGGGCGCCGCCGAGCCGCGCCTCCGCCTCCGCGCCGACGGACTGGGGACCGGCGTACACGATCGACATGTCGAAGGCGACCGCGCGCCGGGCGACCTCCTCACCGATGTGACCGAGCCCGACGATGCCGAGGGTCTTGCCGGACAGCTCGGTGATGGACCGCTGAAGCCGCGGCAGCGCCCAGTCGGCGTCGACGAGCGCGGTGTGGGCCGGGATCAGCTGCTTGGCGAGGGCGAGCATGAGGGCGAAGGTCTGCTCGGCCACGTTCTGCTTCTCGGCGCCGCTGGAGCCGATGTTGCACACCGGCACCCCCTTGGCGCGGGCGGCGTCCAGGTCCACGTAGTCGAAGCCGTGGCTGGCGCACTGCACCAGTTCCAGGTCCGGTGCGGCGGCCAGGTGCTCGGCGGTCACCGGGGCGAGGCCGGTGATGATGACCTGGGCCTCGCGCAGCGCGCCGGGGTCCTCGTCGGTCGTCTCGACGACGGTGACGCGGACCTCACCGGGGAAGACCCCGGCCAGCGCGGCTCCGGCGGTGCGACCGCCCACGTGTGCCGAGACCACGGCGAGTACGTTCTTCACGGTGTTTCCTCGATCAGGTCGTCGGGGCCGAGGCCGGTCGGGCGGGAGTGTCCGGACAGGGCGAGGGTGAGGTCGAACTCCGCGAGCAGACAGCGGATCACGTGTTCGACGCCCGCCTGTCCGTCGAGGCCGAGCCCGTAGGCGTACGGCCGTCCGACGAGCACGGCCCGTGCGCCGAGGGCGAGCGCCTTGAAGATGTCGTCGCCGGTACGGACGCCGCTGTCGAACAGGACGGTCAGCCGGTCGCCTGCCGCCTCGACCACCCGGGGCAGCGCGTCGGCGGCCGCGACCGACCCCGCCACCTGCCGCCCGCCGTGGTTCGAGACCACCACACCGTCCATCCCCGCGTCGGCCGCGCGCCGGGCGTCGTCCGGGTGCAGGATGCCCTTGAGGACGATCGGCCCGTCCCAGTTCTCCCGCAGGAAGGCCAGGTCCGGCCAGGTCTTCCCGGGGTCGGCGAACATCCCCACGAAGTGCATCACGGCCGCGTTCGGGTCCTCGTGCACCGGCTTGGCCAGACCCGCCTGGAACGCCGGGTCGGAGAAGTGGTTCGCGGTGCCGACGCCGTGCAGGAACGGCAGATACGCCTGGTCGAGGTCACGGGGACGCCAGGCCAGCAGGGGAGTGTCCAGCGTGACGAACAGGGCCGTGTACCCAGCGGCCTTCGCCCGGGTCAGGAAGCTCCGGGTGACCTCGCGGTCCTTCGCCCAGTACAGCTGGAACCAGCGCTCCGCGTCGCCCATCGCCTCGGCGACCTGCTCCATCGGCGTACTGGAAGCCGAGGACAGGATGTACGGGACACCCTGCGCGGCGGCGGCCCGCGCGGCGGCGGACTCCGCGTCCGGATGCATGATCGAGAGGACGCCCACCGGCGCCAGCGCCAGCGGCGCGGGCAGCGCACGCCCCAACACCTCCACGGACAGGTCGCGTTCGTGGACGTCACGCAGCATGCGCGGCACGATCCGGCGCCGGTCGAGCGCCTCCCGGTTGGCCCTGGCCGTACTGCCGTTGCCCGCGCTGCCCGCCACATAGCCGACCGGACCCGGTCCGAGCCGTTGCTCGGTGAGCTCCTCCAGCCGTGTCAGATCGGTCGGCAGCCGCGGTACGGCTCCCGTCATCCCGTTCAGATAGATCTCGTACTGGAAGTCGGCCCAGTGCTTCGCCATCCGTACGTCCCGCCTCTCGTCCCTGAGACCGCGCTGTACGCCGTCGATCCTGGCGAGTGTGACAAGGTCCGTCCACCGTGGTGCGCACATCGCGCGGCTGGGATCATCACCTGGTGACAAAGAGGCCCGTGGACGTCAGGGAACGCGTCCGGCAGGAGATGGTCGCAGATCCGCGTGTCGTGGAGGCGGTCGTCGCCGCCGTGCACGAACGGGTCCCGGCCTACGCCGCGCTCGACGACAGCCGGCTGCCGGAGGTACGGGCCATCGCGGCCTGGGGCCTGGAGCGTCTGCTCCACCTGTGGGCCACCGACACCGGCCTGGGAGCGTCGGACCTGCGGCGCTTCCGGGGCATCGCGGCGGCCCGCGCGGCCGACGGGCGCCCCGTGCAGGCGGTGCTGCGCGCCTACCGGGTCGCGGCGACGGTCCTCACGGACGAGATCGCCGCCCGCGCGCCACGGCTGAGCGCGAAGGACGCCCTGGCGCTCACCAGGATGCTGCTGACCGCCCTCGACACCCTCTCCGAGGAGATGGCCACCGCGTACGCCGCCACCAGCGAGGACCTCGGGGCGGACCGGGACCGGGCGCTGCGGCTGCTCCTCGACGACCTGATCGCGGGGCGGCACGCCTCGGTGGGCGCGCTGACCGACCGCTCGGCCCGCCTGGGCGTCCAACTCCCCGACCCCGCCTGCCTGCTGGTGGCGGAGCCGGCCGGCCCGGACCGCCCCGAACCGACGCACGACGTGGTGACGGCCCTGCGGGACGCGCTGGACACCGTCGGCACCCCCGGCGTCACGTCCCCGACGACCGTACGGGGCCACCGCGCCGTCCTGCTGCTGCCCGCCGCTGCCGCCACGGCGGCCGGACCGGCGCTCCACGCGCTGGACCTGCGCGGCTGCGCGATCACGACGGAGAGCCTGGACCGGATCGCCCTCGCCCACCGGCTGGCCGCCGACGCCCTCGACACCGCGCCCGCCCACGCCTACCGGGGAGGCCGGCTCCTCACCGACGCCGACGCCCATGTCCTCGCGCTGCTCGCCGGGCATCCGGCCGCGCCCCCGGACCACATCGCCCGTCTGGTGCTCGGGCCGCTCACCGATCCGGGGCAGGGACACCTGCTGGCGGCGCTCACCGCGTACCTCGACACGGGTTCGGCGAACGCCGCCGCACGCGAACTCCATCTCCACGCCCAGTCGCTGCGCTACCGACTGCGCCGCGTCAGTGAACTGACGGACCGCGACCCACGAGACGCGTGGCAACGGCTCACCCTGGACATAGCCCGCACCATCAGGCCCTGAGCGGCCGGCCCGTCCGCTCAGCCCCGTCCGCTCAGCCCCGTCCGCTCAGCCCCGTCCGCCCGGCGCGGGAGAGGGACCGACCGGCGGCCGGGTCTCCTGTGCCGGGTCACCGACACGGGCCGTGGCCCTGACCGGTGCGCCGTCCGCTCCCGCCAGGCGCAGCGGGAACAGGAAGACCTCGACGGACCGGCCCGCCGCCTGGGCCTCGGCGAGGCGGTCGAGTCCGGTCAGGTTCTCGGCGACGACCCCTCCCGCGCCGCAGAGCACCCGGTGGGCGGGCAACTGCGCCCCACCCGTGGGGTCCACGCTCAGCGCGTCGACGGCCACGGTGCGCACGCCCGCGGTGACCAGAGCCCGGGCGGCCTCCGGGGTGAGCCACGGGTGCGCCGCGTAGTGGTCGGTGCCCCAGTGCGCCG
This sequence comes from Streptomyces sp. NPDC059668, assembly GCF_042734135.1. NCBI lineage: Bacteria > Bacillati > Actinomycetota > Actinomycetes > Kitasatosporales > Streptomycetaceae > Streptomyces > Streptomyces sp. NPDC059668. The sequence continues at coordinate 31,865 of NZ_JBHWEL010000032.1, read as the reverse complement.
ACCACCCGGTGGCGAGCAGGAGGATCCCGTCCGGTCGCGGGCCGAGGAGGCCGAGGGCCGGCGCGAGGTGGTCCGGGGTGATCGGTTCCCGCGCCGCCAGGCCCCGGACGTCGGCCACCACCGCCGCTCCCGCGAACCGTTCCAGCGGCAGATCGTCCAGCGTGGGCCATGACTCGTCCACGTGGTAGGGCGCGTCCACATGCGTGCCGGACTGCGAACCCATGTGCAGCCCGAGGACGTTGACGCCGTGCTCGGCGACGTTCAGCGCCCTGGTCACCTCGACCCGGGGGTCACCGGGATAGACGGGCATCCCGGTGACCACGGGGACGGACAGATCGACCCAGCCCATCAGTCGCCCTCGGCGGCGAGGACCGGAGCCGAGCCGTCCGTGTGGGAGCCGCCCGGATCGGTGCCCGGCCCGGTGATCGCCGGGACGGGGACGTCGACCGTACGGGCGAGCCGCGCGCCCTGCGGCCCGTACACGGCGCGGGGCTCGGGGAAGACCCGCAGCAGCGTCAGGAACAGCACCGCGGCGACGGCCAGCGACAGCGGCAGACTGATGTCGACGCCGCCCGCCAGATCGCCCAGCGGCCCGACGAACTGCCCGGGGATGTCGGTGAACAGCACACCGACCACCGCGGCCACCCACCAGGCCGTCATGCCCCGCCAGTTCCAGCCGTGCGAGAACCAGTAGCGGCCGCCACGCCGGCGGCGGTTGAAGACCTGCAACGCGTCGGGGTCGTACCAGCCGCGCCGGGTGTAGAAGCCCAGCATCATCACGACCATCCACGGAGTGGTGCAGGTGATGATCATCGTGGCGAACGTGGAGATGGACTGGACGAGGTTCAGACCGAAGCGGCCGACGAAGATGAAGGCGATCGACAGGACCCCCACCACCAGCGTGGCCTGGACCCGCGACAGCCGCGGGAACACCGACGAGAAGTCGAGCCCGGTCCCGTACAGCGAGGTCGTGCCCGTCGACATGCCGCCGATCAGTGCGAGCAGACACACCGGCAGGAAGAACCAGCTCGGGGAGACGGCCAGCAGTCCGCCCACGAAGTCGGGGGCGTCCGGATCGACGTACTCCGGAGCCTTCGTCGCGATGATGCTGGCGGTGGCCAGTCCGAAGACGAACGGCAGCAGGGTCGCGATCTGCGACAGGAACGCGGCGCCGACGACCCTGCGGCGCGGCGCGTCGGCCGGGATGTAGCGCGACCAGTCGCCGAGGAACGCGCCGAAGGACACCGGGTTCGAGAGCACGATCAGCGCCGAACCGATGAAGGACGGCCAGAACAGCGACCGGGTGGCCGCGTCCGCGGAGGCGGTGAAGACACCCGCGTAGGAGGGGTCGAAGTCACCGGCGAAGGCGAACGCGCCGAGCAGGAAGAGCACGGTCGCCGAGGCCACCGCGATCTTGTTGACGAAGAGCATGAACCGGAAGCCGTAGACGCACACGGCGAGCACCAGACCGGCGAACAGCGCGTACGCGACGACGTACGACAGATTGCCGCGCTCCAGGCCGAAGAGCCGGTGGGCGCCGCCGACCAGGGCGTCGCCGGAGCTCCACACCGAGATGGAGAAGAAGGCGACGGCGGTGAGCAGGGAGAGGAAGGAGCCGACCACCCGCCCGTGCACGCCGAGGTGCGCGGACGAGGACACGGCGTTGTTCGTGCCGTTGACCGGGCCGAACACCGCCATCGGACAGAGGATCAGCGCGCCCGCCACCACACCGAGGAGCGTGGCCGCGAGTCCCTGCCAGAAGGAGAGGCCGAAGAGGATGGGGAAGGCCCCGAGAACACAGGTGGAGAAGGTGTTCGCGCCGCCGAAGGCGACCCGGAACAGGTCGAGCGGGGACGCGCTGCGGTCCGCGTCGGGGATCCGCTCGACGCCGTGGGTCTCGACCTCGGTGAGGGACGGAGAGGGGGTCGGGGAGTTGTCGGACAAGAGTGCTCCAGCGAAGTGCCTGTACCCGGACGGGCGGTGGAGCGCGTTGTGGCGCCGGGAGAAGGATGGCCGGTTGTCGCCGCTGGGGTGTGCGGAGTGAGCGGGGGCCGTCCTCGTGGGGTCCGCCGACGATAAGGCGGCACCGATCAGCGGCACCAGAGGACGGATCATCCACCCTCACGGCCGCCGTGGGATGTTTCCTCCACCATGGCGGCCGGTCCGTCATCGCCACTTCACCACTCGTTCACTCCGCCGGTCCGTCGTCTCCCGGCTACTCCTCCTCGTCGGTCTCGGCGGCGGGAGTGTCACGCGGCCCGGCGTCCGGCCCCTGGGCCCGGACCCGCTCCACGTGTTCGAGCGAGTCGCGCAGCTCCGTCAGCCAGTCGTCGGTGTGGCGCTGTACGAGGCGGACGCACCAGGCGAGCGCGTCGCTGCGGCTGCGGGCCACGCCGGCGGCGATGAGGGTGTCGAGGACCTGGCGCTCGGGCTGGCGCAGCCGGGTCATGACGGGCGCGGCGACGTGGGTGAACAGCGCGCGTTCGCCGCCGCACTCGACCCCCCAGGACACCTTCCTGCGGAAGCGGTGCTCCGCCTCGCGCGCGACCGCGACCCGGTCCTCGCGGGTGCGCTCACGGAACTCCTGGACGCGTGCCTGGACGGCGGCCGCCCGCTCGGCGTCCGAGGCGCCCTCGGCGAGCCTGGGCTCCGGGACGCGGCCGACGACGGTGATCTCCTCGCGGTCGACGGTCACCTCCGCCAGGCTCTCGAAGAGATCGTCGGGAAGGCGGCCGGCGAACCAGCCGCGCACCTGCTCTCGGTGCTCTGCTGTAATCATGTAATGACGATTACTCGACCGCGCTGGATGCGCAAGGGGCGCGGGGCGCTGTCCGCCGTGGGCTGAAGGGGGCGGCGCGGGGCCAGGAGGCGCGCCGAGCGGAATGTTTCAGGCCTATTGCGAAGCCGGGGAAATCCGGCCAGGAAGGTGCCCCGGGCGATCATCGGCCGCGCCGTTGTGGGGGTCGAACGTTCGAGTTTCGTTACTTCGCGCCAGTGATTCAATACTCAAAGTTACCGAAACGCGTGGGGTCGATGTGTGTTTCCCGTGTGGACTCGGCAGACTCGCGCTCGCCGCACCGACACACACCGAGCCGGTGCCGCATTCAACCGAGCGGAAGGATGCACACAATGCCGAACACCGCGCGCTGGGCAGCGACTCTCACCCTCGCGGCCACCGCCGTCTGCGGGCCCCTCGGAGGGTCCGCCCTCGCCACCCCCGCCGCCCCCGCCCTCGCCCCCTCCGGGCTGTACGCCCCCTCGGCCTTGGTGCTCACCACGGGGCACGGACAGAGCGCCGACACCGCCACTCCGGAACGCGCGGTCACGCTGAACTGCGCGCCGACCGCCTCCGGCACCCACCCCGCCGCCGTCCAGGCCTGCGCCGAACTCCGCGGTGCCGGCGGCGACTTCGACTCCCTGTCGGTCAGAGACGGCGCCTTGTGTACGAAGCAGTTCGATCCCGTGGTCGTCACGGTGGCCGGCGTCTGGCAGGGCAAGCGGGTCACGTACGAACGGACCTTCGCCAACGAGTGCGTGAAGAACTCCTACGGGACGACCGTCTTCACGTTCTGAGAGACCGGGATCGCGCGCTTTTCGTGAGCATCGATCGGGGCGCGTAGCTGGGGAGTGCGAGCCCCGTCGCGGAGCGCAGCGTGATCTCGCACCGAGGGTCGGCCGGGCGGAGTGGGGCCTCCGGCCGGCCCTCGGCATGTTCCGGGCCCGCCCGGGTGGCTCAAGCCGCCCGGGCCTCACGCGGTTTGGCCCACTGGGAAGTTCTTGGAGCGCCGCCCCGGGGACGGCACCCACCGGGCCCGTCGGCCGCCACGCCGGGCCCGGCCGGGGCCGCGGCGGCCCCCACCGCGGGCTCCGCGCGGAGCAGTCGGGTCACCGTTCCGAGTCTGCGGGAATGCGCGGACCGGCCCGGTGCCGTAGCCCTGGATCATGAGTGTTCTGGGTGACGTGGACCGACGGGTGTTCCGGCATGTGGCGGCGGCGCGGCTGCCGGGTGCGGATCCGGCGCTGCGGAGGCTGAGCCACGCCGCCGATCACGGCCGGCTGTGGCTCGGCGCGGCGGCCGGCCTCGCGCTCGTCGGAGACGGCACCGGCCGACGGGCGGCGCTGCGGGGACTGGGCGCGCTCGCGCTGGCCTCGCTGACCGTCAACACCGTGGCCAAGTGGAGCACCCGGCGCCCCCGCCCGCTGCTGGACCTCGTACCGCCGATCCGCCGCCTCGCCCAGCAGCCGCACACCACCTCCTTCCCCTCCGGGCACTCCGCGTCGGCCGCGGCCTTCGCCACCGGAGTCGCCCTGGAGTCGGCCGGACACGGCGCCCTGGTCGCGCCCTTCGCGGCGGCGGTCGCCTTCTCACGGGTGTACGTGGGCGTGCACTACCCCGGTGACGTGCTGGCCGGAGTGGCGATCGGAGTCGGGGCGGCCGTTCTCACCGCGCGCTGGTGGCCGCCGCGCCCGGCGCTCCCGGGGCGGGAACGGCCCTCGGTCTCCGCCCCGGTCCTGCCCGGCGGCGCGGGTCTCGTCGTCCTCGTGAACGCCGGGGCGGGCACCGAGGAGGCCGGGGCGCCGTCGCCCCTCGAACGGCTGGGCGCGCTGCTGCCCGGGGCCGAACTGGTCGAACACGGCCCGGGGGACGACTTCGCCGCGCTGCTCGACCGGGCGGTCGCGCGGGCCGTGGCGGCGGGCGGTGCGCTCGGGGTGTGCGGGGGAGACGGCAGCGTCAACGCCGCCGCGCGGGCGGCGGCCGAACGCGGGCTCGCGCTGGCGGTGTTCCCCGGCGGCACGTTCAATCACTTCGCCCAGGACGTGGGCGTCCCGGGCTTCGAGGACACCGCCGCCGCGGTCGGCCGTGGTGAGGCGGTGCGGGTGGATCTGGGCGTGGCGAGGCCGGGGACCGGTTGCGAGGTGCGGTTCCTCAACACCTTCAGCATCGGCCTGTATCCCGAACTCGTCCGGATCCGCGAGCGCCTGGAGGACCGCTGGGGCAAGGGGCCCGCCGCGGCGGTCGCCCTGGTGCGGGTCCTGCGTACCGCGACCCCGGTCGAACTGCGCCTCAACGGCCGTGACCGACGTCTGTGGCTGCTCTTCGCGGGCAACGGGCGCTACGAACCTGAGGGTTTCGCTCCTGCCTTCCGGCCCCGCTTGGACGACGGACTCCTCGATCTGCGGCTCATCGACGGCGCTCACCGCCTCGCCCGCACCCGGGTGGTGGTCTCCGCCCTCGTCGGTGCGCTCGGCCGCTCCCGGGTGTACCGCGCCGAGGCGGTGCCCTGGGTCGAGCTGGCGGAGCTGGGCGGCACGCGGACGCTCGCGTACGACGGTGAAGTCGCGCCCGCGCCCGAGGGGTTGAGGCTGGAGAAGGAGCGGCGCGCACTCGTCGTGTACCGGCCGGCCGCGGAGCGGAGCGCGAACGGCGGGCCGGGCGGGCGGGCCGCCGCGGCCGGCGGCCGCCGCGACGGGAGGAGGGGCGGCCCGCGCCCCCGCCACAGCCGCCCCCCCGGTTAGGGGGGGTAAAACCCGGTTAAAAAATTGGTTAGGGTTAAAAAAAAAAAAACTGGCGCACAAAAAAGAAATT
>NZ_JBHWEL010000032.1:14761-26268 GCF_042734135.1 Streptomyces sp. NPDC059668 | reverse complement strand
TCCGGGGGGTGGGGGGGGTTCTTTTTTTTTTAAGCCGCGCGGGGGGGCGCCCGCGGGGGCGGCCCCCCCCCGCCGGGGGGGGGGGGGGCCCGGGGGCCCCCCCCCCCCCCCCCCCCCGGTTCCGGGGTGATCACACGGGTTCTACATGTGGACGGCGCGCACGGCGTCCGGGTCCTGCTCCTGGGCGCCACGGCGGTAGAGCAGGAAGGCGATGACCGCGCCCGCGGCGAAGAAGCCGGCCGACCACCAGAAGGCGGTGGTGTAGCTCTCGATCGTCGACTGCGCCCGGACCAGCTTGTTCGTGGCGTCCTTGCCGGCCAGGTAGCTGGTGGCGGCGCTCGCGGCGAGCGTGTTCAGCAGCGCGGTGCCGATCGAACCGCCCACCTGCTGCATGGTGTTGACCGTGGCGGAGGCGACGCCCGCGTCCTCGGCGGCGATCCCGCTGGTGGCCAGCGACATGGCGGGCGGCATCACGATGCCGAGGCCCGCGCCGATCAGGAGCAGCTGCGGCAGCACGGCGGTGGAGAAGTCCGAGGCGACCCCGATACCGGTCAGCCAGGCCATGCCGCCGACGGCGATCGCGAAGCCCGCCGGGATGACGATCTTCGGTCCGATGCGCGGCACCAGGACGGTCGTGGACACCTGAGCCATGATCATCAGGGTCGCCATCATCGGCAGGAAGGCGACACCGGTCTTCGTCGGGCTGAAGCCCAGGTTCAGTTGCAGGTAGTAGGTGAGGAAGAGGAAGACACCGAACATGCCCGCACCGGTGATCAGCACGGTGACGAAGGAGGCGGCGCGGTCGCGGTCGAGCAGGACGCGCATCGGCAGCAGCGGGTGCTCGGCGCGGGTCTGCCACCGGGCGAAGGCGCTGAGCAGGATGCCGCCGGCGGCCAGGAAGCCCCAGGTCAGCGGTGAACTCCAGTCGTGCGTCTCGGCGTTGGAGAAGCCGTAGACCAGGGCGAAGAGGCCGGAGGAGACGAGCAGGGTGCCCGGCAGGTCGAGCCGGGAGTTCGCGGCGTCCCGGTGGCTGCTCAGCAGGACCCAGCCGCCGGCGAAGGCGACGACCGCGAAGACGAGGTTGACGAACAGCGTCCAGCGCCAGTCGAGCGCGTCGGTCAGCACACCGCCGAGCAGCAGACCCACCGCGCCGCCGGCACCGGCGATCGCGCCGTAGACACTGAACGCCTTGGCGCGTTCCTTGGCGTCGGTGAACGTCGTGTTCAGCAGCGAGAGCGCGGCGGGGGCGAGCAGCGCGCCGAAGACGCCCTGGAGGGCCCGCGCGGTGACCAGCATGCCGAAGCTGGTGGAGGCGCCGCCGAGTACCGAGGCGCCGGCGAATCCGGCGACGCCGATGAGGAAGGCGGGCTTGCGCCCGAACAGGTCGGCGATGCGTCCGCCGAGCAGCAGCAGGGAGGCGAAGGCCAGCGAGTACGCCGTGACGATCCACTGCCGGTTGCCGTCGGAGAAGCCGAGGTCGGCCTGGGCGGACGGCAGGGCGATGTTCACGATGGTGGCGTCGAGGACCACCATCAGCTGCGCGATGCCGATGATCGCGAGGATCCACCACCGCCTCGGCGACGGCGCGGACGAGGAGTCCACGGAGCCCTTGCGGGCACCTTCGGTCAGGGTCTGGGGCATGGGAGAACCACTCCAGGGAAGTCGCTCAGGGTGACGGAGACGTAAACGAAACTGTTTCGTACACATCGAGAGTAGGGCACCGCTCTGCGAAACTGCAACGTTTCGCTAGGGGTGCCGGATGAGGTGACCGTCACATCGCGAGTCCACAGGTTCGTGTATGCCTTGACCGGCATATAACCAACGCGGCATATTGGAGCCATGCCCGACGTCACTCCCTGGACCGCCCTGGCCGACCCGCACCGCCGCGCGATCGTCGCGCTGCTGCGGGAGCGCCCGCGCCCCGTCGGAGAGATCGTGGCGGCATGCGGACTGAGCCAGCCGAGCACCTCGAAGCACCTGCGCGTGCTGCGGGACGCGGGCCTGGTCCGGGTCAGCCAGGACGCGCAGCGCCGCGTCTACGCGCTGGACCCGGCCCCGATCGCCGCACTCGACGCCTGGCTCGCCCCGTACCGCACGCTGTGGAACGACAGCCTCGACACTCTCGGACGCCGTCTGGACAGGGCGGCGGGGGAGCCGTCGGACGATCCCGAAGCCCCCTCCGTGAAGGACTGAGTCACCATGTCGGCCGAACGCACCGCACTCACCGGTACCTACCTCACCCTTGACGACGGCCGGCCCGCCGTCCGCTTCAGCCGCACCTACGACCACCCCGTCGCCCGCGTCTGGCAGTTCGTGACCGACCCGGAGGAACTGGCCGGCTGGTTCCCGTCCCGCGCGGAGATCGAACTGCGCCCCGGCGGCACCATCAGGTTCAGCGGCGACCCGAACATGCCCGACTCCACGGGCCGTGTCATCGCCGTCGACCCGCCCCGGCACCTCTCCTTCGCCTGGGGCGGCGACGAGCTGCACTTCGACCTCGAGGCCCTCGACGAGAAGCGCACGCGTTTCACGCTCACCGACGTGCTCGCGGCCGAGGACACCGCCGCCCGCAACGGCGCCGGGTGGGAGGTGTGCCTCGCCGCCCTCGACACCAAGGCCCTCGGCCGCCACTCCCCGGGCCCGCACGCCGGGGCCGGCACGCCCTGGCCGGAGATCTACCGCGCCTACCTCGCCGCCGGTGTCCCCTCGGGGGCCCGGGTACCGGGGCAGGACTGACCCCTCACGCCAGCTGCCGCCGCACCAGCTCGTGCAGCCGCCCACTCGTGTCCGCGAGCAGCCGCGCGGGAGGCCCCTGCTGGGCGACCCGGCCCTCCTCCATCACGATCACGCGGTCCGCGTCCAAGACCGTGGACAGCCGGTGCGCGATCACGATCCGGGTGGCGTTGAGCGCCTTGGTGCTCTCGATGACCGTGCGCTGGGTCTCGTTGTCCAGGGCGCTGGTGGCCTCGTCGAAGAAGAGGATGCGCGGCCGGCGGATCAGCGCCTGCGCGATCATCAGACGCTGGCGCTGGCCGCCCGAGACCGCGCCGCTGCCGGAGACGATCGTGTGCAGCCCCATCGGCATCCGCCTGATGTCCTCGGCGAGGCCCGCCATCTCGGCCGCGGCCATCGCCTCCTCGGGCGTGTACGGCTCGGTGCCGCAGATGCAGTCGAGGACGGAGCCGGTGAACGGCTGCGCGTGCTGGAGCACGACACCGCACTGACGGCGTACGGCGGACTGGTCGAGGGCCGCCAGGTCCTGACCGTCGTACAGCACACTGCCCGAGACCGGTTTGTCGAAGCCGATGAGCAGTCTCAGCAGGGTGGACTTGCCGCAGCCGCTGGGGCCCACGATCGCCACGAACTCGCCCGCCCGGATGTCGAACGACACGTCGTCGAGGACGAGCGGCCCGTCGTCGGCGTACCGGAAGGAGAGCCTGCGGGCCTCGACGGCCCCGGACAGCACGCCGGGGCGGGTGCTCGCCACCCGGACCTCCGGGGTGGCGTCGAGCACCGGCCTGATCTCCTCGAACATCGGCAGCGCGGCCGCCGCCGAGACGAAGGCGCCGGTGAGCTGGGTGACCGAGGTCAGCAGCATCGTCACCGAGGTGTTGAAGGTGAGGAAGTCCGCCGCCGACAGCGAGCCGCTCGCCGGACCGGCGAGCAGCATGAACATCAGCAGGGAGCAGAGCGGCAGATAGACCGCACCCAGCACCGTGGTGAGGTTCTTGATGCGGCCGACCTTCCGCTGGAGTTCACGGCTGCGCGCGAACTCACCCGCCCAGGCGGCGTACGCGTAGTTCTCCGCCGCCGCGACCCGCAGCTTGGGCAGTCCGCGCAGGGTCTGGAACGCCTGGTTGTTCAGCTTGTTGCCGAGCACGACGAGCCGCCGCTGCCACCGCACCTGCCACAGGCCGAGCCCGAGGAAGACGGCCGCGATGACGACGAGCATGGCGACCGCGGCCAGCGCCATGGGCACGCTGTACCAGAGCAGCAGCCCCAGGTTCATCATGCCGACCGTGCCGGCCTGCGCGAGCGTGGGGCCGACGCCCGCGAGGAGGCGGCGGATCGCGCTGATCCCCATGGCGGCGCTGGCCAGTTCACCGGTCGAGCGGGAGGTGAAGAACTTCGTCGGCAGCCGCAGCAGCCGGTCCCACACGGCCGGTTGCAGCGTCGCCTCGATCCGCCCCTCCATCCGCAGCAGCGTGAGGTTCTGCAACAGCATGAACGCCGCCGACACCACGCTGGTGATCATGATCGCCAGGCAGACCTGCACGATGAGTCCGTGCTGGGCCTTCGGCACGTACTCGCCGAGCACCTTGCCGGTCGCGATCGGCACCAGGGCGCCGATCGCCACGGTGACGAGACCGCTGACCGCGAGGTTGCGCAGATCGCCGCCGGTGCCCTGGAGGCAGAACCGCGCCAGCCGCAACGGGCTCAGCCGGCGCTCGGGCAGCGGGCGGTAGAACATCACGGCCCGCGGCTCGAACTCGGCCGCGTTGGCCTTCTCGACCGGCGTCTCCCGCCCGGACGACGGCTGCACGGCCACATAGCCGCCGCGCCGCCACAGCAGTGCGACCGGACTGCCCGACACCGCGCGCCGGCCCACCAGTGGACCGATGTCGTCCCGCCACCAGTGCCCGTCCAGGCGCACCGCGCGACTGCGGACGCGCGAGGCGAGCGCGATCCGCTCGACCGGGTCGAGCCGGTCGCTCTCCGTGCCGCTCTGCGCCGGCTCGGCGAGCGCGATCCCGGACGCGCGGGCGACCAGCGCGCAGGCCGCGTACGTGGCGTCCGTGTCGGCCGCAGTAGGGCGCTTGGACGATTTGCCGATGGAGGCCAGCAGGGTCCGGTCGGCCTGGGCGCGGACGGCCTCGCCGGCCTTGATCCCCGCCGCCGTCCGGTCCTCGTGCCGGGCCTCCAGCTGCTCGATCCAGCGGTCCAGCGTGGCCAGCAGCCGGTACTGCTGGTCGACCATGCCCTGCCAGACACCCGAGTCCATCAGCAGGTCCGCCGCGGCCTCCGCCCCGTACAGCGAGCCGTACTGCACACTCCCCGGCGGCACCTGCATCCAGAAGACGTCGTCGTCCGTGAGCGCGGCCGCGTTCTCCGTGGCCGTGGGAGCCTGGAAGAGGATGGAGAGGCTGCGGCCGACGCCGAGGGCGAGGGCGTACTCCAGTGGGCTCGACGTCGGCGGCACGTACTGGGGGTTGCCGTACTCGTTGTAGGACCAGGTCTCGGTGGGCACCGGCTGGTACAGCTCGCGCAGCACGATCCGGCGCACCGAGCAGTCCCGCAACGGGCGCCCCACCAGGGTGTGCTGGGGGCCGGCGACGGGACCGAGCAGCAGCGAGCCCGCTTCGAGGCGGCCCAGATGGTGCCAGTGGCCCTGCTGCGCGGCGTCCACCGCGAACAGGTCCAGGGCGCCCGCGGCCACCAGCCACAGCACCTGCGGCCCTTCCAGGTCGAGGCGGTTGAGCCCGGCGCAGTCGACCGGCGTACCCATCGTGCCGAGCGCGCCGAGGACGACGTCGCCCTCGTGAACCGTCGTCATCTCATCGCTCCCTGACCAGCTCGGCGTACGGACCGCCGGCCGCCACCAGGGCGTCGTGCCGCCCGCGTTCCACGATCGTGCCGTGCTGGAGCACCACGATCTCGTCGCTGTCACGCACCGTGCTGAGCCGGTGCGCGATCACCACACAGGCGCAGCCGCGCCTGCGCAGGTTGTCGATGACGGTCTGCTCGGTCTCCGCGTCCAGCGCGCTGGTCACCTCGTCGAGGACCAGGATGCTCGGCCTGCGCACCAACGCCCGCGCGATCTCCAGGCGTTGGCGCTGACCTCCGGAGAAGTTGCGGCCGTCCTGCTCGACCCGGCTGTGGATGCCACCGGGCCGCCGCACCACGACGTCGTACAGGGCCGCGTCCTGGAGCGCCGTCACGACGGCGTCGTCCGGGATCGAGGGGTCCCACAGCGCCACGTTGTCGCGGACCGTCCCCTCGAAGAGGAAGACGTCCTGGTCGACGAAGGAGACGGAGGCCGCGAGCGCGCCGCGCGGGATGTCGTCGAGACGCTGCCCGTCGATGCGGATCGTGCCCTCCCAAGGGTTGTACAGACCCGAGATCAGCCGGGAGACCGTGGACTTGCCGCTCCCCGAGCCGCCCACCAGCGCCACCTGCCGCCCCGGGCCCACCGTCAGTGAGAAGCCGGTGAGCAGGGGTTTGTCGAGCGGGCTGTAGCCGAACGTGATGTTCTCCAGCTCGACATGACCGTGCAGCCTGCGGGTGGAGTCGCCGGTGCCGGAGCGGGCGTACAGCGGGTCGGCCTGGAAGTTCTCGACGTCCTTGAGACGTGCCACGTCGGCGGCGAAGTCCTGGATGCGGCCCGCCACGCCGTTGAGCCGGGTGAGCGGCGCGGTGAAGCGGGTGACGAGTGCCTGGAAGGCCACGAGCAGACCGATCGAGATGTGCCCCTCCATCGCCCGCAGGCCGCCGATCCAGAGGATCAGCGCGCTGTTGAGGGTGGCGAGCGTCGGCGCGACCACCCCCAGCCAGGCACTCGGCACCCCGAGGCGCTGCTGCTCCTCCAGCGTGGTGGCGTGCTGCCCGGCCCACTTGCGGAAGTAGCCGTCCTCGCCGCCGGTCGCCTTCATGGTCTCGATCAACTGAAGCCCGGTGTATGCCGTGTTGGTGAGCCGGGCGCTGTCCGCGCGCAGTTTCGCGGTACGGGTCGCGCGCAGCCGGATCACCACCCGCATCGCGACCACGTTGAGCAGCGCGACACCGATACCGACCGCCGTGAGCTGCGGATCGTAGGTGTAGAGGAGAACGGCGTAGAGCACCACGACGACCGCGTCCACGCCCGCCGCCGCGAGGTCGCGGGCCAGCGTCTCGGCCACCGCGTCGTTCGACTGGAGCCGCTGCACCAGGTCGGCCGGGCTGCGCTGGGAGAAGAAGGTGACCGGCAGCCGCAGCAGATGGCGCAGGAAGCGTGCGCTGCTGAGCGTCGAGGAGACGATCCGGCCGTGGAGCAGGTTCGCCTGCTGGAGCCAGGTCAGCAGTACGGTCAGTACGACGCAGGCACCCATCGACGCGAAGAGCACGCCGAGCAGCGAGGTCTGACCACCGATCAGATAGGTGTCGATGTACGTCCGGCTGAGCGCGGGCACCGCCGCGCCGACCGCGACCAGCAGCAGGCTGGCCAGCACGGCGGCGGGCATCGTGCCCGACGTCCCGCGCAGCCGGGCCGGCATGGCTCCGAGGACCCCGGGCCTGCGGCCGCCCGCGCGGAAGTCGGGGCCCGGCTCCATGACCAGCACCACGCCGGTGAAGCTGGTGTCGAAGTCCTCCATCGGTACGAAACGGCGGCCCTTGCCGGGGTCGTTGATGTGCACTCCGCGCCGTCCGAACCGGCGGCCCATTCCGTCGTAGACGACGTAGTGGTTGAACTCCCAGAACAGGATCGCGGGCGCCTGCACCTCGGCGAGCGCGGCCGTGTCCATCTGCATGCCCTTGGCCGTGAGGCCGTAACCGCGGGCCGCCTTGAGGAGGTTGCTGGCGCGCGAGCCGTCCCGGGAGACGCCGCAGGCGATGCGCAGCTCTTCGAGGGGGATGTACCGGCCGTGGTGGCCGAGGACCATGGCGAGGGAGGCCGCGCCGCACTCCACGGCCTCCATCTGGAGGACCGTCGGCGTACGGACGGTCCTGCGGGTGCTCTTGGGGACCGTGCGCTTCGGCGGTGCGGCGCGACGTCTGCCCCGGGTGTCCTGCGCGGTGGTCACGGCAGCAGCCAATCGACGGGACGCTGATCGGCCAGCCGGATCGAACCCGTGGCCAGGGTCATGGAGGTCAGCGGGTACGGGGGCCCGTCCGCCGAGGACCACTTGAGGCCGCTCTCGGTACGGGACGAACGGTCGAGGGAGACCAGGACGGCCACCGGCCTGCCCTTCTTGGTGAACTGCTCGCCGAGCTGACTGTCGCCGAGGGAGGAAGTGATCTGCTGCTGCGTCTGCACACTCCGGCCGACCGCTTTCACCCGGCCGCGCAGCACCCCGTACCGCTGGGTCGGCACCGACTGGACGGTGAGGTCGACGGCCGCGCCCGCGGGGAGGGCGGAGGCGCTCTCGGCGGGCACGTACACCGTCGCGTAGAGCGGATCGCCGGCGTGCGCGACCTTCTCCACCGCGGCGACGTCCGCACCGGTGGAGATGATGGCGCCGATGGTGGCGGCGAGGGCCGTGACCCGGCCCGCGGCGACGGCACGGACGACTGAGGTCTCGCCCCGCGCGGTACGGACCTTCAGCACCGGGGCGTCGGCGGCGATCCGTTCGCCCTCCTTGGCGAGGACCGCGGTGACCTGGCCGGCGACGGGACTCTGCAGGACGTAACTGCCCTGCGCGTGCGTGAGGACGGCGGGGGCGCCGACCGTCGAGGCCACGGTGCCCGTCACGGCCCAGACCGACGCGGCCGCCATGACGACCACGGTCACGGACAGGACGAGCCAGCCCTGGGGGCGGGCGAAGCGCACGGGCAGGTCGAGTTCTTCGGCTGACTGCAGCTTGGCGAGGGCCTGTTGGCGGAACTGCACAGTACTTCCCTCACCTGTCGGAGAGATCTACGGCATCCGAGAGCCCCGGAACCGGGGAGTGGTTCCGGGACTCAGCGGGATGAGGCGCGATCAGAGACCGGCGACCAGGCCGGTGACCGGGGCGGTGTTCAGGCCGGTCACACCCTCGACGGTGCCGACGGCCGTGCCCACGATGCCCGAGACCGGGGCGACGCTGTCGACCAGGCCGGTGACCGTGCCGACGGCGTTCAGCGACAGGCCGCCGGAGACGTTGTCGAGGTCCGCGTCCGAGATCTCGGCGGTGGCAACCTGGGGGGTGGAGTTCATGGGGGAACTTCCCTTCGTATGGATATTCATAAGGGGGGAGCGGCCCCCTCTGGGGACAGATGACGGCCGCCACCGCGGGGGTGCGGACCCCGTTTCCGGGAGTCGTGCGGCTCCCGTCTCCGGAAGCCTGCCGCGACCTCCGCGGTGCACGGATCAAAGCACGGTCGCGAGGCCGGTATCCAATCAACCAGGGCTCCCACCTGGGCACTTGAGCGCGACTTCGGCCCAACCGTGCAGGTGTGCGCACGTCTTTGCGGCCACTTCTTCACATGCTGCACGGCATTGTTTCGGTGCCACCCTTGCCGGTCCGCGACCCAAGGGGACACTCCCGTCCCAATGGTGCGTGAGGGGCGTGCGACTGTGCAGATCCGTCGGTCGCCGTGACGCGCCTGCGCATTCGATGTGCAGATTCGCTGAAGCAAGGATTCCGGTCCGGTTCGCGGACGGAGTGTCACCGCCCGTTCGCGGACGGTGGCCCTCAGCCCAGCAGGGCGTACACCGTGCTCGCGCGCGCCGCGACGTCCCGGGATTCGCCCGCGGTCATCGTGATGTCGGCGAAGGCCATACGGCGGCCGAGCTTGGTCAGGACCGCCTCGACCAGCACGTCCGCGTCCGTGACCGCGCGCTGGAAACTGGTGGACTGCTGGACCGTCGTCATCGGGACGAAGGCGCCGCGCGCCGCCGACACCGCGATCACGGTCGCCGTGTCGGCGGCGGCCATCAGGGCCTGCCCCGACATCGAGCCGCCCGCGCGGGCGAGCCGGGCGGACCACGGCAGCCGCAGCACCGCCCGGCCCTCACCCAACTCCGCCACCGACAGGCCCAGGTCCAGCACCCAGGGGGCGAAGTGGGTGGAGAGGATCGTGTCGGCTTCGGCAAGGTTCAGTGTCATGTGGGGCATCGTTCCCCGGTCGACCGGAGGAAAGACGCGATCACCTCGTAATCCATGCCGCGCGCCGGGCCGACTCCTGCCTTTCTCAAGCGGAGTTGAACAACCCCCGCGACTCACACGTATCAACAGGCATCCAGGCGCCCCCCAGTCAGCCGCCGGACGGTGGCATCGACCCCGTCCCCAGGAGGTCAAGAGTTGAGTCACAAAAGGATTCCCAAGCGCAAGGCCGCCATCGCCGCGGGAAGCGTCGCGGCGCTCGGAGCCGCGGCACTGCTGCTGCCCAACGCCAACGCCTCGCAGACCGACGCCAAGGACGCCGCTCCCAAGACGCTGAAGGCCGCGGACGCCTCGGATCTCGCCTCGCTCCTCGCCACCCAGCTCGGTGAGGCCTACGGAGGCGCGTACTACGACGCCGCCAAGCAACAGGTCGTCATCAACGTCGTCGGCGACAACAGCAATGTCGTCAACGCGGTCAAGAAGGCCGGCGCCGTTCCCCGCAGCGTCGACAACAGCCTCGCCGCCCTCAAGTCCGCCGCCCGGACGCTGAAGACGGACGCGACCATCCCCGGCACCGCCTGGTCCGTCGACCCCAAGACCAACCAACTCCGGGTCACCGCCGACAGCACGGTCACAGGTGCGAACTGGAACAAGCTGACGTCGACCGTCGACTCGCTGGGTTCCGGCATGGCCACCGTGAAGAAGTCCGCCGGCACCTTCAAGACCTTCGTGGACGGTGGCGACGCCATCTTCGGCGGCGGAGCCCGCTGTTCGCTGGGGTTCAACGTCACCGCGAGCGACGGCAGTCCCGCCTTCCTGACCGCCGGACACTGCGGGGTCGCGGCCAAGCAGTGGTCGGACGCGCAGGACGGCGCGCCCATCGCCACGGTCGACCAGGCCACCTTCCCCGGTGACGGCGACTTCTCGCTCGTCAAGTACGACGACCCGAACACGCAGACCAACAGTGTGGTCAACGTCGGCAACGGCCAGACCGTCGCCATCAACCAGGCCGCCGACGCCGCCGTGGGCCAGCAGGTCTTCCGGATGGGCAGCACGACCGGGCTCAACGACGGCAACGTCACCGGACTCGACGCCACCGTGAACTATCCCGAGGGCACGGTCACCGGACTCATCCAGACCGACGTGTGCGCCGAGCCCGGCGACAGCGGCGGTTCGCTCTTCACCCAGGACGGCAGCGCGATAGGCCTGACCTCGGGCGGCAGCGGCGACTGCACCGTCGGCGGGGAGACCTTCTTCCAGCCGGTGACGACCGCGCTCACGGCGACCGGCGCGACGCTCGGTGCGGGTGCGGGTGCGGGTGCGGGTGCGGGTGCGGGTGCGGGAGCCGGCGGCGCGGGTGACGCGAGCGCCACGGCCGGTGCCGAGCCCAGCGACCCGGCGGCGAGCGATCCCGCGGCCGGCGCCCCGCCGGCGAGCGACCCGGCGGCCGGTGACCAGTCCGGGACCGGCGACCAGTCGGGCGCCGCGGGTGACCAGTCCGGCACCGGCGCGGACGACGGTTCCGGAATGGTGAGCTCGAACGGGTGACACCGCTGACGCAGAGCCACTGACCCGGCCGCGGACAGTCGTCCCGGCCGGAGGTGGGAGGTGGGGGCCCCCCCGCGGGGGGGCCGGCCCCACCCGGTGGCCGGGGCCCCGGCCCCCGGCCCGGGCGCGGGCCGCCCCGCGGGGGGGGGCGGGGGGCCCCCCCGGGGGGGGGGGGTCGCG
>NZ_JBHWEL010000032.1:0-14751 GCF_042734135.1 Streptomyces sp. NPDC059668 | reverse complement strand
CCTCGCCCCCGGCCGCGCACCCCCGCCCCGGCCGGGGGGGGGGGGCCCGGCCCTCCGGCGGGAGGGCCGGACCTCACGGTGTCCCGGGACCGGCGGCCCGGTCGCCGTGCGGGACCCGGACCGGGGTGGGCCGGGTGCACCACGCCGTGTCGTGCCGTCAGGCCCGCGCGCCGCATGCCACATCGGGCCGGCGACGCCGTCACACGTGCGCACGGGTCCGCAGCAGAAGGAGCGCCACGTCGTCGAGCCGCTCCTGGGTCAGCGCCCCGCTCTGCCGCACCAGGCTGTCGGCCAGGTCGTCGAGCGGCTGCTCGGGAGCCTCGCCGAGGCGCCGCCCGAGGCCGGCCAGGGCGTCCTCGATGTCCACACCGGGGGACTCGATCAGCCCGTCGGTGTAGAGGACGAGCAGCGAACCGGGCAGCAGCGGGACCTCGGTCGTCTGGTACGTGGCGTCCGCGTCGATCCCGAGCAGCGGGCCGCCGGCCAGGTCGAGCACCCGCACCCGTCCGTCCGGCCGCCGCAGCAGCGGGGGCGGATGACCCGCCCGCGCCATGACCGCGACCTCGCGCGCGGGGTCCATGCGCAGATAGAGACAGCTCGCGAACAGGTCGGCGCCCAGGTCGATCAGCAGCCGGTTGGTGCTGCGCATCACCTCCTCCGGCGGCTGGCCCACGGTCGTGTACGCGCGGACGGCGGTCCGCACCTGCCCCATCAGGGCCGCCGCGGTCACGTTGTGGCCCTGGACGTCACCGATGACCGCAGCGGCCAGACCGTGCGAGGGCACCAGGTCGTAGAAGTCACCGCCGATCTCCATGCCCTGGGTGGCCGGCAGATAACGTGCGGCCGCCTCGACGAAGGGCAGCGACGGCAGCGTGTGCGGCAGCAGCGCGGCCTGCAGACCGTGTGCCAGCTGGAGTTTGGTGTCGTAGAGCAGCGCCCGTTCCAGCGCCTGCGCGACGAGCCCGCCCAGACTCGTCAGCACGGCCCGCTCGTCGGTGGGGAAGGCGTGCGGTTCCGCGTAGGCGAGGACACAGGTGCCCACCGGACGTCCGGACGCGATCAGCGGCAGGTACGCCCATGCGGCCATGCCGTCGGATGTCGCGTTCCCGGACGGGTACAGGCGCTCCAGCTGCGCGCGTGAGTCGAAGAAGGCGGGCACCCCGCTGTTCAGGGCGTGGGTGCAGGGGGACCGCGCGCTCAGCGGCAGCCCGTCCAGGTGTTCCGCCGCGTGCGTGTCCGGGTACCCGCGGTGGCCGAGCAGGTGCAGCCGGCCCGCCCGCGAGCCGAGAAGGACCAGGGCCCTGCTGCCGACGGCGGGCGCGATCTCGTCCGCGACCAGCTGCACCACGTCCTGCACACCCGCCGCCTGGGTGAGCGCGCCGGCGAGGCTGAGCACATGGGAGATGGTCACCAGGCGCGGGGCGTCCTCGCGCTGCGGCCCGGAGCGGTTCATCCGCGCGACGGCCCTGGCCCGGGAGATGCGCACGCTCAGCCCGGTCGTACTGGGATAGAACCGGAACGACAGCCATTCACCGGGCGGCCGCAGCGCGACGAACGACGTCACGTGCTGGCTGATCAGCGCGGCGCGGTAACGGTCCTCGTACACCGGATCGTTGAGCCAGGGCACCGACGCCCACAGCTGGGTGCCCAGCAGCGCGCTGACCGGCATGCCGAGCATCTCGGCCGTCGCCGGGTTGGCATAGCTGACGCGCCCGTACAGATCCAGCGCGCACAGCCCGTACGGCAACCGCGCCACCATCCGCGCCGCCTCGACGGTGCCGAGTGTGCCGGGGACAGCGGTGGCGGGCGGCGCGAGCAGATCGGGTTCCGGGCGGACCGTACGGTGCTCCGCCGCCGCCCGCTCCAGGCGCAGCGCGAGCCGGTCGCAGGCCGCGACGAGATGGTCGCGCTCCCGGTCGGCGAGCCGCAGGGGGTGTGAGCCGGGCCACGTCACGAAGACGGCCCCGTACACGGTCCGCGAGGTCGCCACCGGCAGGGCGGCGAGCGCGAAGGGGTACGGCAGGACCATGGCGATCCGGGGAAAGCGGAGGGCCATCTCCTCCCCGCCGCTGACCCAGACCAGCCGCCGCTCGCGCGCCGCGACGGCCACCGGGATCGGAGCGTTCAGCCCCACCCGCTCCCACGGCGCCGCGAACGCCCGGGGCATACCGGCCATCACCGCCATCTCCAGCACGGGTTCGCCGCTCGCCAGCAGGTACACCGCGCCGGAGTGGGCATGCACCTCCTGCACCAACGAGGCCAGCGTCAGCGAGAGCAGAGGCCGCCCGACCTGGGTCGTACGGCCGGCCGGCGCCTGCACGGGCCCCCGCCAGTCGGACACGGCGACCACCTCCTCGCAGGGCCGCGCCATGGCTCCCAGGGCCAGGTCGTGCCCGACCCCTCCCGCCGGGCGGCCGGCATCCGGCACGGCACCTCGCCGCGTGGCCGGAACACCCGGGTGCACCCCGTACACGGGCGATCCACCGCGCTCGCGACGCACCGCACCGGACACCGCCCGCCGATCCGGCACGAAGGGTCGGACATGATCTAAGGCTCCCCCTTGGCGGCCCAGGCCGCACGGCGAGCGCCACGCGCGGCGCCCCGTACGGCTTCGGGGCTCCACCGCAGGCCCGCCGGTGCCGGAACGGTCACAGGGGCTGCGCGGGGGCTCCGGACGCGCTGTAATGACGGACGTGGTCAGTGAGCGCGCTGCGGAACGCGGAACGCGGACGTTGCGTGCCGAAATCTCCCTGAAGACCCCCACACCGGACCTCGATCCGCGTGAACGGCTGCGCCGTGTCCTGGAGCAGGCGCTCGTCTTCGCCGGAGCGACCGTCGTCGCGGTGTACTCGCCGACGAAGAAGGGCGGCGAACTGCACCTGGCCGAGTCGGCGGGCGTACCCAGGACGCTCTACGGGCTGCGCGACAGCTATCTCCTCACCGGCAGCTCCCCCACGGTGGACGCGCACCGCTCGGGCCGTCCGCTGTGGCTCGGCCCGGAGGAGATCGGCCGCTGTGCCGAGGCGCGCCGGCTGCCGACCCAGGACTTCTGGCTGGCCGTACTGCCGCTGGCGGGCGCCGGGTGCCTGGTCGCGGTCAGCGAACACCCCGGCGGCTTCGACACCGAGGACAGGGAGTGTCTCGCCCTGATCACCGAGGCCGTCGTCTGCCCGGCACCGGGCTCGGGCACCGCCCCCGGGACCCTGGCCGCCAGCGCCTTCGACCTCGCCATGGACACCGGGCACGTCGAGGTCGACGACGAGATGCTGGAGCTGTTCGGCCTGGATCCTGCCGAGTTCGACGGCAAGGTGGAGACCCTGCTGGCCCTCACCGTCCCCGAGGACCTGCCCACGCTGATGTCCGTGGTCGAGGCGGACCACATGTCCATCGGGGAACGCGAGCTGGAGTTCCGCATCACGCAGCCCTCCGGCAGACCGAAGTGGCTGCGGCTGCGCGGCCGCATGGTGCCGGGAGGAGACGGCCGCCCGGCACGCCTGGTCGGTACGGTCGCCGACGCCTCGAAACTCCGCTCCGGCGTCAGCGACGTGGCCCGCGTACAGCGGCTGGCCGCGGCCCTCGCCACCGCGGGCACCGTCCGGGACGTGGGCCGGGCCGTCGTCGCCGCGCTGCGGCGGCCCCTGCGGGCCGACCGGATCGCCCTCGCCGAGGTGGAGGGCGACCGCCTCGTCGTCACCGTCCTCGATCCGCCCGAAC
Organism: Streptomyces sp. NPDC059668; assembly: GCF_042734135.1. NCBI lineage: Bacteria > Bacillati > Actinomycetota > Actinomycetes > Kitasatosporales > Streptomycetaceae > Streptomyces > Streptomyces sp. NPDC059668. The sequence continues at coordinate 11,037 of NZ_JBHWEL010000032.1, read as the reverse complement.
CGTCCGCCTGGCCGGAACTGTGGCGCTCCGAATGGCGCTCGGAGTGGCCCGACGCGCCCGTACGCGCCATGCCCACACTCGCGGCGGCCCTCAGCGAGGGACGCCCGGCCGTCTGGCCCGCCGGTTCCCCGCTGGAGCCGGCCCTCGCCGACGTCGGCCCCGGCGGCCTCGCCATCCTGCCGCTGCCCGCCGGCGGACACATGGCCGGCGCCTGCCTGATCGGCTGGGACGCCCCGCACGACTTCGGCGCCGACGAGCGCGCCCTGCTCACCGCGTCCGCGGGTCTCGCCGGCCAGGCGCTGACCCGCGCCCGCTCCTTCGACGCCGAACACGAGCTCGTCACCACGCTCCAGCGTTCCCTGCTCCCGCGCCGGCTGCCCAGGCTCCCCGGCGCGGTCGCCGTCGCCCGCTACCTGCCCACCACGGCGGGACTCGAGGTCGGCGGCGACTGGTACGACGTGATCCCGCTGCCCGACAACCACGTCGCCCTCGTCATCGGCGACGTCCAGGGCCACAACGCCCAGGCCGCCACCCTCATGGGCCAGATGCGCACGGCCCTGCGCGCCTACGCCGTCGAGGGCCACCCGCCCGACGTCGTCGTCTCGCGCGCCAACCGGCTCCTGATGGACCTGGAGACCGACCTCTTCGTCACCTGCTGCTACGTCGACCTGGACATGGAGGAGGGCTCCGCCTGGTGCGTACGCGCCGGGCACCACCCGCCGGTGCTGCGTCACCCGGACGGCAGTACGGAGGTCCCCGACTCCGACGGCGGACCCCCGCTCGGCGTCGTCACGCAGGCCGAGTTCCCCATGACCCCGCTCCGGCTGCGGCTCGGCACGATCGTCGCCCTGACCACGGACGGGCTCGTCGAGTCCGCCGAGGTCGACATCGAGGACGGCCTGAACCGGCTCGCCGGCGAACTCGCCGCGTGCGACCCCGCACACCTCGGGACGGTCGCCGACAGACTGCTCACGGGCGCCAACCGCAGCGACGACGTCGCTCTCCTCCTGATGCGCTACGACGGCATGTCGCTGCGCCCGCTCCGGGAGAGCTGGACGATCTGGCGCGTCCCCGAGGCGGTCCGGCACGCCCGCCGCTTCACCCGGCGCACGCTGCGCTCCTGGGGCATGACCGACGACAGCATGGACACCGCGCTCCTGGTCGTCTCCGAACTCGTCACCAACGCGCTCGTGCACACCGGCGGCCAGGTCAGACTCGACCTCACCCTCATCAACCGGCTGCTGCGCATCGCCGTCGCCGACGCCTCACCCCGTACGCCCATCAAGCCCACCAGCATCGGCTGGGAGGCCACCGGCGGCCGCGGCATCCTCCTCGTCGAGGCCATGTCGGCGGCCTGGGGGAGCCTGCCGGTCAGCGGCGGCAAGCAGGTGTGGAGCGAGGTCCTCCTGGACTGAGGCGGACCGGGCCGGCCCGCCGTCCCGGCACGGCCTCGTCGAGGGACCCGGACCGTAGGGTGGACGCCGTGCGTCTGCTCCTGATGTCCGACACCCATCTCCCCTCGCGGGCCAGGGAACTGCCCCCGCCGCTGATGGCCGAACTCCCGCTCGCCGACGTCGTCGTGCACGCGGGCGACTGGGTCGACACCGCCACCCTCGACCTGCTGGAGGCACGGGCGCGCAGGCTCGTCGCGGTCCACGGCAACAACGACGGCCCACAGCTGCGCGCCCGCCTCCCCGAGGTCGCCCGCGCGGAACTGGACGGTCTGCGACTCGGGGTCGTGCACGAGACCGGCTCCGCCAAGGGCCGCGAACGGCGCTGCGCCGAGCGCTACCCCGATCTCGACGTCCTGGTCTTCGGCCACAGCCACATCCCCTGGGACACCACCACCGGCACCGGTCTGCGCCTGCTGAACCCCGGCTCCCCGACGGACCGCCGCCGCCAGCCGTACTGCACCTACATGACCGCGACCGTGGCCGACGGCCGGCTCACCGACGTGACCCTGCGCCGACTGCCGCCCCGCACCGGGAACCGGGCGGACGGCAACGCCTGACGGGGCGGGACAGGACGGGCCGAGCGGGGGCGGACCGGGTCCGCGCCGGGGCAGTGCCGGCGCACTCAGGACGCGGCGGCCTCTGTCCCCGCCGGCGCTCCCCCTGGTGCTTCCGCAGGCGCTTCCGCCGGTGATCCCCCCGATATCGCTCCTGGCGTTGCCTCCTGCGTCGCTCCTGGCGTTGCTCCCGGCGGCCCCAGACGCCTCGGATGGATCGCCCCGCCCGTCGCCGTCAGGGGTGCCCCGCTGCCGCCCCAGCGCAGTGCGACGATCTCCGCGGCGACGGACACGGCCACCTCCTCGGGTGTCCGCGCCCCGAGATCGAGGCCGACCGGCGAGCGGAGCCGGGACAGCGCGTCGCGCGGCACACCGGCCTCGACGAGCCGCTTCGTCCGGTCGTCGTGGGTACGGCGGCTGCCCATCGCGCCGATGTACGCGGCCGGGCGGCGCAGCGCCTCCTCCAGCAGGGGCACGTCGAACTTCGGGTCGTGGGTGAGGACGCAGATCACCGTGCGCGCGTCGGTCGTCGTCCCGCGCAGATAGCGGTGCGGCCAGTCGACGACGACCTCCACGGCCGCCGGGAACCGCTTGGCCGTCGCGAAGACGGGCCGGGCGTCGCACACCGTGACGCGGTAGCCCAGGAAGTCCCCGACGCGGGCCACCGCCGCCGCGTAGTCGATCGCGCCGAAGACGAGCATGCGCGGCGGCGGGGCGAAGGACTGGAGGAAGACGGTCACGGCGTCCTCACGGCGCTCGCCGTGCGGTCCGTAGTGCCGCTGCACGGTGGCGCCCTGGGCCAGCTCGCCGCGGGCGTCGGCGGTGACGGCCGCGTCCAGGCCGGTCGAGCCCAGCGAACCGGCGACCTCGTCCGGCCACACCGCGAGGGTGGCACCGAGCGGCGCGGGGCCCGCCAGCACGGTCGCCACGGTCACCGCGCGCCCGGCGGCCACCGACTCGGCGACCGCGCCGAAGGAGGGGTCCTCGCCGGCCGTCACCCTGCGCAGTAGCAGGCTGATCTCGCCCCCGCAGGTGAGGCCGACGGCGAACGCGTCCGCGTCGCTGTACCCGAAGGTCTCCAGGCGTGCCTCGCCGGACGCCACCACCTCGCGGGCCAGCTCGAAGACGGCCCCCTCGACACAGCCCCCGGACACGCTGCCGACGACCTCGTCACCCGGCCCCACCGCCATCGCCGCGCCCGGGTCACGGGGCGCGCTCCGGCTGACCGCGACCACCGTGGCGAGCCCGAAGGGGGAGCCCGCCGCGTACCACCGGTTCAGCGCCGGGAGGATCTCACGCATCGCTCGCTCCGCTCACCGCTCACCCGTTCCTCGCGGACCGCGGCCCGATCGAGGGCCCGTTTCTCCTCAAGGGTCCACTCCTCCCACCGACGCCGCCAGCCGTTCCGGCGCGGCCGGGCCGCCGACGGGCCTCGGCCGAGCGTAAATCCGTTGCCGCCGGGGCCGGGCGGCTGCTGAACTGCACGGGACACATCCGTCGGGACCGAGGAGCAGCGATGCGCACACCGTTCATGTCCGCCCAGGAAGGAATCACTCCCACTTCGAAGGACATGACGCGCGGTGCACATGCTCAACCTCGGAATCCTGGCGCACGTAGACGCCGGTAAGACCAGCCTGACCGAGCGCCTGCTGCACTCGGTCGGGGTCATCGACGAGATCGGCAGCGTCGACGACGGAAGCACCCAGACCGATTCCCTCGCGCTCGAACGGCAGCGCGGTATCACCATCAAGTCCGCCGTCGTCTCCTTCACGATCGAGGACGACGTCACGGTCAACCTGATCGACACCCCCGGTCACCCCGACTTCATCGCCGAGGTGGAGCGGGTGCTGAGCGTGCTCGACGGCGCCGTGCTCGTGATCTCGGCCGTGGAGGGCGTCCAGGCCCAGACCCGGGTGCTGATGCGGACGTTGCGGCGGCTGCGGATTCCCACACTCGTCTTCGTGAACAAGATCGACCGTGCCGGCGCACGGTACGAGCGCGTTCTGGAGAACATCGCCGCACGCCTCACCCCGGCGATCGTCCCGATGGGCGAGGTGCACGGAGCGGGCACCCGGGACGCCCGCTTCGCGCGGTTCACCGCGGACCGGCTCCGCGGGTCGCGGCCCGACCTGCTCGCCGAGCACGACGACGCGATGCTGGCCGCGTATGTCGAGGGCCGGGTGTCCCCCGACCGGTTCCACGACGCCCTGGTACGGCAGACCGGGCAGAGCCTTGTGCACCCGGTGTTCTTCGGTTCGGCCATGACGGGCGCGGGTGTCGAGGAGCTGATCGCCGGGATCAGGGAGCTGCTGCCGCCGGCCGGGGGCGCGGCCGACGACCCGGTCTCCGGCACCGTCTTCAAGGTGGAGCGGGGACCGGCCGGGGAGAAGATCGCCTACGTCCGGCTGTTCTCCGGGACGCTGCGGACCCGCGACCGGGTGCGTCTGCCCGGCGGCGAGGAGGCGAAGGTCACCGCGATCAGCGTGTTCGACCGCGGCGGGGCGGTGCCGGAACCGGCCGTGACCGCGGGGCGGATCGGCAAGCTGGGGGGCCTCGGGGACATCCGTGTCGGCGACACCGTCGGCGTACCGCGGAAGTCCTCGCACGACGAGCTCCACTTCTCACCCCCGACCCTCGAAACCGTCGTCGTCCCCCGCCGTCCGGCCGACAGGGGCGCGCTCCACCTCGCGCTCACCCGACTGGCCGAACAGGACCCCCTGATCAACCTGCGCCAGGACGAACTGCGCCGGCAGGTCTCCGTGTCGCTCTACGGCGAGGTGCAGAAGGAGGTCGTGCAGGCCACCCTGGCCGACGAGTTCGGCATCGAGGTCCTGTTCCGGGAGACGACACCGCTCTGCGTCGAACGGCCGGTCGGCAGCGGCGCGGCGGTCGAGTTCAACGGAGCGGAACCCAACCCCTTCCTGGCGACCGTCGGGTTGCGCATCGATCCGGCCCCGGCCGGCTCCGGCGTGGAGTTCCGGCTGGAGGTCGAACTCGGAGCGATGCCGTACGCGTTCTTCAAGGCGGTCGAGGACACCGTGCGGGAGACCCTGACCCAGGGGATCCACGGCTGGGAGGTCACCGACTGCGCGGTCACGATGACCCACTCCGGTTACTCGCCCCGGCAGAGCCACGCCCATCAGGGCTTCGACAAGAGCATGTCCAGCACGGGGGCCGACTTCCGGGGCCTGACCCCGCTGGTGGTCATGGACGCGCTGCGCGCGGCCGGCACCCTGGTGTTCGAGCCGATGCACCGGTTCCGGCTGGAGGCTCCGACCGACACGCTGGGGGCCCTGCTCCCGCTGCTGGTGAGGCAGCAGGCCGTGCCGGCGACCACCGAGACGCACGGAACCGTGTGCGTGCTGGAGGGTCTGGTCCCGGTCGCCCGGGTGCACGAGCTTCAGCAGGGGCTGCCGGGCCTGACCCGCGGCGAGGGCGAGCTGGAGTGCGCCTTCGACCACTACGCGCCCGTCGTCAGGGGCACGGTCCCGGACCGGCCGCGGACCGATCTCAACCCGCTCGACCGGAAGGAGTACCTGCTGAACGTGACGCGAAGGGTCGGCGCGTGACGCGAGGGCGTGCGACGAGAGCGCTCAGCACACGGCGCCCCGTGACAGGGCGCCCCGTGAACGGACGGCGTCCGACGTGGGGGAGGGGCGCCGGGAGTTGAGACTTACTCACGAGTCAGATGTATTGACCCCTTGAGGCATGGCGTCGATTGTTGTGGACATGGCGAAGTTCCGTGCGCGGCTGCTCGGCGTCCTCGTACTCCTCACCGGCTTCCTCTCGGCGGCGGGCACGCGGCCCGCCGCCGCGGACGGACTTCCCGACTCCCTGTGGTTCGACGCGCCGGCCGCGGCCGGTCTCACGGTCGACGGCGGACGCTTCACCGACGGCCTCGGCCGTGAGGTCGTCCTGCGCGGCTACAACGTCTCCGGCGAGTCGAAGCTGGAGGAGAACGGCGGACTCCCCTTCGCCTCGGTCGCCGACGCCAGGAAGTCGGCGACGGCCCTGCGCGCCCTCGGCGGCGGCAACTCGGTACGTTTCCTGTTCTCCTGGGCCCACGCCGAACCCGTACGCGGTCAGGTCGACACCGCCTACCTCGCCGCGGCCACCGCCCAGATGCGCGCCTTCCTGGACGCCGGAATCCGCGTGTACCCCGATTTCCACCAGGACCTCTACTCCCGCCACCTCTTCGACGCGGGCAGCTGGTACACCGGCGACGGCGCTCCCCGGTGGGCCGTGGACGCCGGGAACTACCCGGGCGAGTCGTGCGGGATCTGTCTCTTCTGGGGCCAGAACATCACCCAGAACGGAGCGGTGAAACAGGCGCAGTACGACTTCTGGCACAACGCCCACGGTCTCCAGGACGCCTTCCTGACCACGGCCCAGGCCACCCTGGCGTATGTGGAACAGCACCTCACCACCGCCGAGTTCGCGGGCGTCGTCGGTTTCGACCCGTTCAACGAGCCGTACGCGGGCAGCTACGACTCGGGCCAGACCAGTCGTGCCTGGGAACGCGACCTGCTCTGGCCGTTCTACGTGCGGTTCCGGGCCCGGATGGACGCGGCCGGCTGGCAGGACAAGCCCGCCTTCGTCGAACCGAACCTCTTCTGGAACGCGAACATCGACTCGCAGCGGCAGGAGGGCGGCCTGCTGGACGCGGACACCCTGGGCCCCCGGTACGTGTTCGACACCCACTTCTACGACCAGAAGGCGATCTCCGGCGTCCTGATGTGGGGCAAGGCGGAGGACGGCCAGTACACCACCGACTTCTCCACGGTGCGCGACCGTGCCACGGCCTCGGGCACGGCGGCGGTCGTCAGCGAGTTCGGCCACCCGCTGTCGGGATGGGTGGCGGACAAGGCCCCGGCGGTCCTCAAGGCGATGTACCAGGCTCTGGACTCCCGACTGCCAGGAGCCGGTTGGTGGTCCCGGCCGGCGTCCTCCGGGCCCGTCCTCTCCGGCACCCAGTGGCAGTGGGACCTCTACAGCGGCCGCCATCACGAGCTGATGAACGGCAACGCGGCCAAGGTCCGCACCTCCGGTGACGCGTGGAACGACGAGGACCTGTCCGCCGTACGCCTCGACGACTCCGGCGCGGCCGTCCTGCGCCAGGACGCCCGCCTCCTGGACCGGCTCTACCCGAGCGCGACCGCGGGCAGCACGCTCGCCTTCGCCTACGAGGACCGCTCCCGGGACGGCTCCACCACCCTGACCTGGAACCCGGTCCCGTCCACCCTGCCCCATGTCTCCCAGCTCGTGGGAGCGGGCCAGTACGGCCTGCTGGTCTGGCGCTCGGACGGCGGCGACGCGCCCACGGAACTCCATCTCCCGGCATCCTTCGCCACCTCGGCCACGACGGTGGTGTCCGACCTCGGTACGGCGTACTCCCCGCCCGCCTACACCACGAGCACGCCGATCGCCGTGGCCCCCGAGCCGGGCGGCACCGGCGCCCGCCGCCTGCTGCTCACCGCGCCGGGCGCGGGGGCCCCGCACTACGCGCTGGTCACGAACGGGGCGACGGCACCCTCCGCCGACCTGCTGAGCGCGGCCCGCGCCGAACTGAGCTCATGGGCCGCGACGGCGGCCGTCCGACCGGTGCCCTGACGACATCCGTGGGACCCCTGTGTCCCGCCTTCCGGGCACCGTGACCATCCGTGACGCCCTATATCTGCGCGTAAATGCGGTTATCTCATGATCGTCCTATGCTGATGTCGGCAAAGCTCGGGCAGTCGACGGCCGGTCGTGAGCCGGCGGGAAGCGGGCTTCCATGAGGGAGCGGTTCAACAGGCTGGGCCTGGTCGGTGAAATGGCGGCCGAATTCGTCGGCACCATGGTGCTGATCCTGTTCGGATGCGCCGTGGTGGCCCAGGTGGTGGCCGGCGGCGCGCTCACGAGCCCACCGGGCGGACTCGGCGACCACGACAGCATCTCCTGGGCGTGGGGCATCGGCGTCACCATGGGTGTCTACGTCGCGGCACGCCTCAGCGGCGCCCACCTCAATCCCGCGGTGACGGTCACGCTGGCCACGTTCAAGGGTTTCCCCTGGCGCAAGGTGGCGCCGTACGCGCTCGCCCAGACGGCCGGCGCCTTCGTGGCGGCGCTTCTCGTGCGCTGGAACTACACCGAGGCACTGGCGAAGGCCGACCCCGGCCACACCTTCAAGACGCAGACGGTGTTCTCCACGCTGCCCGCCAACGGCAACCCGAACCTGCCGGTCCACGAATGGGGCGCGTTCCGCGACCAGGTCATCGGCACCGCTCTGCTGCTGCTCATGATCCTGGCCATCACGGACCTGCTCAACACACCACCCGGCGCCAACCTGGGCGCGTTCATCACCGGTCTGGTCGTCGTGGGCATCGGCATGGCCTGGGGCACCAACGCGGGGTACGCCATCAACCCCGCGCGCGACTTCGGCCCCCGGCTGGCCAGTTTCCTCACCGGGTACCGCAGTGCGTGGCGGGACCAGTACGGAAACTTCTATTTCTGGGTGCCGATCGTCGGCCCGCTGGTCGGCGGCCTGATCGGCGGGGCACTGTACAAGGGCGTCGTCGGCCGGTTCCTGCCCTCGGCGGAGCCCGAGCCCCCCGGCCGTGTCCCGGCCTCCGAGGGCTGACACCTCCGCGGAAGGCGGCACGTCATGGCTGACTTCGTCGGCGCCGTGGACCAGGGGACCACCAGTACCCGGTTCATGATCTTCGACCGCGCGGGCAACGAGGTGGCGAAGCACCAGCTGGAGCACACCCAGATCCTCCCGCGCTCCGGCTGGGTCGAGCACGACCCGGTGGAGATCCGGGAGCGCACCGACTCCGTGATCGAGAACGCGCTGCGCAGCGCGAACCTGTCCGCGGCCGACCTGGCGGCGATCGGCATCACCAACCAGCGCGAGACCACCGTCGTCTGGGACCCGCGCAACGGCCGTCCCTACTACAACGCGATCGTCTGGCAGGACACCCGCACCGACTCCATCGCCGCGGCCCTGGAACGTTCGGGCCGCGGCGATGTCATCCGCCGCAAGTCCGGGCTGCCGCCGGCGACCTACTTCTCCGGCGGCAAGATCCAGTGGATCCTGGAGAACGTGGACGGCGTCCGCGAGGCGGCGGAAGAGGGACACGCCGTCTTCGGGAACACGGACAGCTGGGTCCTGTGGAACCTCACGGGTGGCCCGCACGGAGGCGTCCACGCCACCGACGTGACCAACGCCGGCCGCACCATGCTGATGGACCTGGAGACCCTCGACTGGGACGACGAGCTGCTGGGGTTCTTCGGCATCCCGCGGGCGATGCTGCCCACCATCAACCCTTCGTCCCATCCGGAGGCGTACGGGGTGACACGCACCGACCGGCCCCTGCAAGCCGCCGTTCCGATCACCGGGGTGCTCGGCGACCAGCAGGCGGCCACCGTCGGACAGGTCTGCTACGCGCCGGGCGAGGCCAAGAACACCTACGGCATCGGAAACTTCCTGGTCCTCAACACCGGTACGGAACCGGTCCGTTCGCAGCACGGCCTCCTCACCACCGTGGCCTACCGGTTCGGCGACAGCCCGGCGGTCTACGCCCTGGAGGGCTCCATCGCGGTCACCGGGTCCGCGGTGCAGTGGCTGCGCGACCAGATGAAGATCATCAAGAACGCGGCGGAGAGCGAGACGCTGGCGCGCACGGTCGAGGACAGCGGAGGCGTGTACTTCGTCCCCGCGTTCTCGGGGCTGTTCGCCCCGTACTGGCGTTCCGACGCCCGCGGCGCGATCGTCGGCCTCGCCCGGTACAACGACAACGGGCATCTGGCCCGGGCCACCCTGGAAGCCATCTGCTACCAGAGCCGCGACGTCGTCGAGGCCATGGAGCAGGACTCGGGAGTCCACCTCGACGTGCTCAAGGTGGACGGCGGCGTGACCGCCAACGACCTGTGCATGCAGATCCAGGCCGACGTCCTCGGCGTACCGGTCAGCCGTCCGGTGGTCGCCGAGACCACCGCGCTCGGCGCGGCCTACGCGGCGGGTCTGGCCACCGGCTTCTGGCGGAACACCGACGAACTGCGCACCCACTGGCAGGAGTCCAGGCGCTGGGAACCGCAGTGGTCCGAGGACCGGCGCGAGGAGGGCTACGCGGGATGGAAGAAGGCGGTGCAGCGGACGCTCGACTGGGCCGCGGTGGAATAGACCGCGCCCCAGCCGCCCGCCTCGTACGCCACTCTCGTGTCCACCGGTCAGCGTGCGCCCACCGGGCCGAGGGTCACCACGGCCAGGACGACGGCGCCGAGCAGGAACGCGGTGCACAGCCGGCGCCGCAGCGCGCGGTACGCCGCCTCGTACTCGGCCCGCAGTTCCCGGCCGCGCAGTGCCGTCCGTTCCCAGGAACGGCGCGTGAGCCCCAGGTAGTCGTCCACGTAGGACCGCTCCACCTCCTCCCGCTGGGTGTCCGTCAGCCAGGCCAGGGACCGGGCGAAGCGAGCCGCCTCCGCCCGCCCCTCGGCACGCGCGGCCTCGATGAGCAGATGGCCTTCCAGCTCGCTGATGAGGGCCCGCGGATCGACCGGGCGGTCGTCCATGGCCGTCATCGCAGCTCCCCGCGCGCCGACTCCAGTTGCGGGCGCGCGGCGTCGATCTCCGGGTGGTGGAGATCGAAGGCGGGGGATTCGCTGCGGATCCGCGGCAGGGTGAGGAAGTTGTGGCGCGGCGGCGGGCAGGAGGTGGCCCACTCCAGCGAACGGCCGTACCCCCACGGGTCGTCGACCTCGACCTTCTCGCCGTACTTGGCGGTCTTCCACACGTTGTAGAAGAACGGCAGGAGGGAACCGCCAAGCAGGAAGGAGAAGATGGTCGAGACCGTGTTGAGGGTGGTCAGGCCCTCCACCGCCAGGTAGTCGGGGATACGGCGCTGCATGCCGTTCGCGCCCAGCCAGTGCTGGACCAGGAACGTGCCGTGGAAGCCGACGAACAGCGTCCAGAAGGTGATCTTGCCGAGCCGCTCGTCGAGCATCTTGCCCGTCATCTTCGGCCACCAGAAGTGGAAGCCGGAGAACATCGC
>NZ_JBHWEL010000031.1:64798-91644 GCF_042734135.1 Streptomyces sp. NPDC059668 | reverse complement strand
CCGTCCGGCGCTTGAGGACAAGGCCCTTAAGGCCGGAGCGGGGGTCTGGGGGCGGAGCCCCCAGAGACAGGGGCGCCGGGAGCGAAGAACCCATGGAAAAGGCCCCGTTCACCGCACCGGTGAACGGGGCCTCCCAGAGGGCCTACTGCGCGAGAACCGCCTCGGCGTCCAGCGTCGCCCCGACCGCCTGCACCACCGCGGCGATCTTGAACGCCTCCTGGATGGTCTCCCGGTCGACGCCCGCCTTGCGGAGCACCTGCTCGTGCGAGTCGAGACACTGCCCGCACCCGTTGACCGCGGAGACGGCCAGCGACCACAGTTCGAAGTCGACCTTCTCGACACCGGGGTTGCCGATCACGTTCATCCGCAGCCCGGCCCGCAGGGTCCCGTACTCGGGGTCCGACAGCAGGTGCCGCGTGCGGTAGAAGACGTTGTTCATCGCCATGATCGCGGCGGCCGACTTGGCGGCCGTGTACGCCTCCGGCGACAGGTTCGCCTTCGCCTCGGGCTCCAGCTCACGCAGCACCCGCGGCGAACGGGACGCGATCGCGCACGCCAGCACCGTCCCCCACAGCTGCTGCTGCGGAAGCTCGGAGTTGCCGATGACCGAACCCAGGTTGAGGCGCAGGTCCTTCGCGTAGTCCGGTACGGCGGACTTCAGTTCGTCGAGGGACATGGAAGGTCACTCACCCGCCAGGAGCGCCACCGGGTCGAGGGTGTTCTCGCCCTTGGTCCAGTTGCACGGGCACAGCTCGTCCGTCTGGAGGGCGTCCAGGACCCGCAGGACCTCCTTGGGGTTCCGGCCGACGGAGCCGGCGGTCACCATGGAGAACTGGATCTCGTTGTTCTGGTCGACGATGAACACGGCACGCTTGGCGAAGCCGTCCTCGCCCTCGATGCCGAGGTCCCGCATGAGCTCGTGCTTCGAGTCGGCCATCATCGGGAAGGGCAGGTCACGCAGGTCGTCGTGGTCCTTGCGCCAGGCGTGGTGCACGAACTCGGAGTCGCCGGAGAAGCCGAGCACCTGGGCGTCGCGGTCGGCGAACTCGTCGTTCAGCTTGCCGAAGGCGGCGATCTCGGTCGGGCACACGAAGGTGAAGTCCTTGGGCCACGCGAAGATGACCTTCCACTGACCCTCGTAGGTCTTGTGGTCGATCTGCTGGAACTCCTGACCCTTCTCCAGCGAGACACAGGCGGTCAGATCGAACTGGGGGAACTTGTCACCGACAGTGAGCACGAACTCTCCTTGCAGCGAGGGAACGCCCCTTTTGGGGACCTTTCCCTTGGGTTGGACGGTGCAGATCGTGGCACACGCTGCATTGATTAGTGAAATTGATACGCTTGGTCGCGTTGATCGGATGCGACTATCAGTGACGATGAGTGAGAGGCGGCCGCCATGGTGAGCCCTGTCGGCAGCAGAGCGAGCGCCAAGGGCGCCGGAATCCCCAAGGGGAACGGGCGCCGCCAGCCCACCCTCGCCCAGCTGCGCGCCTTCGCCGCCGTGGCCGAACACCTGCATTTCCGGGACGCCGCGGCCGCGATCGGCATGAGCCAGCCCGCTCTCTCGGGCGCGGTCTCCGCCCTGGAGGAGACGCTCGGGGTGACCCTGCTGGAGCGTACGACCCGCAAGGTGCTGCTCTCGCCCGCGGGTGAACGTCTCGCCGTACGCGCCAAGGCCGTACTGGACGAGGTCGGCGCGCTCATGGCGGAGGCCGAGGCCGTCCGGGCGCCCTTCACCGGGGCCCTGCGACTGGGTGTCATCCCGACGGTCGCGCCCTACCTCCTGCCCACGGTCCTCGGGCTGGTCCACGACCGCTATCCGGACCTCGACCTCCAGGTCCACGAGGAACAGACGGCCAGCCTGCTGGAGGGACTGTCGGTCGGGCGGCTCGATCTGCTGCTCCTCGCCGTGCCGCTCGGCATGCCCGGAGTCGTCGAACTCCCGCTGTTCGACGAGGACTTCGTGCTCGTCACCCCGCTGGACCACGAGCTGGGCGGACGGCAGGGGATCGCGCGTGAATCCCTGCGCGAGCTCAATCTCCTGCTGCTCGACGAGGGGCACTGCCTGCGGGACCAGGCCCTCGACATCTGCCGGGAGGCGGGGCGCGCGGACGCCCCCGTCACCACCACCGCCGCGGGGCTGTCCACCCTGGTCCAGCTCGTCGCCGGCGGCCTCGGGGTGACCCTGCTGCCGCGAACGGCCGTCAGGGTCGAGACCACCCGCAGCGACCAGCTCCTCACCGGGTACTTCGCGGACCCGGCGCCGACCCGGCGGATCGCGCTGGTGATGCGCGCGGGAGCGGCGCGCGGGGCCGAGTACGAGGAACTGGCCGCAGCGCTCAGGGAAGCGCTGCGGCCGTTGCCCGTACGGATCCTCTGACCCTCCGGCGCCGCCGGCGTGTCACTCCGTGCGCAGGCCGTCCGGCCGCATCAGCCGCAGCAGGGCCGGCAGGCTGAGCAGGGTCACGGCGACGACCACTCCCGCGCCGATACCGATCATGAACAGCACGCTCGTCCAGTCCACGCTCACCGCGGTGGCGGTCATCTTCAGCAGGACCACGCCCAGGGTCAGCCCCACCGCGGAGGCGAGCAGCAGGCCGAGCGCGATCGGGATCGCGGTCTGCCACAGCACCGAGAGGCTCAGGGTGCGGCGCCGGGTGCCGAAGGCGACCAGGGCCGACAGGAGCTTCTTGCGCTCGCGCAACTGCTCCAGCTGGGAGACCAGGAGGCTCGCGCCGATCAGGAACAGCACGCAGGTCGAGCCCACGAACAGGCCGGTGCGGATGGAGGTGAACTTCCGGGACTGCTCACTCGACGCCCACACCATCGGCTGCGAGAGCGGCGAGATGGTCGCCGCCGTGTTCCGTACGAACTCGCGTACGTCCGGCACGGACTCGTCGAGCTTGAGGTAGAGCTGTCCCTCGACGACCGGCACGGCCTTCGCGGGCAGCGCGCTCGGCGTGAACAGGAAGCCGCCGCGCTTCACGCCGGTCGGGTCCTTGCGCGACACGGCCTGCTTGAGTCCCTCGGGCACCGTCCAGGAGGCCTCCGCGTTGCGGGGGAGACCGCTGTACGACGGGTCGATGAACAGCGTCCGGCCGGACTGGGCCAGCTTCGGGGTGTCCGTGTCGTACTCGCCGCCGCGCACGGCGAAGACGTCTCCGTCGTGGCACGAGGGCAGGGTGGCCACCTCGCGCAGGTAGGCGCAGCCGCCGACGGTGATCTGGGTGGAGTGCTCGGGCTCCTTCCTGCGGTCTCCGAGATAGCCCTCGGAGAACGCCGAGACCTGGCGGACGCCCTTGGTCGCGGTGAGCTTCCGGGCGGCCGGCGCGAGCGGGGTCCCGCTCGGCACGCGCACCTGCATCTGCGCCCGCGAGACGTCCTTGGTGGTCTCCTTGGTGTAGGAGCTCTGGACCCCGGCGAACAGCATCTGCAGCGCGATCGCCCCGGCCACCGCCACCGCGATGCCGTTGACCATGCGGGCCGCCGTGCCGCTGCTCAGCTGGAGCCTGCGCACGGCGAGTTGCCAGGCGACCGAGCCGGAGCCGAGCCGGGCGACGACCGCTTCGACGATCCAGGGCAGCAGCGCGGTCACGCCGACGAGCAGCAGGACGACACCACCGGTCACCAGGTACTGGTTGAAGTTCCCGTTGGACCGGCCCTGCCCGACCATCGGGTAGAGCATCGCGAGCCCGCACAGCGGCAGCAGCAGCCGCCACCACAGGCGCCGTCGCGCGGGCCGGGCCGTACGCACCACGCCGAGCGGTTCGATGACCACACCGCGCAGCGCGAACAGGGTGACCAGCACCGCGGCCGCCGGGACCGCCACCGCGACCAGCAGGGCGAGCGCGGGCGCGGGGTTCAGGTAGCTCGGGAACACACTGATCTCCAGCACCTCGGCGGAGCCCGCGAGCCGGCGGCCGACCAGGAAGAAGACCGTGCCGAAGACCAGTCCCAGCAGGGCGCCCGAGAGCGCTTCGCCGGCGGCGATCCGCCGGGTCATCCGGCTGTCGGAGCCGACCAGCCGCAGCGCGGCGAGCCGTCGGTCGCGTCGCTCACCGCCGAACCGTACGGCCGCCGCGATGAAGACACCGACCGGCATCAGCAGGACGACGAAGACGACGAGGACCAGCATGAGCAGGACGGGGTCCAGCGGTTCGGACGACTGGTCCGGCTCGCCGAACCTGTCGATACGGGACACGCCGGGGCCGTCGAGATGCGCCGCGAGCCCGTGGCCGCCCCGGTAGAAGGCGAGTTCGGCCGAGCCGATGAGACCGCTCTCGCTGATGGTTCCGGTGACGCGGTCCGGCAGCCGCTCCCGCAGCAGCTTCCCGTCGTCCGACGCCAGCAGCCTCTTCAGCGCGGGGGAGACCACCATCTCGCCCGGGGCCGGGAACCTCTCCAGCCCCGGCGGCAGCGGGGCCCGGGCCCCCTCGGGCTCCAGCTCCCGCCCGCGGACGTCCTTCTCGCGGTAGGTGGTGTCGACGTTCGCGACCAGGACCGTGTTGGCCGCCCTGGCCTTGTCGGACTGGGTGTAGTGGATGTCCGTACGCGCCTGCTCGCGGTCGTGCCGGACGGACAGGGCGTTGGGTATCGCGGTGGTGAGGAGCAGCAGCGCCACGCCGAGGCCGACGCCGATGGCCGTCAGCAGGACCCGGATCCAGCCCTCGCGTCCGCCGACGAAGGCGAACCTGGCACCCATGACCAGGTCCCTGGACCACTGGCGCACGTTCATACGGCGCGCTCCATGTCACGGGACTTGCCGTCGCGTACGACGATCTCGCGGTCCGAGTAGGCGGCCACCCGCGCTTCGTGCGTGACCAGGACGACGGCGGCGTTGGTGGAGCGGGCGGCCTCGGTGAGCAGTTCCATCACGCGCTCGCCGTTGAGCGAGTCGAGCGCGCCGGTCGGTTCGTCCGCGAACAGCACGCGCGGGCTGGTGACCAGGGAGCGGGCCACGGCCACGCGCTGGCCCTGGCCGCCGGAGACCTCGCCGGGCCGCTTGGCCCTGAGGTCGTCGACCTCCAGGCGTTCCATCCAGGTCAGGGCGGTGCGCTCGGCCTCCTTGCGGCCGGTGCCGTTCAGGCGCAGCGGCAGGGCGACGTTCTCGACGCAGGTGAGTTCGGGCACGAGCTGGCCGAACTGGAAGACGAAGCCGAACTCGCTGCGGCGCAGGGCGCTGCGCTGCGAGTCGTTCATGGTCGCCATCTCGCGTCCGGCGTACATGATCGAGCCGGAGTCGGGCGGCACGATGCCGGCGAGGCAGTGCAGCAGGGTGGACTTGCCGGAGCCGGAGGGGCCCATCACGGCGACGACCTCGCCGGGGTGGATGGAGAACTCGGCGCCGTCCAGGGCGGTGGTGGGGCCGTAGCTCTTACGGAGTTCCGATGCGGTCAGCAGGGAGCCGGGGGGAGGGGTCATCGGGTCGTCACCGCCTCGCGGAGTCTGTCGAGACGGGCGGCGGTGAGTTCCAGCCACCGCAGGTCGGCCTCGAGGTGGAAGAGTGCGTGGTCGCAGATCAGTTGGTCGGCGAGGTCGCCGTGGCGCTTGCGGTCGGTCAGGATGCGCATCATGCGCAGGTGTTCCGAGCGCTGGGTGTCGAGGATCTCGGCCGCGTCACGGTGGGTGAGGAGGGCGAGGACGACCTTGGTGTAGAGGGTCGACTGGAGGTACGGCTCGGGCTTCTCGGGCGTGGCGAGCCACTGCTGTACGTCGGTGACACCGGCGTCGGTGATCGCGTACCGCTTGCGCTCGGGTCCGCCGCCCGCCTCTATCCCGTCGACCTCCACGAGGCCGTTCTTCAGCAGTCGCGACATCGTCGAGTAGACCTGGCCGTAGTGCAGCGGCCGGTCGTGACCGAACTTCTCGTCGAAGGCCCGCTTGAGGTCGTAGCCGTGGCGGGGTCCGGACTCCAGGAGTCCCAGGAGGGTGTGACCGATGGACATGCGGAGCACTGTACACACGGGGTATACACCGTGCGTATACATGCTGCGCATAGGCCATCGCGGGGAGCGATGGTGTCCAGGTCAGGGCCCATTGTCACGGTTCTGTCACCGGGTTCCACGCCCTCGCCGGGGGCTCCGCCTCCAGGCCCCCGCTTCGGCCTTAAGGGCCTTGTCCTCGATCGCCGGACGGGCTGGAGGTGCGGGCCCGTGCCCAGATGCGAGGGCGCCCTGGAGGGCTGAGGCCCAGGCCGGGCATTTCAGCCCGTCCGGCGATCGAGGACGAGCCCTTCGGGCGAAGCGGGGGTCCGCTTCCAGGGGGCGGCAGCCCCTTGGCGGAGCCCCGGGCCCGTCTGATGTGGCCTGATCTCGATAGGGCCAGGTGCTGGCACTTTGCTCGTCGCGGCAACCTTCCACCCCTCTCGTACGTCGGTTCTGGTGGGGCTGATGCGTATTGCGTGCTGATTGTCACGTCCGTGGAAGTACCGATCGGCGGGACTTTGTCCCAGCACGTGGTGTTAGTTTGCTGAGCTGACCTCAGCGACGAACCTGTGTGCGGCACCAGAACGAACGCGGCACGCGGCGCGTGAGTGAACCCGGCAGGACACGCGTACAAGAGAGCGCGACCCGAGACCGAAGCGGAGCGGACGGAGCCATGGGACGAGCGGACGAGAGACGAGCGCGGCAGCGCGGTGGCCGTCGCGCCGCGGCCGGGGGCTCCTCCGGGACCAAGCCCCGCCGCAGCGGCATACGCAGATTCCTGAACTGGAAGACGATCCTCGGCACGTTCCTGGGCTTCTGCCTGCTGGGCATGGGCGCCTTCCTCGTGCTCTACATGGTCGTGTCCATACCCCAGGGGAACGCGGCCGCGCAGCAGCAGAGCAACATCTACAAGTACAGCGACGGCTCGACCCTCGCCCGTACCGGCAAGGTCAACCGCGAGATCGTGGGCCTGGACAAGGTGCCCAAGCCGGTCCAGCTGACCTTCGTCGCCGCCGAGAACAAGTCCTTCTACAAGGACTCCGGCGTCGACCTGCGGGGCACCGCCCGCGGTCTGCTGAACACCCTGTCGGGCAAGGGCAAGCAGGGTGGTTCGACGATCACCCAGCAGTACGTCAAGAACTACTACCTGACCCAGGACCAGACCGTCACGCGCAAGCTGAAGGAACTGGTCATCGCGCTCAAGGTGGACCGTCAGCAGAGCAAGGACGACGTCCTCGCCGGCTACATCAACACCAGTTACTACGGCCGCAACTCGTACGGCATCCAGGCCGCGGCGCAGGCGTACTACGGCAGGGACGCGAGCGACCTCACGGTGGAGCAGGGCGCCTACCTCGCCTCGCTGCTCCAGGCCCCGAGCCAGTACGACTGGGGTGTCGCCACCGACACCGGCAAGCGGCTGGTCACGGCCCGCTGGAACTACACCCTCGACAACATGGTCGACGAGGGGTGGCTGACCCCGGCCAAGCGGCAGGGCATGAAGTTCCCGGTGCCGCAGGACCCCAAGGGTGTCCCCGGCCTGCAGGGCCAGACCGGCTACCTCGTGGACGCGGCCAACAGCGCGCTCGCCAACCGGCTCGTCGCCCAGGGCTCCGCCGCGAACTACGAGGACGCCAAGGCGATCGTCGACGCGGGTGGCTGGACGATGACGCTCAACATCGACAAGAAGCGGCAGACGCAGCTGGAAGTCGCCGTCAAGACGAAGCTGAGCAGCAAGCTGGACAAGAAGAAGCGGCGGGTCGACGGGGACATCGAGGCGGGCGCCGCGTCCGTCGACCCCAAGACGGGCAAGGTCGTCGCGATGTACGGCGGCGAGGACTACTTCAAGCACTACGTCAACAACGCGACCCGCCCGGACTACCAGCCCGCGTCCACCTTCAAGCCGCTCATCTTCGCCGCGGCCCTGGAGCAGCAGGCCAAGACGCAGGACGGCCAGGACATCACGGCGAACACGATGTACGACGGCACGAGCGGTCGCGCCGTCAAGGGCAGCACCATCGCCTTCGCGCCGCCCAACGAGGACGACCAGGACTACGGGAACGTCACGGTCCAGACCGCGATGAACAAGTCCATCAACTCCGTCTTCGCGCAGATGGGCGTCGACGTCGGCATGGACAAGGTCCTCAAGGTCGCGGGCGATCTCGGGATGCACACGGAGAAGCTCCAGCCGGTGCCGGCGCAGACGCTCGGCTCGATGGGCGCGAGTCCGCTGGAGATGGCGGGGGCCTACGCGACCCTCGACAACCACGGGCGCAAGGTCACCCCGGCCGTCCTGGCCTCGGCCGAGCACAAGGACCGTACGGTGCGGATCCCGAACCCGATCGGCGACCAGGTCATCAGCTCGGAGGCGGCCGACACGGTCACCTCGGTGCTCACCGGCGTGGTCAACGACGGTACGGCCCAGCGTTCCGTCGCCCAGGCGGTCGACCGCAACGGTCAGCAGGTCGCGGGCAAGACGGGTACCTCCGACAACAACAAGTCGGCCTGGTTCACGGGCTACACCCCGAACCTGGTCACTTCGGTCGGCCTGTTCGGCGAGGACCCGAAGACCCACAACCAGGTCTCCATGAAGGGCGCCACGGGCGGCGGCCGTGTCAACGGCGGTGACTTCCCGGCCCAGATCTGGGCCGCGTACACCTTCAACGCGATGGGCAGGGTCACCGCCTTCGACCTGAACACCACCCAGGGCGCGGCGATGGAGCCGACCCCGAGCGACACGCCGAGCCGGACGCCGAGCGAGACGCCGTCGCAGACTCCGACCACCCAGAAGCCGACGACCAGGCCTCCGACGAGCAGCGGCCCGCCGACCGAGACGTCCCAGTCGCCGGCCACCCCGACGACGACGGCGCCGCTCACTCCGAGCGGAACCCCGACCGGCCAGAACCCGACGGACCCGGGCAATCCGAACCCCAACAACCCGAACAACCCGAACAATGCGAATGACTTGAACAACCGGCAGTAACAGGGCAGGAGTTCAGGCGCATGAGGAGGGGGGGCCCCGGTCCCCCCCCCCCCCCCCCCCTCCTCTCGTACGGCGGGCTCAGCCGCCGTTGACCTCCTTGGCGATCCGGTCGCCGATCTCCTTGTCCACGTTGCGCCAGTACTGCACCGCGCGGTCCAGGACCGGGCGGGACACACCGGCCTTCAGGTGGCCGCTGACGTTCGACACGAGACGGTCGCGGGCCGCCGCGTCGAGGACCTGGCGGACCATCGTGCCCGCCTGGCCCCAGTCGTCGTCCTCGCGGTGCAGCTTGTACGCCTCGCGCACCAGCTCACCTGCGGTCTGCCAGCTCGCCGGGTCGCCGAAGCGGGAGAAGTCGGCCGCGGGCCCGCCGTAGGAGTTGGGGGCGTACGGCCGGGCCGCGTTGGACGGCTCGTAGCGCATCGGGCCGTCCTTGGCGTACGAGTTCACCGGGGAGTGCGGCCGGTTCGGCGGCAGCTGGGTGTAGTTCGGGCCGATCCGGTACCGGTGGGTGTCCGGGTACGAGAACAGCCGGCCCAGCAGCATCTTGTCCGGCGAGGGGCCGATGCCCGGTACCAGGTTGGACGGCTCGAAGGCGGCCTGCTCGATGTGGATGAAGTAGTCCTCCGGATTCCTGTCCAGCGTCATCCGGCCGACGTCGATCAGCGGGTAGTCCGCGTGCGGCCAGACCTTGGTCAGGTCGAAGGGGTTGAAGCGGTAGTCCGCCGCGTCCTCGAACGGCATGATCTGGACCTTCAGGCTCCAGGTCGGCGCGTTCCCGGACTTGATCGACTCGAACAGGTCACGGCGGTGCTTGTCCGCGTCCGTACCGGCCAGCTCGTCGGCCTCGGACTGGGTGAGGCACTCGATCCCCTGGTCGGTCTTGAAGTGGTACTTGACCCAGAACCGCTCACCGGCGGCGTTCAGCCACATGTAGGTGTGCGAGCTGTACCCGTTCATGTGGCGGTAGGTCTTCGGGATGCCCCGGTCGCCCATCAGCCACGTCACCTGGTGCGCGGACTCGGGGGAGAGGGTCCAGAAGTCCCACTGCATGTCGTTGTCGCGCAGTCCGGTCACGGGGCTGCGCTTCTGCGAGCGGATGAAGTCCTGGAACTTGATCGTGTCACGGACGAAGAAGACCGGCGTGTTGTTGCCCACCATGTCGTAGTTGCCGTGTTCGGTGTAGAACTTCAGCGCGAAACCGCGGGGGTCGCGCCAGGTGTCGGGCGAACCCTGTTCGCCGGCGACAGTGGAGAACCGGGCCAGCATCTCGGTGCGTTTTCCCGGCTGGAACAGGTCAGCCTTGGTGAACTGGCTGACGTCATTGGTGACTTCGAAGAATCCGTACGCGCCACTGCCCTTGGCGTGCACCACACGCTCGGGGACCCGCTCCCGGTTGAACTGAGCCATCTTCTCGATGAGGTAATGGTCCTGGAGCAGGATCGGGCCGTCGGGGCCGACGGTCAGCGAGTGTTCGTCGCTCTCCACCGGAATGCCGACGTTGTCCGTGGTGTACGGAACCTTCTGGGGTGCCTGCGTCACGAGCGTCCTCCCGTCGAAGAAGAGGGTATTTAGGTCGCTTCGTCCACCCCAGCAGTCAACTCCGCCGACGCGATGTCGGCAACTTCTGGACACTGTCCAGCTCTGGTCCGGTTCAGGAACCTGTACGGAGACGGGGCCGCCCCGGGGTGAGGCCGGGCGGGTACCCCGTCAGCCGCGGTTCAACTCGAACCAGACCACCTTTCCGGTGCTCAACCGGGTCGCACCCCACCGTCTGGCCAGTTTGTTGACCAGGTAGAGGCCGCGTCCGCCCTCGTCCGTGGCGCGTGCCTGCCGCAGCCGCGGCAGCTGGGGCACGTCGTCGCCGACCTCGCAGCGCAGCACGTCCGTCCGCAGCAGCCGCAGCGTCACGGGGCGTGACGCGTAGCGCACGGCGTTGGTCACGACCTCGCTGACCAGCAGCTCGACGGAGTCACTCATGTCCTCCATGCCCCAGCGGGACAGCGCCCGACGGGCCAGGCGCCGGGCCCGCCCGGGAGCCGCGTCCTCCGGCTCCAGGTACCAGTACGCCACGTCGCTCGGCGCGATCCCGTCGAAGCGGGCGGCGAGCAGCGCGATGTCGTCGTCCCGGTCGCCCGGACCGAGCATGTCGAGCACCTCGTCGCAGAGGGCTTCGAGGGGCGGCGGATGGTCGGGGCCGGTGAGCT
This sequence comes from Streptomyces sp. NPDC059668, assembly GCF_042734135.1. Classification (NCBI taxonomy): domain Bacteria; kingdom Bacillati; phylum Actinomycetota; class Actinomycetes; order Kitasatosporales; family Streptomycetaceae; genus Streptomyces; species Streptomyces sp. NPDC059668. Next base: position 80,533 of record NZ_JBHWEL010000031.1, on the reverse strand, counting down.
GCGCGGTGGCGGCGAGCTTCTCGCGCAGCTGTTCTATCCCGGTCCAGACGTCCCTGAGCCGGGACTCGACCAGGCCGTCGGTGTAGAGCAGCAGCGTGGCCCCGGCGGGCGCGTCCAGCTCGACCGCCTCGAAGTCCACCCCTCCCACACCGATGGGGGCACCCGGCGGCACCCGCAGCACCTCGGCCCGGCCGCCCAGGTGCAGCAGGACCGGTGGCGGGTGGCCCGCGTTGGCGATGGTGATCCGGTGCGAGACCGGGTCGTAGACGGCGTACAGGCAGGTCGCCATGCGGTCGGTGCCCAGCCGCTGGGCCTGTTCGTCCAGGTGGTGCAGCACCTCCTGCGGCGGCAGGTCGAGACCGGCGAGGGTCTGCGCGGTCGTCCGCAGCTGGCCCATGATCGCGGCCGAGGTCATCGAGTGCCCCATGACGTCCCCGACGACCAGCGCGACCCGGCTGCCCGGCAGCGGGATCGCGTCGTACCAGTCGCCGCCGACGCGCGCGGTCTCCGCGGCCGGCAGGTAGCGGGACGCGAGCCGCACGCCCGTGGGCCGCGGCAGGGTCTCGGGCAGCATGGTGCGCTGGAGCTCGTCGGCGATGTAGGCCTCCCGGCCGTACAGCACCGCCTTGTCGATGCCGAGCGCGCTGTGCGTGGCGAGCTGGGCCGCGACGAGCAGGTCGTCGGACTCGAAGGGCATCCGCTCGGGACGGCGCACGAAGAGCGCGGCCCCGATCACCCGGCGCCGCCCCCGCAGCGGCGCCAGAATCGCGCGCTGGCCGCTGGGCACGGCCAGCTCGTCGCCCAGCAGCTCGGGCAGCGCGGCCCGCGCGGCGGGCGCGTCCGCGAAGACGGGCCGGACCCCGCGCAGCACCTCGGCGAGGGCGCCGCCGGGGCGCACCTCGCACAGCTCGGCCGTCATCGCCGACAGCTCACTGGGCTCGGGCCGCAGCGCGGGCAGGAAGCCGTTCTCGGTGTCGCGCTCCTCCGGGATCCGGTCCGTGCGCCGCAGCCGCAGCACGAGGGGCCCGGTGGGCCGCTCGTCGCCGACCGGCAGCGGATCGCGCAGATAGACGAGGATCGCGTCCGAGAAGGTCGGCACGGTCGCCCGGCACAGCCCCATCACGATCTCGTCGAGGTCGATGCCGCGGGCGATACGACGGGTCGCCGCGCCCACGAAGCGCAGCCGGTCCCCGTCGCGCCGCATCGGCATCGGGCCGGCGTGCGGCAGTCCCTGCCCGGTGCGCCGGTCCTTGCCGCCGCTGCCCGGCGTGCGGTCCTGGTCGACCGGCTGGGCCGGGATGCCCTCAGGGGCGGGACGCGGGCGGTGCGGATCGGGCTCCGCGGCCGAGGGCTGGGAGTGCTCCGGGCCCGGGGACGCAGGCGGTGTCGGCGCGCCGGTGCCGGAGGGCGACGGCGCGTCGGTGCTCGCTGAGGACTGGTTGCCCGGCGTCCCGTGCTGACCGTAGGGCGCGCCCGAACCGGCCTGGGCGTCGCCCGTGCGGGCGGGCTGCGCGGGTAAGGCGCCCGGCGCGCGCAGCGCCTCCGGGGTATGCAGGAGCGCCCCGCGGGGGTCCGCGGGGGTGGAAGGCCGGCCGGCGCCGCTCTGGCGGCGCTCGTGCGAGGTGGGGTGCTCCGTCACGCGTGTCGAATCCATCCGTCCGGGGCTGCGCGCCGTGCGTGCAGTTCGTCCCGCAGCCCCGATACCCGGAATGTGTGCCCCAGGAACGGAATCTGCGCGTCGTGCGAACCGGGCCCGGCATGTGCCGACGGGAACGCCGTCGCCCCAGCGGGTCCGCGCGACCCGTCGGGCCGTCCGCCGACCGTACCGCCGTGGCCCTCGTACCCCTCGCTCACGTCCTGCCGCCCCTCGGTGACGTATGGTCAAGCCCAGCGCATGCTGCGGTAGTTGCTGCTGCGCGCCCTTGCGGAGGACGATCCTACGGTTGTACCACGGGGGCGCATCAAGGGTCTCATGAGGACACGTGCGCGGGCGTACGGTCCCAGTCATCGGGCAGAGCGGGAACCGGCCACGAAGGATCCGGGCGCCAGTGCTGCCAGCCGTCCGCGAACGGCGTGCCCCAGGCTCGGATCACCTCCACCGCGCGCAGCCCCGCCTCCCTCACCTGCGCGGCCAGTCGAGTATCCATCAGTCCGGCCCGCTGCGCCTGCGCGAACTCGTCCTCGTCGAGCCAGTGCCAACTGCGGTCCGGGTGCACGGAGATGTCCAGGAAGTGGTCCTCGGAGTCGACGCCGCCCTCCCAACGGGTCAGCGGGGCCTCCAGGTTCACGTACCAGTTCTTGAAACGCCACCCCGGTTCCCAGAACAGCCACACCGACCAGGGATCGCCGGGCCGCGCCAGCTTCAGCACCCCGGTGCCGAACCAGCGGTCCCGGCGCACCGAACGAGCCTTGGTGTAGCGCGACTCCAGCGGTTCTCCGTGCACCGGGGTGCCGTCCGCGAGGACCGGCTTGACGCACTCCGTGCCGGGTGCCATCCACACCGCGAGCAGTTCCGCGTCGTCCCGTACGACGGTCACGGGGCGGCAGATGTGGACGCGCTCGCCGGCGTTCTCCCGGTACCGCCACAGAATGTGACTCCCGGGGGCCCAGTACGCCGTCGACCCACCCGTTGTCACTCGTCTCACCGCTCCACCCTCTGCCATGAACAGATATTAGGTGCCCCAGGCATGCGACGCTGCGGTGCGCGTCACGGTTCTCGCCATGGCGCGAAGGACGTAACGGAGGTGTCATCCGGCGTTCGCCGGTACGGGGGTGGTGTCACGGACGCGTCATCCGCAGGACATCCAGCGCCTCGTCCAGCTGTTCCAGGGTGAGGTCGCCCCGCTCCACGTACCCCGAGTCGAGGACGACCTGACGGATGGTCCGCCGCTCCGCCAGTGCCTTCTTGGCCACCTTGGCGGCCTCCTCGTACCCGATGTACTTGTTGAGCGGTGTCACCACGGACGGTGACGACTCGGCGTACTCGCGGGCCCGTTCGCGGTGCGCGACGATCCCGTCGACGGTGCGGTCGGCGAGCAGCCGGGAAACACTCGTGAGCAGCCGGACGGACTCCAGGACGTTCTTGGCGATGACCGGGAGCATCACGTTGAGCTCGAAGTTGCCGGCGGCCCCGGCGACCGCGACCGTCGCGTCGTTGCCCATCACCTGGGCCGCGACCATCAGTACGGCCTCGGGAATGACGGGGTTGACCTTGCCCGGCATGATCGAGGAACCCGGCTGGAGGTCGGGGAGGCTGATCTCGGCCAGGCCGGTCCGCGGTCCCGACGCCATCCAGCGCAGGTCGTTGGCGATCTTCGTCAGCCCGACCGCGATGGTCCGCAGCTGTCCGCTCGTCTCGACGATGCCGTCCCGCGCGCCCTGTGCCTCGAAGTGGTCGCGGGCCTCGGTGAGCGGCAGTCCGGTGTCCCGGGCCACCTCCGCGATCACGGCGGCGGAGAACCCGGGAGGTGTGTTGATCCCGGTGCCCACGGCCGTCCCGCCCAGCGGCAGTTCCGCGAGCCGGGGCAGCGAGGCGTTCAGCCGTTCGATCCCGTAGCGCACCTGGGCCGCGTATCCGCCGAACTCCTGTCCGAGTGTGACGGGGGTGGCGTCCATCAGGTGGGTGCGTCCCGACTTCACGACGTCGGCGAACTCCCGCGCCTTGCGCTCCAGCGCGGCGGCGAGGTGGTCGAGCGCGGGGACGAGGTCGCGGGTCACCGCGGCGGTGGCGGCGATGTGGATCGAGGACGGGAAGACGTCGTTCGACGACTGCGAGGCGTTCACATGGTCGTTCGGGTGGACGTCGCGGCCGAGACGCTCGGTGGCGAGCGTGGCGATGACCTCGTTGGTGTTCATGTTCGAGGACGTGCCGGAGCCCGTCTGGAAGACGTCCACCGGGAAATGCGCGTCCCAGCGCCCCTCGGCGACCTCGGCCGCGGCCTCCTGGACCGCCTCGGCCACGTCCTTGTCGAGCACCCCGAGCCGGGCGTTGACCTTGGCGGCCGCCCCCTTGATCCGGGCGAGCGCCTCGATGTGCGCGCGTTCGAGCCGCTGCCCCGAGACGGGGAAGTTCTCCACGGCCCGCTGGGTCTGCGCCCGCCACTTCGCGTCCGCGGGCACCCTGACCTCACCCATCGAGTCGTGCTCGATCCGGTACGGGGCTGCTGCCTGTTCATCGGCCATTGCCGGTCACCTCCAGTGGGGACAGCATCGCGGACGTGTCCCGTGTTCCCGGACGTCCGGTGCGGTGTTCCCCGGGTTCCCGGTCGGAGTCAGTGCCCGGCGGCGCCGGAGGAGGCCGCGCCGACGGGCGTGGTGCACGCGACATGCCCGGCCACTTCGGCGCAGGCCTCCGCTCCGCGCGGGCTCGCCGCGGCCAGCATCGGGCTGCTGTAGCCGTCCGTCGGGTCGCCCGGGTAGGTGGCGGACAGTTCGTCCCGGCCGGCCCGCACGGAGATCTCCCGCGCGCCGCCGGCCCGGGTGCGGACCTCGGACCAGACCGTCGCGCAGGAGACGGAGAACCGCAGCAGCACGACCTCGCCCGCGCGCCGGACCGCGCTCTCCGTACGCGCGTCACGGCCACAGGTCTCGGAGGTCGGGAACTGCCCCTGGCAGCCGTGGCCGCGGCAGGAGGCGGTCGCGGCGGGCGCGGGCGCGGGGTCGGTGTCGAGGACCTCGGCGGCGCCCGCGGTGACCGCCATGGTCGCGGCCCACCCCCCGGCGCGGCCGATCCCGGGGGGGGGCGGCGCCCGTCGGCCCCGCCCCCGACCCGGCGCGCCCGGGGCCTGGCCCTGTGCGGACGGGACCCGTGGGGGCGGGGCCTGCGCGGGCAGGCCGACCGCCCCGCACCGGGTCCTGGACACGGCGTCCCACAGGGAGAGCAGGGGACCGGGATCGGTCTGCGCGAGCCGGCCGAGGGACTCGACCGCCGAGCGCGGCGGGAACTGGTCGCCGTTCAGATAGCGGTGCCAGGTCGACTTGCTGAACGGGGTGACGGCGGCCAGCGCGGCCAGGCTCAGCCCCGTCCGCTGCCTCAGGCCGCGCAGCCGCTCCGTCAGGAATTCCTCGTCGAGTCGTTCCGCGTCGTCCAAGGAGTCGGGCAGCGGCTGTCTCTTGACCGTCACGTGGCTCTCCATCTCGCTCCCTCACCGTGCCGGGGTGGCCGCCTGATCCGTTCCCTCATCGCGCGCCCGCGCACACCCGGGTCGCCCGAATGCGAACCGGATGATGAAGGGGAGTTGACCTGCGGTTCCGGCACCGGTGGGGTGGTCGGGTGGTCGGCTGATCGACTCGTAGGACCTCCTGACGGGGTGGACCCCACCCCGTCAGGAGGCGTCGGAACTCAGGAGCCGGGCGCGGGTACGCCCGTCAGCACCAGCGGACGGCACCGCCGGTGCGGACGTAGTGCGCGGACACGTACCCACGGTGGTGGGCCAGGCGGTACCAGCGGTGATTGCCCCGGACGGAGGATCCCCGCTTCTTGCAGGAGAGGAGCACCGCGCGTCCGTCCGGGCGCGAGCCGACGACCCGGTAGGCCGTGCCCGGTCCGGAGCGGACCAGCAGCCGGGTGTGGTGGGTCGTCACACGGCCCCGTACGTGGTGGACGACGTGGTGACCGGCGGCGGTCCGCGCGGCCGGGACGGTGGAGGCGACGGCGGTCGCCGGGAAGACGGCGGCGACCGCGACCGCGGCCACGAGACCGTTGCGCACCATGCGACTGATCATGCTATTTCCCTCCGAGATGACCTGCGGATCGCGGGCTGCGATCCGGTCATTGCGGAGTGTTCACGGCAAAGCGCGCAAAGATGCCGTCCCACTGTTCCTGGGACGAAATGGGACATCGTAGGGTGCGTGACCTGCACGGTCCGGCCGTCCCGGGACGGGGCGGCGCGGGGGCGGATTCCCTCCCCGGCCGCCCCTGAGGGCACTACACGAGCCCGGGGCCCCGCACCGGGATGTGGGTGAACGTCGGCTCGGGGGCCGGATTCTGGAAGAAGTCGTTGCCCTTGTCGTCGACCACGACGAACGCCGGGAAGTCCTCGACCTCGATCCTCCAGACGGCCTCCATGCCGAGCTCCTCGTACTCGACGACCTCGACCTTCTTGATGCAGTCCTGGGCGAGACGGGCGGCGGGGCCGCCGATCGAGCCGAGGTAGAAGCCGCCGTGCGCGTCGCACGCCTGGGTGACCTGCGCGGACCGGTTGCCCTTCGCGAGCATCACCTTGGAGCCGCCCGCCGCCTGGAACTGCTCCACGTAGGAGTCCATGCGGCCGGCCGTCGTGGGCCCGAAGGAGCCGGACGCGTAGCCCTCGGGCGTCTTCGCGGGACCGGCGTAGTACACCGGGTGGTCCTTCAGGTACTGCGGCATCTCCTCGCCCGCGTCGAGCCGCTCCTTGATCTTGGCGTGCGCGATGTCACGGGCCACGACCAGCGGGCCGGAGAGCGAGAGGCGGGTCTTCACCGGGTACTTGGTCAGCTCGGCGAGGATGTCGTCCATCGGCTGGTTGAGGTCGATCCGGACGACGTCGCCCGACTCGTCGAGGTGCTCGTCGGTCGTCTCGGGCAGGAAACGCGCCGGGTCCGTCTCCAGCTGCTCCAGGAAGACGCCCTCGGCGGTGATCTTCGCGACGGCCTGGCGGTCCGCGGAGCACGACACCGCGATCGCCACGGGGCAGGACGCGCCGTGCCGGGGGAGGCGGACCACGCGCACGTCGTGACAGAAGTACTTGCCGCCGAACTGCGCGCCGATGCCGATCCTCTGCGTCAGCTCGAAGACCTTCTGCTCCAGGTCCTTGTCCCGGAAGCCGTGGCCCAGCTCGGAGCCCTCGGCCGGGATCTCGTCCAGGTAGTGCGCGGAGGCGTACTTCGCGGTCTTCAGGGCGTACTCGGCGCTCGTCCCGCCGACGACGATCGCCAGGTGGTACGGCGGGCAGGCGGCCGTGCCGAGCGAACGGATCTTCTCCTCCAGGAACTTCATCATGGAGGACTCGTTCAGAACGGCCTTCGTCTCCTGGTACAGGAAGCTCTTGTTCGCGGAGCCGCCGCCCTTGGCCATGAAGAGGAACTTGTAGGCGCCGCCGTCGGTCGCGTACAGCTCGATCTGCGCCGGCAGGTTCGAGCCCGTGTTCTTCTCCTCCCACATGGTGAGCGGAGCCATCTGCGAGTAGCGCAGGTTCAGGTTCTTGTAGGCGTCGTAGATGCCACGGCTCAGGGCCGACTCGTCGCCGCCCTCGGTGAGCACGTTCTGCCCGCGCTTGCCCATGACGATCGCCGTACCGGTGTCCTGGCACATGGGCAGGACACCCGCGGCCGCGATGTTCGCGTTCTTCAGCAGGTCCAGGGCGACGAACTTGTCGTTGGCCGACGCCTCGGGGTCGTCGATGATCCGGCGCAGCTGGGCCAGGTGGGCGGGCCGCAGATAGTGCTGGATGTCGTGGATGGCCTCCTCGGCGAGCTTGCGCAGCGCCTCCGGCTCCACCTTGAGGAACGTCCGCCCGTCGGCCTCGACGGTGGAGACACCCTCGGAGGTCACCAGCCGGTACGGGGTGGTGTCCTCTCCCTGGGGGAGCAGATCGGTGTACGCGAACTCAGGCATCTTCGCCCATTCCTCACTTGATTTCTCGGTGCTCGGTTCGCCTCGGGGCGCCGAGGCCTTGCCGGGAGCCCGACCACGCTCACTCGGCGGAGGCCGGCCTCCGTCGGCGGGCGTCCACCAGCCTAGAACCTGGCGCGGACGGCGAGCCTGTGAGGTAGGGCTCAGTTCGTCGTCCACATCTTCATCCACACCCCTAGTCGCGATCTATCGCGTTTGGGTACGCTGCTGCCGTGGACCTTCAGAAGCGCACCGAAACCCGTGCCGCCGACGCCGAACTGCGCGCGTCGGACGCCGACCGCGACCGGATCGCCGACATCCTGCGCGAGGCCCTCGCCGAGGGGCGCCTCACGGCCGACGAGCACGCCGAGCGGGTCGAAGGGGTGCTGGCCACCAAGACGGTCGGTGAGCTCGACCGGTTCGTCCGGGACCTGCCCGCCGCCCACGCGGACCGCGGGGCGCCCGCGTACACCACGGCGCCCAACCGCCCCCGGCTCGGCGCCATCCCGGCGGAGGCCGACGAGAACGTGGTGGCGGTGTTCAGCACCGCGATGCGCAAGGGCCGCTGGCGCGCGGGCCGTCGTATCCACGCGTACGCCGTCTTCGGCAGCGTCGAGATAGACCTCAGCGAGGCGATCTTCGAGTACCAGCAGGTCGCGATCAAGGCGATCTCGGTCTTCGGCAACGTGGAGATCCGCGTCCCGGAGAACGTGTCGCTGCGGAGCAGCGGAGGGGGCGTTCTCGGCAACTTCGAGGCGGAGACGCTGGATTCGGGCGACCCCGACGCGCCCGTGATCTACGTCGAGGGCCTGGCGGTGCTGGGCAACGTCGAGGCGCGGCCCAAGCGCGGCAAGCTGGTCGCGGACATCCTCGACCGCGCGATGGACCGGGTGGACCGGAGTTTGCGCAAGCACCTGGATCGTTGACGTCTGTGAATCCGACGGCGTCCGGGGCGCACCGGTCCAGGACCGCGTGCGCCCCGTCGTGAACGACGGGCTCCGCTCTTGGGACTCAGTGCATAGGCGCGCGCACAGCGGGTAGGCCTTGCTGCATCGTCTCTTGGAGGGCGCGGCGGGATTTCCCGCGGTGCCCGGCACGCTCGCGAAGCCGTCGTCAGGAGTAGACCGTGCTGCAACCGCCGCATCAGTCCCTGCAGGTAGCTGCCGTTCCGGCCCAGCGGGCGCCAGTGCGGGACAGGGATCAGGAAGCCCCATGGCACACGGAGGCGGTGTGCCGGCGGGACGAGGCCGGCCTGTTCTTCGCGCCTTCCAAGGAGCCCACGGCGTCCCGGCTGTCCCGCGAGGAGGCGGCCAAGCGCGTCTGCGCCCGCTGCCCGGTGATGGTCGAGTGCCGTGAACACGCGCTGCTGCAACCCGAGCCGTACGGAGTGTGGGGCGGTCTGACCGCCGCCGAGCGCCGGGTGGTGCTGGCCCGGCGCCGCCGCCGTGACCTGGAGCTCAAGAAGGCCGCGCGCGGCCCGATAGCGGCGGCCGGCTAGCCGGAAGCCACGGGAAAGGGGCGCCCCCTCCGCACAGGGGGCGCCCCTTCTCCGTGTGTACGGCCCCGGTCGCCGTGTCCACCGCCGCGGCCGTCCTGGGTACGTGCCGGGCCGGGACGTACGCCGTACGTACTGATCCGGACGTATGCCGTACCGGCCGTTCCGGACGTTCTCCGTACGTACTGATCCCGGCGTATGCCGTACCGGCCGTTCCGGACGTTCTCCGTACGCACCGTTCCCGGCGTTCTCCGTACCTGCCCGTTCCGGACGCTCTCCGTACCGGCCGCTCGCCGGGCACCGCTCCGGACGCGCCCCGTGGCGCTCCGGCGCGCGTGGCCGGCGGGCCCGCGGTCCGCGGAGCTACTTCGCGCGGTCGAAGTCGATCGCGCTGTACGCCCGCAGCTTGCTCAGCCGGTGCTCGGACGTGATCTGCCGGACCGTGCCGGACTTGGAGCGCATGACGATCGACTCGGTCGTCGCCACCTCGGCGCGGTAGCGCACCCCGCGCAGCAGCTCGCCGTCGGTGATACCGGTCGCGACGAAGAACACGTTCTCGCCGGAGACCAGGTCGTCGGTGAACAGCACCCGGTCGAGGTCGTGGCCCGCGTCGAGCGCGCGCTGCCGCTCCTCGTCGTCCTTGGGCCACAACTTGCCCTGGATGGTGCCGCCCAGGCACTTCACGGCGCAGGCCGAGATGATGCCCTCGGGCGTACCGCCGATGCCGAGCAGCAGGTCGATGCCCGTTCCCTCGCGCAGTGCGAGGATCGAGCCGGCGACGTCACCGTCGGAGATCAGCTTGATCCGGGCGCCGGTCTCGCGGATCTCCTTGATGATCCCCTCGTGGCGCGGCCGGTCGAGGATGACGACCGTGACGTCCTCGGGGGTGGCCTTCTTGGCCTTGGCGACCCGGCGGATGTTCACCGACACGGGCGCGTTGATGTCGACGAAGTCGGCGGCCTCCGGCCCGGTGACCAGCTTGTCCATGTAGAAGACCGCGGACGGGTCGAACATGGTGCCGCGGTCGGCGGCGGCCAGCACGGCGATCGCGTTGGTCATGCCCTTGGCGGTCAGCGTGGTTCCGTCGATCGGGTCGACGGCGATGTCGCACTCGGGGCCGGTGCCGTCGCCGACACGCTCCCCGTTGAAGAGCATCGGGGCCTCGTCCTTCTCGCCTTCACCGATGACGACGACGCCGTTCATCGAGACGGTGGAGACGAGGGTTCGCATGGCGCGTACGGCGGCGCCGTCGGCGCCGATCTTGTCGCCGCGGCCGACCCAGCGGCCCGCGGCCATCGCGGCGGCCTCGGTGACCCGGACGAGTTCCAGGGCGAGATTTCGGTCGGGGGCCTCGGAGGGCACCTCGAGTTCTGACGGTAGATGATGCTCGGTCATCGGAGCGCACCTTTCTGATACGACGACGGCCGGATGAGGGTGTGCCCCGACTCTATCGCCAGACCGACAAAATGAGCAGGGGGCCCCACGGATGAGCAGGCCAGGGCACCTGCGACGATAGGGGTGTGGCAGGTACGAAAGGCAAGCAGACGGTCCGGGACATGCTCCTCTCCCTGGGCCTGATCGGGATCATGGCGGGCGTCATCTACATCTTCATCCCGCACGACGACTCCGAGCCTCCCCTCAAGCGCGTCGACTACCGTGTCGAGCTGCTCACGGCGCGTCGCGCGGCGTCGTATCCGGTGGCGGCTCCCGAGGGGCTGCCCGGGACGTGGAAGGCGACGTCGGTGCGTTACGACGGCGCCGAGTTCGACGCCTGGCACCTGGGCTTCCACGACCCCGAAGGTCAGTACGTGGCGATCGAGCAGTCCACTCAGCGGGCGGCCCCCTTCATCGACTCGGCCAGCCAGGGCGCCGCGGCCACGAAGGTCACCGAGCGGATCGGCGACCGGACGTGGCAGCGGTACGAGGGTGACAAGTACGACGCCCTCGTGCTGCGGGGCAAGGGGTCGACGACGGTGGTGACCGGGACGGCGTCGTTCGGGCAGCTCGTGAAGATGGCCGGGGCGCTGAAGATGTCGTAGTCGTGGTGACGTGGACACCTCCGCGGACGTTGCGGACACGCGCGACATGGGACGAGACATGAGAAGGGCCCCCGGCGTCATCGGCGGGGGCCCTTCTCATGTCTCGCGTGTCCGCGCGCGGCGGACGGTCACGACGGTGTGGTCGACCGGTCAGACGGTCGTGACGACCTCGTCGAAGCCCAGGCGCGGGGAGCGCGGGAACCAGGCGTCCTCGCCCGGCTTGCCGATGTTGACGACCATCAGCGGGGTGTGGTCGTCGTCCAGGAACTCCTTCTGGACGCCCGCGAAGTCGAGACCGGTCATCGGGCCGGCGGCGAGGCCGGCGGCGCGGACGCCGATGATGAAGTACGCGGCCTGGAGCGCGGCGTTCAGGCCGGCGGCACCCTCACGGGCCGGGCGCTCCGAGTAGAAGACGTCCTTGGCGGCCGGGAAGTGCGGGAAGAGCGTCGGCAGCTCCTCGTGGAACTCGTTGTCCGCGGAGAGGATCGCGACGAGGGGGGCGGTGGCGGTCTTCGGCTGGTTGCCCTCGGCCATGTGCTGCACCAGGCGCTCACGGGCCTCGGCGGAGCGGACCAGGGTGATGCGCAGCGGCGACTGGTTGAAGGCGGTCGGGCCGTACTTGACCAGGTCGTAGATCGCCTGGACCTGCTCGTCGGTCACCGGCTCGTCGGTGAACGTGTTCGCGGTGCGGGCCTCGCGGAACAGCAGGTCCTGGGCGGCGGGGTCAAGGACAAGAGACATGGGGGAAACCTTCTCGGGACGTGCGGTGGATCCGTGGGGATCGGCTGGCAAGAACGACAGTACCCGAGAATATTTAAGCTTCAACCAAAAAAGGGCCCAGGTGAGCCGGTTCACAAGATCGTCGAACCTCACGGAGCGTCGTGGCGACGAGCGAGGAAAGGCTGCCGCACCGCTGTCACCAGGGCATATCGCCCGATCCGCGCGGCCTACCGCGGGTCGGCGTCACTCGCCGCCCGCGTCCCCGTCCGCCGGGTCCTCCTCGGCCAGGGCCGCGTCCAGCCGGGCCCGGGCGCCCTCCAGCCAGCGGCGGCACACCTTCGCCAGTTCCTCGCCGCGCTCCCAGAGGGCGAGGGACTCCTCCAGCGTCGTACCGCCCGCCTCCAGGCGGCGCACGACCTCGATCAGCTCGTCCCGCGCCTGCTCGTACCCGAGCGCCTCGTCCACCTTGCCGGTCATGCGTCCACCCTATGCATCCACTCGTACGGAGAATTCACCCTCGGCGACCCGCGCCCGCAGCGCCTCGCCCGCCGTCACCTCGTCCGGGTCCCGGACCACCTGCCCGTCGGGCCGCTGCAACACCGCGTACCCCCGGCGGAGGGTCGCGGCGGGGGAGAGGGCCACCACGCGCGCGTGGGTGTGCGTCAGCTCCGAGTCGGCGCGGTCCAGGAGGTGCCCGAGCGTGCGCCGGCCGCGGTCCAGCAGCGACGCGACCTGGTCGGCCCGCTCGTCGACCATCCGGTGCGGATCCTCTATCGAGGGCCGGGCCAGCGCGTGCGCGAGCCCGCGCTCCTCGCGCTCGACGAAGGACCGGACGCTGCGCCGCGCCCGGTCGCGCAGGAGCCGCACCCGCTCGTACTCCTCGCCGACGTCCGGAACGACCTTCTTGGCCGCGTCGGTCGGCGTGGAGGCGCGCAGGTCGGCGACGAGGTCCAGCAGCGGACTGTCCGGCTCGTGCCCGATCGCCGAGACGACCGGCGTACGGCAGGCCGCGACCGCCCGGACGAGCTGCTCGTCCGAGAAGGGCAGCAGGTCCTCCACGCTGCCGCCGCCCCGCGCCACGACGATCACGTCCACACCGTCGAGCGCGTCGAGCTCCTTCACCGCCTGCACGACCTGCGGTACCGCGTGCACCCCCTGCACGGGGACGTTGCGCACCTCGAAGCGGACGGCGGGCCAGCGGTGCCGCGCGTTCTCCAGCACGTCCCGCTCGGCCGCCGAGGCCCGCCCGCACACCAGGCCGATGAGCTGCGGCAGGAAGGGCAGCGCCTTCTTCCGCTCGGCCGCGAACAGCCCCTCGGCCGCCAGGGACTTCTTCAACTGCTCCAGACGGGCGAGCAGTTCGCCGACGCCCACCGGCTTGATCTCGGTGGCGCGCAGCGACAACTGCCCACGCGGCGCGTACCACTCGGGCTTCGCGAGCACGACGACGCGGGCGCCCTCACTCACCACGTCCGACACGGCGTCGAACACCTGTCGGTAGCAGGTGACGCTCACCGAGATGTCGTACGACGGGTCGCGCAGCGTCAGGAAGACGACACCCGCGCCCGGGCGCCGCGACAACTGGGTGATCTGACCCTCGACCCAGACCGCGCCGAGCCGGTCGATCCATCCCCCGATGAGCCGCGACACCTCACCGACGGGCAGGGGAGCGTCCGCGGACGTGTTCAGAGCCATGCGCCCGAGCGTAGTGGCAGGGTCGGACAACCCGGCCGCGCGCACCGGGAGGGCGAGGGTCCGGCGGCGCGGGCTCTCCTTCCCGTTCCTCCACCGGTCCCGTCCCAGGAGGCGATCTTCGGCCTGCCGGGCGCGGCCTTACGATGGGACGCATGACTGCTTCGCCTGGCCGCCGTGTCCTGCTCGCCGCCCCCCGTGGCTACTGCGCGGGCGTGGACCGCGCCGTGATCGCCGTCGAGAAGGCCCTCGAGCAGTACGGGGCCCCGATCTATGTCCGCCACGAGATCGTCCACAACAAGTACGTCGTGCAGACCCTGGAGAAGAAGGGCGCCATTTTCGTCGAGCGCACGGCGGAGGTCCCCGAGGGGTCCATCGTCATGTTCTCGGCGCACGGCGTCGCCCCCGTCGTCCACGACGAGGCCGCGGCCGGCAAGCTCGCCACCATCGACGCGACCTGCCCGCTGGTCACCAAGGTCCACAAGGAAGCGGTCCGCTTCGCGAACGAGGACTTCGACATCCTGCTGATCGGACACGAGGGGCACGAGGAGGTCATCGGCACCTCCGGCGAGGCGCCCGACCACATCACCCTCGTGGACGGCCCCGGTGACGTCGCCAAGGTCGAGGTCCGCGACCCCTCCAGGGTCGTCTGGCTCTCCCAGACCACGCTGTCGGTCGACGAGACGATGGAGACGGTCGACGCCCTGAAGGAGAAGTTCCCGCAGCTCATCTCCCCGCCCAGCGACGACATCTGCTACGCCACGCAGAACCGCCAGCTCGCCGTGAAGCAGATGGGCGAGGAGGCGGACCTCGTCCTCGTGGTCGGCTCCAAGAACTCCTCCAACTCCGTACGCCTCGTGGAGGTGGCCAAACTCGCCGGAGCCCGCGACGCGCACCTCGTGGACTTCGCCGACGAGATCGACGAGGGCTGGCTGGACGGAGTGACGACCGTCGGCGTCACCTCCGGCGCCTCCGTCCCCGAGGTCCTGGTCGAGCAGGTCCTGGAGTGGCTCTCCGCCCGCGGCTTCGAGGACGTGGAGATCGTCAAGGCGGCCGAGGAGTCCATCACCTTCTCGCTGCCGAAGGAACTCCGCCGCGACCTGCGCGCGGAGGCGGCGGCGCTGGTGGAGCAGCGGACGGACGGGGTGTCCGGTTCCTCCGCGGCGTCCGCTATTCCCGGTACTTCCGAGAAGTGACTGTCAGTCGTACGACGTAACGTAGGGCCATGCAGATCTTCGGTGTGGACATCGGCGGATCCGGGATCAAGGGCGCCCCTGTGGACCTGGACCGCGGCGATTTGACGGAGGAGCGCCACAAGGTGCTCACTCCTCATCCGGCGACGCCCGACGCGGTGGCGGACGGCGTGAAGGAGGTCGTCGGGCACTTCGGCTGGACGGGGCCCGTCGGCATCACCTTCCCCGGGGTGGTCGCCGACGGCGCCACCATCCGTACGGCCGCGAACGTCGACAAGGCATGGGTCGACACGGACGCCCGCGCCCTGCTCGGCGAGCGGCTCGGCGGTCTCCCGGTGACGGTGCTGAACGACGCGGACGCGGCGGGCGTCGCCGAGATGCAGTTCGGTGCCGGCCGCGACCGCAGGGGCACGGTCCTTCTGCTCACCTTCGGCACGGGCATCGGCAGCGCGCTCTTCGTGGACGGCGAACTGGTCCCGAACACGGAGCTCGGCCACCTGGAGCTGGGCGGCCACGACGCGGAGAAGCGTGCCTCCACGAAGGCCAAGGAGGACCACGAGCTGACCTGGGAGCACTGGGCCCGCCGGGTCACGAAGTACCTCGCCCATGTCGAGATGCTCTTCTCGCCCGAGCTGTTCATCATCGGCGGTGGCGTCAGCCGCAAGGCGGACAGGTTCCTGCCGCTGATCGAGGGCATCAAGGCGGAGATCGTCCCGGCGCAGCTGCAGAACAACGCGGGGATCGTGGGCGCGGCGATGAGAGCGGCGAAGACGGCGTCGTAGGCCCGGCTTGCGGGACGCGGGGACGCGGGGGCGCGGGAGCGCGGCGGCGCGGGTCGTCGGACCGGCCCGCCCTCCCCGCGTGCCGCCACCTGATCCGAACGGCAGGCCTGGAGCGTGTCGCGGAAGTCCCGTCGTTGGCCCGCCGGGGCGGGGGGGCCTTGGCGCCCTGCGCTATCCGGGGGGCCCCGGCCGCCACGACGCGGGGGCGGGGGCGCGCGGGGGT
>NZ_JBHWEL010000031.1:34284-64788 GCF_042734135.1 Streptomyces sp. NPDC059668 | reverse complement strand
CCAGCGCGCGGTCGGGGGGGCTGGGTTTTGTGTAAACCCCCCGGGGCGGGGCGGGTGCCGCGCCCGCCCCGTGGCCCCCCCGCGCGGCTGGCGGGACTTTCGCGACATGCTCTAGCCGGGCTGCCCGGCCGACCTCGACGCGGGGGCGGTGCCGCGGCGGGATCCGTCGGTCTGGCTCCGCCGCTGCGCGGCCCGGCGGGTCATGTGCCGTGCCTTGCGCACGGTCGAGATGACCCCGGCGACCAGCGTCCCCCCGTACAGCCAGCCCGCCTGCGTCGCCAGCGCGGTGACGAGGCCCATCAGCCGGCCGCTGAGGCCGCCGCCCCCGCCGGCGAGGGGCAGCAGCCCGAACGCGAACGCGATCGGCACGACCACGGGCGCGCTGACGAGGTCCCCGCGCCGCACCCAGAGCGCGGTCAGCGCGCTGACGGGCAGGAACAGCACCCCGTACAGAGCCGGCGACGCCCCGAACAGCAATTCGTCGAGGCAGGCGAGGACGAACATCGACGCACCGCAGAACAGTCCGCTGCCGAGTCCGGTCAGCCGGGGGTTCGGCAGCCGCCGTCCGTCCCGTGCGGGCGGCGGTGCGGGCCGTCGTGCGGGTGGGCCGCCCTTCTGCGGGCCGACGGACGCGCTCCGCCCGGCCTGGGCGGGAAGAGGCGCGTCGCGTCGCTGCCGGTACTGAGGGGGGCGCGTCCTGTGTTGCTCCACTGGACCAACTTAGGTCGGTTTATGTGTGGAATAGGTCCTCAGACACGCCGATGAGCGGACCTTGGCCATGCGTTCGACAGGTCGCCGGTACGGGAGCGCGCACGCCGTAGACTGGTGGATCGGCCCGAGCAGTCCACGGGCCCTTCGCCCATCCTCACGTACGGGAAGTCGCAACGTGTCGCTCACGATCGGAATCGTCGGTCTGCCCAATGTCGGCAAGTCGACCCTGTTCAACGCCCTGACCAAGAACGACGTGCTCGCGGCCAACTACCCGTTCGCCACGATCGAGCCCAACGTCGGCGTGGTCGGCGTCCCCGACGCCCGGCTGAGCAAACTGGCCGAGATCTTCGCCTCGCAGCGCGTCCTCCCGGCCACGGTGGACTTCGTCGACATCGCGGGCATCGTGAAGGGCGCCTCCGAGGGTGAGGGCCTGGGCAACAAGTTCCTCGCGAACATCCGCGAGTCGGACGCCATCTGCCAGGTCATCCGTGCCTTCAAGGACGAGAACGTCGTGCACGTCGACGGCAAGGTCTCGCCCAAGGACGACATCGAGACGATCAACACCGAGCTGATCCTCGCGGACCTCCAGACGATCGAGAAGGTCCTGCCGCGCCTCCAGAAGGAGTCGCGCATCAAGAAGGACATCGCTCCCAAGGTCGCCGCGGTCGAGGCCGCGAAGGAGATCCTGGAGAAGGGCGACACCCTCTTCTCCCAGGGCATCGTCCAGGGCTCCGGCAACGAGGAGCTGCTGCACGATCTGCACCTGCTCACCACCAAGCCGTTCCTCTACGTCTTCAACGTCGACGAGGACGAGCTCGTCGACGAGGACTTCAAGACCGAGCAGAGCGCCCTGGTCGCCCCCGCCGAGGCGATCTTCCTCAACGCCAAGCTGGAGCAGGACCTCGCCGAGCTCGACGAGGAGGACGCGATGGAGCTCCTGGAGTCCGTCGGCGCCGAGGAGCCCGGCCTCGCCACCCTGGCCCGCGTCGGCTTCGACACCCTCGGCCTCCAGACCTACCTGACGGCCGGCCCCAAGGAATCCCGCGCCTGGACCATCAAGAAGGGCGCCACCGCCCCCGAGGCCGCCGGAGTCATCCACACCGACTTCCAGAAGGGCTTCATCAAGGCGGAGGTGATCTCCTTCGGCGACCTCGTCGAGACCGGCTCGGTCGCCGAGGCCCGCGCCAAGGGCAAGGCGCGTATGGAGGGCAAGGACTATGTGATGCAGGACGGGGACGTGGTGGAGTTCCGGTTCAACGTGTAGCGGCATTTCCACCACGTCGCCATTGTCAAAAATGCGGGTCAAGAGGGTCCGACTCATGGGAGTCGGGCCCTTGGCTCGTGCTGGGACGGTGCTGGGATGACATCGGAAAACCTGGCGCACTGGCATGTCCCGTTCGGGGCTCGTGCGCTCCTCGTGGAGCGTGCGACCGAGGACGAGGGCGGACACGTCCAGATCGACGAGCATGTCTTCACGGTGGCGTTCGACGAGGAGTAGGCGGGCCGAGGAGCGGGTGCTTCGCACGGTCGGTGGAGGAGCGATGGTCCAGCTGCGCGGAGAGAGAGTCTGCGGGAGATCGGCGGTCGCACGATTCTGGGCCCGGAGTACGCCGGCGAGCGGTCTCTCGGTGAGCGACTCAGCGGCCAGGGCCGACTGACCTTCTACGAGCTGGAGCGCCTTTCGGGCGATCTGCTCCACGCTGGTGATCAGCTCGCCGGGCACGGAGCAGGTGCGGTTTACGGGAGCGGGCGTCTGAGCCTTGGCCGGGAGCCTGCGCCGGGGGCATGCTCGGTCGTCCTGGTCGATGCGAACGCGCTACGAAACGGCGAATCGCTTCGAGACGCGTGGCCCCCTCAAGGGGTCACACGGTCGCGAAGCTTGAGGTCGTACCGGTCAAGTCGCGGAGCTTCTGCCGTGTCTCGGCATCGGTCGAGTACACCACCGTGCCGATCATTCCTCGTGTCAGCAGCACCTTGTACGTGTTGCGGATCAGCCGGTCCACATCCGCGTCCGAGGTGGACTTCTTGAAGACCGGATCCTTGGAAGCTGAACGGTCAGTGACCCAGCGGTCGCCGCGCCACACCAGATCGGGACCTATGATGACGCCGCTCCAGTCGTACTCGAAACCCTGCGCCGTGTACACACATCCCACTTGCCCGAAACCGGCCGGATCGGTTGCCCACAGCGCGGCTGGAGGCGCGCCCCCGACGGACCGGTCACCGAAGACGTTCCAGGGCCGTTCCCACTCGCCAATGGCTACATCTGCGGGCAGTGCCTCTCCGGGCGGCACCTTCTTCGTCCACTTCCAGCAGTAGCCCGCGGACATGCGAGCGCTGTACCCCTGCGAGCGGCGGTCGTCGAGGAACGCCTCCAACTCCTGAGGGCTGTCCGCGACCATGAGGTGCATCTTGTCGTCCGGTTCCCATGCCACAGGACCACCCGGTTCGAGACCCAACAGCCGGACCACCCAACGCAGATACGCGTCGCTGCCACCACACCGGAACTGGCTGTCCAGCGGCACCACCCGGCATGGGAGGCCCTTCGCGGCGGCGGCCGCCCTGATCTCCGCGACCGTGCCCATTTCGCCGGGCCGAACGACTTGGTGCTCGTCGAGCAGGAACACCGGGACACGTGCCGCGTCGATGAGTTCCTCGATCTGAGCTTTGCCTGTGCGGTTGGACGCCTGCGTGTAGCGGTTGGCCGACGTCTCTCGAATGCGGTGCGCTTCGTCGCAGATCAGGACGTCGAGGCTGTTGCGCTCTGCGGTCATGAAGCTGTTGAAGTACTTGAAGAGGTCTTTCACCTCACGCTTTCGAGCGCCCGCGACCTTCCTCATGGTCGTCGTGAACGAGCTGGAGCCGGTCGCATGCAGCGCGGTGGTGCCATGCCGGTACAACTCGCCGAGGAGCGACAAGGCGATGACGCTCTTGCCGGTGCCGGGGCCGCCGGTGACGATCACGACCTCCTTGTGGTCGGATTGTTTGGCGCGGCGTACGGCGTTGAGGACAGTGCGGTACGCGATCTGCTGCTCGTCCAGCAAAACGAACTGCTCACGTTCGCGCACCTCTTGGGCGGCCACTGCCATGAGTTGCTTCGACGGGCCGATCTTTCCATCGACGAGTTCGTCTGCGGCCGAAGCGCCGGACTGCGGCCCGAGTTCCGTGCGTAGAAAGCTGATGAACTCGGCGCGTCGCGCACCGATAAAGAGCTGACCGTACTGGTCTTGCTCGGCCTCGAAGAGCCCGCTGACACCGAACTCGGTGGCGTTGTGCAGATATGCGGCGCCATGGACGCGTTCCGGGTGATCGGCCAGGGCTCCGTTGAAGGAGATGAGGTACTCGCAGTAGCCGCGCACTTGGTCGACCGGATTTAGCACTGCCCGGGTGTATGAATCGATGCGGCACAGCGACGGATCGTCGTCGTCCGGCTCCGCGCTGCTCCACTGCTTCAGTTCCACGATGACGTAAGAAGGCAGTCCGGTCTTGGGATGCACCCCGGCCAGCACCGCATCAGCCCGCTTGCTGTTCAGCGGCATCCCGTACTCCAGGAGCATCTCCACTTGGCCGAGTCCGGCATCGTTGAGCGCGCTTGCGAGCACAGGGATGCTCCGCTCCCACGAGCGCACCTCGGACGAACTTGGCTTGTGGCCGTGCACATGCACGAACTGCTCCGTCAAGCGGAAGAACAGAGCACCGGAGTGGCACTCGGCAGCGACCGCTGTGGCGGAGTCGCGGAACAGCAAGACATGCCCCCAGGCAGCACGAAGAAACTCGTGCGGGTGGGGGCATTTCCCTCGCTGCTCCGTCAGGCGGAGCGGAAGCCCGGCGGGCCGCAGCTACGTCAGGATCAAGGTTACCCGTGCCGTCTGCGGTAGGCAGGCGGCAGCTGTGATCCTTCGGCGGTGAGCTTCGGCTGCGCGCCGTCGTAATGCTGCATGCCGATGGCCCCTGGGATGAGCCTGCGCAGCTCGTTGTGAGTCGCTGGATCGACCGCGTAGACCACGGTACCGACGACGCCGCGGGTGAGGAGCACGTGATAGGCGTTGAGGACGCACCGGGTGACGATCGCATCGTCGATCGGACCGCGGAAGGCGGGATCGCACGAAGCGCTCCGGTCCACCTTGAACTTCCCGTCGCGGAAGAGCAGGTCGGGTCCGATGATGACGCCGTTCCAGTCGTACTCGAAGGTCTGTGCCGTGTAGACGCAGCCGATCTGGTCGACACCACGGCGATCGGTCGACCAGAGGTCCGACCGTGGTGCGTTCGGAACGCTGCGCTCTGGCTTCACGTTCCAAGGCCGACGCCAGTCGCTGATGTGCACGTCGTCGACCAGTTGGTCTCCGTCCGGGTTGCTCCACGGCCAGCAGAAGCCCGCGGTGATGCGGGCCGTGGCCCCTTCGAAGTGGCGTTCCCGGATGAACTGCTCCATCTGCTCGGGTGAGTCGGCGACTGCCAGAGTCATCCTCCCGTCCGGTCGCCAGGCCACCGGATCGGAGGCGTCAAGGCCCAACAACTGCTGGACCCAGCGCTGGTACCGCTTGCTACCGCCTGCTCGGAACGTGCCCTCCAGATCGGTCACTTCGACATCGCAGCCCATACCGCTGGCCAGCTCTTTGAGATATGTGGCGGTGCCCACCTCATCCGGGCGAATCGACTGATGGTCGTCGAGCAGGAAGATCGGGACTTTGGCGGCTCTTATCACCTCGGTCGCCTGGGGTCGGTCATCGTCCCGCAGCTCCTTAGGAGTCCAGCGGTATGTCGAGCTGCGCCGCATGCGGTGGGCCTCGTCGCAGATGAGGACATCGATGCTGTCCGGTGGGGTCTTGCTGAAGCTGTTGAAGTATCGGTACAACTTGAGGGCCGCACGGCGCTTGTCCGCAGTTCGCCCTCCGCGAGCCGTACTGAGCATGATCTCGCGCAGAGTCTCCGTGTAGGCGTGAGAGCCACTTGCCAGAACGGCCTCGCGGCCCTTGAGCCCGAGGGCACGTTGCAACTCGAGGGCCACAGCGCTCTTCCCGCTGCCAGGGCCACCCCGCAGGATGTAGACGCGCTTGGCGCCCGGATCGGGGGCGGGGCTGTGAGCGGCTTCGGCGTCACAGAACAATCCGACGTCGAAGCCGGTGAAGTGTGCGGTCTTCTCGAGGTGTCGGGTGATCCGGTCGACGGCGACGTACTGCTCGTCCAGGAGCGTAAGACCTCCACCGACGACCGAGCGCTGACGTGCCACATCGGTGACCTTGAGCAACGGGTCCTGGCGGGCCTGCTCCAGTGCTGACGCGGCCCGCTTCCCGGACGCGGGAGCAAATCTCGAAGTAAGGACTCGTCGGAAGCGGGGCAGGTCATCGAGCGTGTAGAGGAAACCGTGGTCGGTTTCGGATAGGCCGAACAGCGCCTCCACATCCGCGTCTCGTGCGTTGTGGAGCAATGCCACACCCATCAACTGGTTCTCGTTCTGCCGGAGATGGGGCAGATAGCGCAGCATGTACTCGCAGTAGCGCTGGACCTGCCGGACCGGATGCAGCTTGTTCTTCCCGTCGCCGAACCCGAGATCGACGGCGATGGGGCACAGGGGGTCCACCGTGGCGTGCCGTACCTGCTTCAGCTCAACTGCGAGGTATGAATCCGTGTCCGTACCAGGATGCCGGCCGCACAGCACAAGGTCGACCGCGGAGTTGGTGTGCGGCAGGTTGACCTCTATCTGTACCTCAACTTCGTCGAGGCCGCAGTCCAGCAGAGCTTTGACCACTACGGGGAGGCTGTTGTTCCAGGAGGCGATGTCGCCCGGGCTGGCCGTTCCTCCGCTGATCCGGGAATGCTCTTGGATCAGTTGCTCGGTGAGCGGAAGGTGTGTCGATCCGGCCCGGGCCACGATGAGTCGGCCGAGCTCGGCTGCGGACAGTTGCAGGAGCACGAAGGATCCCCAGGCACGAGATGTGACTCGTGCGGGTGGGGGCATGTCCTTCGTGACTCCGCCGCAGCGGAGCGGAAGCCCGTCGGGCCGCAATGACGTTCTGCAGATTACCTGTCTGCGAAGGAAGGAGGGGCGGGCCCCTGGAGGCCCGCCCCGCCGCCCGGCTCAGCCGAGGCGGTGCACCACGAACTGCGCCAGAGCCCAGGCCAGGTTCGAGCCGAGGCTCGCCACGATGCCAACCAGGACATCACGGACCCAGATGCGACGCTTGGGCATGTACTCGACAGCAACCACGGGAACGCGTCCCCTTCGATTTGATTGGTGACGGCGCCGGATGGCTCCCGCCGGGAGCGCACCATGGGGCTGAGTCACCGAACCGAAGGGCATCGCACATTCCTCGGGTCACATCGCGTACACCCTCCGAGGAGGGCACGCGGTGCATGGCAACGGTAGTCCACGAGTGGGGAGCGTGGGCAAGAAGTTAATGCAGAGACACCGACGGGCCGGTGGGGCGAGGGGCATGGAGGCATTGAGGATGGTCGGCCGGGCATCTGGGCGGTACGTGGTACTGGGATAGAACGCCCGTGCTGGGACGGCCCCGGAAAGCCCCGCGTTTCCGCAGGCGGCAACTCTGCACTACGGATCCCGGTCCAACGTCTGAGCGGATGAACTGACAACACGTCACTGACGTGGTGAACATGCAGGTCAGAAGGGGCCGGACGCAGTCGGGTCCGGCCCCCTCGGTCTCCGCGCGCTGGATGGGTGCGGGATGAACTCGCACCGTGCCGGGATCGGTGCCCCGGCGGAGCCCGGCGCGATTCAAGGGCCGTGCGTGTGGTGGGAGGATGCGCGGACGGTGCGAGAGGGGCGGGAAGCGTGGGGCGTGGCGAGCGGGACACGGTTGCCAGGGGAGTGCGACTCCACGAGGCGGCGCAGGCGCTGGCCGGTGACCACGGAAGGGCGGTGGAGGCGGTACGGGCGGCACTCGAGCCGATCCACGCCGCGGCGGTGAAGCGGGAACTCGGCGCCATCCCGGTCGCCCGACTGCAGGACGTCACCGAAGGACGGCTGCGGCTGGGGAGTGTCGAGAAGAGCGGACTGCGCACCGTGGGCAGTGTTCTCGAAGCGGGCCCCTACCGCCTGCGGCAGATCCCCGGTGTCGGGCAGCGCACCGTCGACCAGATGATCGCCGCCGCCCGCCGGCTCTCCGAGGCCGTGCACGAGACCGTGGCCGTCCACATCGACGTGGACCGGCCGGAACCGGGCACCACCGCGCTCGTCACGGCCCTGCACGTACTGGTGGAGGCCGGCCCGGACGCCCGGCGCGCGGTCGACAGGGCCGCCGTCCTGTCGGCACGGCTCGGTCCGTTGCTCGCCGAGGCCAGACCCGCCGCGGGACGCATCCGGATGCTCCTGTCCGGCAAGGAGAAGAAGGCCCGCGCGCTGGCGGCGGTCGCCGAGATCCGGTCGCTGGCGGACGAGGCGGAACGGGCGGGCCTGCCCGAACTGCTCGCACAGGCATCGGTGGACCTGCTCCGTGGGCCTTCGTCCGACCTCGCGGCCCGGGTGGACTTCGAGCTCCGCTCCGCCGAGTACTACGGCCTGCTCGCCGAGGTCTCCGGGCGGCTGCCGGACGCGGCCGCGGCCGAGGGCTTCCTGCCGGACGAGATCGCCGAGCGGGTACGGGCCCAGCACCTCGACGACGCGCACCGGAGGGTCTCCCTGCGCGGCTACCAGGCGTTCGGCGCGCGGTTCGCGCTCGCCCAGCGCAAGGTGATACTCGGCGACGAGATGGGCCTCGGGAAGACCATCCAGGCGATCGCCGTGATGGCGCACCTGGCCGCCGAGGGACAGACGCATTTCATGGTCGTCTGCCCGGCGAGCGTGCTGGTGAACTGGACACGGGAGACCGAGGCCCGCAGCGCCCTGCGCGTCACGGTGCTCCACGGCCCCGATCGGCACCACGCGTTCGCCGACTGGAAGGGGCGGGGCGGCGTCGTGGTGACCACCTTCGACGCGCTGCGCGGCTTTCCCGCACCGGACGACGGTGAGGTCGGGCTGCTCGTGGTCGACGAAGCGCACTCCGTGAAGAACCCGGAGGCCAAGCGGTCCAAGGCGGTCGCCCTGTGGGCGGAGCGTTGCGGGCGCACCCTCTTCATGACCGGGACCCCGATGGAGAACAGGGTCGTGGAGTTCCGCAACCTGGTCCGGATGCTCGACGTCGACATCGCGGAGTCCCTCGGCGAACGGGACGCCCTGGCCGGATCGGTCGCCTTCCGCAAGGCCGTCGCCCCGGTCTACCTGCGGCGCAACCAGGAGGACGTGCTGACGGAACTCCCGAGTCTCCAGCAGACCGACGAGTGGGAGGAGCTGAGCGCGTCGGACGAGGAGGCGTACCGCGAAGCCGTGCGCGCGGGCAACTTCATGGCGATGCGCAGGGCCGCGTACATGCGCCCCGAGAAGTCGGCCAAGCTGGACCGGCTCCGGGAGATCGTCCGGGAGGCCGGCGAGAACGGGCAGAAGACGGTGGTCTTCTCCAATTTCAAGGACGTTCTGCGCGTGGTGGAGGAAGCACTCGTGGAGGGAACCACCCGAGGCACTCCGGTGTTCGGTCCGCTCACCGGGAGCGTCCCGGCCGGGCGGCGGCAGCAGGTCGTCGACGACTTCGCCGGTGTCCCGGGTCCCGCCGTGCTGGTGGCGCAGATCCAGGCGGCGGGCGTCGGCCTCAACATCCAGGCCGCCTCCGTCGTCGTCCTCTGCGAACCCCAGATCAAGCCGACCATCGAACATCAGGCGGTGGCCCGGGCCCACCGGATGGGCCAGGTCAGGCCGGTTCGGGTGTACCGCCTCCTCGCCACCGGGGGAGTGGACGAACGCCTGGTGAAGATGCTGGAGGCCAAGACCCGCCTGTTCGACGCCTACGCCCGCCGCAGCGCCGTGGCCGAAGCCACCCCGGACGCGGTCGACGTGTCGGACACCGAGCTGGCACGCCGGATCGTCGAGGAGGAACAGGCGCGCCTGGGCTTGGCGGACGAGCGGCTCACGGCCGCCGAGTGAACGCCCCGCGCGGCATCGATGTGCCGGAGATCGACGTGCCGGAGGACGCCCGTCCTCGGGGCGGACGACGGGGCTTCCGCAACACGCCCTACTCGCCGGCCAGCCCCGTCTTCGCCCCCGCCCCGCACAGCGGTACCACCGCCGTCCGTGTCCCGAGGACGCCCTCCCGTACGGCCGCCCAGCACGCCACGCCCGTGGACTCGACGTAGAGACCCTGTGACGCCAGGTCCCGCTGGGCGTGCCGGATCTGGTCCTCCGTCACGGTCAGGAAGGCGCCGCCCGAGTCACGGACGGCGCGCAGGATCTGGCGGGCCCGCGGCGGGCGCGGTACGGCGATGCCCTCGGCGGCGGTGGGGGCCGTCGGGGTGGTGCCCACGAGGTCGTCCGCGCCCTCCTCCCAGGCATGCGCCAGCGGTGCCACGGCGGCGGCCTGGACCGCGTACAGCGCGGGCCGCCGGTCGATGAGACCGGCCCCGTGCAGCTCGGCGACGGCGAGGGCGGCGCCGAGGAGCAGCGTCCCGTTGCCGACCGGGACGACGAGGACGTCGGGGAGGCGTCCGCCGAGGTCCTCCCAGAGTTCGTGCACATAGGTCTTCGTGCCGTGCAGGAAGTACGGGTTGAAGACGTGCGAGGCGTAGAAGGTGCCGGGCTCGTCCGCCGCCTCGCGTGCCGCCAGGGCCGTCGTCTCCCGGTCGCCGGCCACCCGACGCACCTGTGCGCCGTGCGCCCCGATCTGTTCCAGCTTCTTCGGCGACGTGGCTTCGGGGACGTACACCGTGCACGGCAGCCCGGCCCGCGCGCAGTAGGCCGCGATCGCCGTTCCCGCGTTGCCGCTGCTGTCCGCGAGCACCCGCCGGGGCTCCAGCCGCAGCGCCAGTTCGACGAGCAGGACGGCGCCGCGGTCCTTGAACGACAGCGTCGGCATCAGGAAGTCCAGCTTGGCCGAGACGCCCTCGCGCAGCGTCACCAGGGGAGTACGGCCCTCGCCCAGACTGATCGTGGGCGCCGACAGCGGCAGGCACTCCGTGTACCGCCACAGTGAATTCACCCGCCCGGTCAGGGACTTGAGCGGCGCGGGCGTCGGCGCGAAGTCCAGGTCGAGCGGGCCGCGGCAGACCGGGCAGCACCAGTCGGGCGAGCCGCCGGGGACGCGCGTACCGTCCGCCGGGCAGAAACAATCCGGCAAAGCTGTCATGAGCGCAGGTTATGCGCGCACGACGGCCGGTCGCGGCAGGGCTGTCGCGCCGTTCCCCCGAGTCCCCGCAGCTCCCGCAGGCCGCCCGGCAACTCCCGCCCCGCGGCCGCCGCTTCGCCGGCCGGCCGTCCCACCGCCTCCGCCGGCTCCGTGCGCGCCGCGCCACCCGCCCCGTCCGCGAGGAAGGCCGGCGGCGGCCGGACCCCGGCCGCCGAGAACGCCGTTCCGCCCGACACCGTCTCCGCCCAACGGGCCGTCAGCCCGTCGACCGCCCGGATCGTCGCGTCCGTGATCCGCATCCGCATTCCGCCCCCGCCCCCGTCACGCTTACGATGCGCCCAGCCGTACGTCAGTCACATGTTTCTCGGACATCAGTGCTGCGGCGGTCCGTGTCACCCGTTCTTCACGCCATTTCCCGCCTCGGTCCCGCACGACTGACCGATTCCCGAGGCGGCTCTGCACGACCCCGTCCGGACAAGGAGCAACGCAACTCGTGGCCATACCCCCGCCGCCCGGGCCCCAGCAGCCCGAGGGCCCGTATCCACCGCCGGGCCAGGGGCCGTTCCAGCCGTACCAGCCTCCCTACCCCCAGGGTCCGTACCAGACCTGGGGCCAGGGCTACTCCCCGTACAACCGTCCCGCGCCCTTCAACGGGCTCGCGATCTCCGCCCTGGTGCTCGGCGTCCTGTGCTTCCTGCCGGCGGTCGGTCTGATCCTCGGGATCGTCGCCCTCGTGCAGATCAGGAAGCGGGGCGAGCGGGGCACGGCGATGGCGGTCATCGGCATGGTGATGTCCGCGCTCGGCGTCGCGCTGTTCGTGCTCGCCCTCGCCACGGGCGGCGGGCGCGACTTCTGGGACGGCTTCAAGGAGGGCGCGGGCTCGACGGGCAGTGCCTTCTCGCTCAGGAAGGGCGACTGCTTCGACGCGCCGGGCGGCTCCCTGGAAGGCATGGCGTACGACGTCGACAAGGTGCCGTGCGCCGGGCGCCACGACGCCGAGGTGTTCGCGGACTTCAGGATGAGCGGCGGGAACTACCCGGGCGACAGCCAGGTCGTCGACGCCGCCGACACCAAGTGCTACGCGCTGCGGTCCTCGTACGCGATGGACGCCTGGGCCGTGCCGGACGATGTCGACGTGTACTACTTCACGCCCACCCGGGAGAGCTGGCGCGGGGGCGACCGCGCGGTTAGCTGCATGTTCGGGAACACGGACGCCAAGGGCGGGCTGACGGGCTCGCTGCGCAAGGACGCCCTGACGCTGAACGCCGATCAGACGGCGTATCTGCGGGCCGCGGACGTACTCAACCAGGCGTTGGACACGGCACCGGACAAGGCGTACGTCGAGGACGACCTGCCGGGTCACAAGGCGTGGGCGGTCAGGATGTCGGGCGCGCTCGACGAGCAGGCGCGCCTGCTGCGCGGCCATGGCTGGTTCCCGGCCGCCGAGAAGCCCGTCGCGACCCTCGTCGAGGACATCGAGGCGTCCCGCAAGGAGTGGACGAAGGCGGCGGCCGCCTCCGACGCGGACACCTTCTACGCCCACTACGAGAAGGGCCTGAAACTCATCGACCCGAGCAGGACGGTCACGGCACGCAAGGTTCTGGGGCTGGCCACCACTCCGCCCGCGGACGGTACGAACGGGGGCGGACAGGGCGACGGGTCGGGCGGCGGCGGCGTCGAGGTGTGACACGGGCTACAACGGGGAGAAAGTGCCTGGGTAAAGCCCTCGGCAGCCATAAGTAATCACATCGAGTGATTCTCTGGCCTGCGCTTGCACGGCACAACCCACGGTTGCCAGGCTGTTGCTGTCTGTACAATCTGATGGGAGCGGCCAGTGACTTTCGGTGAACAGCCGGCGTACCTGCGCGTCGCGGGTGATCTCCGCAAGAAGATCGTCGACGGTTCACTGCCACCGCACACCCGCCTCCCGTCACAGGCCAGGATCCGCGAGGAGTACGGGGTCTCGGACACGGTCGCGCTGGAGGCGCGCAAGGTGCTGATGGCGGAGGGCCTGGTCGAGGGGCGCTCGGGTTCGGGGACGTACGTGCGCGAGCGGCCGGTCCCGCGCCGGGTCTCCCGGTCCGGGTACCGGCCGGACAGCGGTGCCACCCCGTTCCGGCAGGAGCAGGCCGACCTGACCGTGCGCGGCACCTGGGAGTCGCGCAGCGAGCAGGTCGAGGCGAGCGGGGCGATCGCGGAGCGGCTCTCGATCCGGCCCGGTGACCGTGTGATGTGCACGAAGTACGTGTTCCGGGACGCGGGCGAGGTCATGATGCTCTCCACGTCCTGGGAGCCCCTCGCCGTCACGGGCCGTACGCCGGTGATGCTCCCCGAGGAGGGCCCGCTCGGCGGCATGGGTGTCGTGGAGCGGATGGCCGCCATCGACGTGATCGTGGACAACGTCACGGAGGAGGTGGGCGCCCGCCCCGGGCTCGCCGAGGAACTCCTCGCGCTGGGCGGAGTGCCCGGGCATGTGGTCGTCGTCATCCAGCGCACGTACTTCGCCTCGGGGCGTCCGGTCGAGACGGCCGACATCGTCGTACCGGCGGACCGGTATCGCGTCGCGTACCACCTGCCTGTGAAGTAGCCGTAGCCCCAGTCGCAGCCCCAGCCCCAGCCCCAGTCGCAGTCGCAGACCTCGACCCGGTCCCGTCCTCACGGCCCGGGTCGAGGGCGCGGCAGCCGCAGTGGCCTCCGTCTCCGCAGCCGTCTCCGCCTCCCCGTGTCCGCAGCCGCGTCCCCCGCCAAGTGGCCTGCCCCCGCCGCCGGTTGGAATCTGGCCGTTCTCAAATGCCGCGCCCGGGGCGGCGTTCGCGCTGCCCTACCGGCGCACGGAGGGCGGTCGACGGCGCATCAGCAGGCACGCGCCCCCTCCGTACTGGCCGGTTGCGTACCTCTTTGTGAAAAGCCGTATTCGCTGCGTGAAGGTTAGGCGTAGGCTCGGGCATATGCGGAGTGCGGTTTCGTTGGAGCACGGGTTACGGCGGGGGCCGGGGGCGAGAAGTGGAGGGGCTCGATGAACGACAGCACGATCACTCTTCCCTGGCTCGTCATACGGCAGGACGACAACGGCAACCGCTATCGCGTCGGTAGGTACGCGACCCGGGCCGAGGCCCAGAAGATCGCGGACAGCCTCGACGACCGCGGGCACAAGCAGCTCTACTGGGTCGAGCGGATCGGGCAGAACGGCAGCAGGTGACGGCTTCGGGCCGGTCTGCCCTGTCGTAGGCTCCGGCGCATGGACGAAACGATCGTGGTCGTCGGGGGTGCCCTGCTGCGCGACGGACGCCTCCTCGCGGCACGCCGTAGTGCGCCTCCCGAGCTGGCCGGACGCTGGGAGCTGCCCGGCGGCAAGGTCGAACCGGGTGAGGCGCCCGAGGCCGCGCTCGTGCGCGAGCTGCGCGAGGAACTCGGTGTCATGACGGAGGCCGTGGAGCGGGTGCCGGGGGAGTGGCCCCTTCGGGTGCCGTACGTTCTCCGTGTGTGGACCGCGCGGCTGCTCCCCGGCTCGGACGACCCCGCGCCCCTGGAGGACCACGACGAACTGCGCTGGCTGACCCCGGACGAGATCTGGGACGTGGACTGGCTGGACCAGGACGTCCCCGCGGTCAAGGCCACGCTGCCCCACTGGACCCCCGCCACCGCCGCCCCCGCGTCGGCCCCCGCCGACGGTCACCACGCCGACCGCCGCCCGTAGATCTCCGAGGCTCCCGTGTCCGCCGCCGCGCGGCGTGGGTGAGGGGGCGTGGGGACTCGGGGCGGGCGAACCGTCTTGATCGGTTGGGGTTCCGTACGCCGTTTGTGCCACAGTGCTCCTGCCCGCACGGTAAGCCGCCGTGGATATCGGGTATGTGCCCATTAACCCCACGAAACCGGACATGCGTGGGTTCCTGTCCTGGGAAGTGATCGGCGTGATCGACACCGTAGGCGAACGCGCCGAGTGGACCTTTCCCGCGGAGCCGGGTGCCGTCCGCACGGCCCGCGCGGTCGTCCGCGGCCAGCTGCGCGCATGGGAGCTGGACGTCCTCGGCGACGTGACCGCGCTCCTGGTCAGCGAGCTGGTGACCAACTCCCTGCGGTACGCCACCGGACCCATCGGTGTCCGCCTCGTCAGACCCGCGGCCGTGCCGGACGCCCTGCTGGTGGAGGTGTCCGATCCGCTGCCCGACCCGCCCCGGGAACGGGCCGCGGGCGCCGACGACGAGAGCGGGCGGGGTCTGCAACTGGTGGCCGGTTCCTCCCGCCGCTGGGGCACGCGCCCCGGCGACACCGGTAAGACGGTCTGGTTCGAGCTCGCGGTCCCCGGCTGAACGTGCCGACCCGACGCGCCCCGCTGAACGTACCGACCCGACACGCCCCGCTGAACGTGCCGACCCGGCACGCCCCGCTGAACGTGCCCCGCTGAACCGCCCCACCGAACGTGCCGAGCCCGTCGTGCCCGACTGAGGGACCGTCGGAAGTCCCTCCGAGCCGCCCTGTCGGCCGTCCGTCCGAGAGTCCGTGCGCGGTGTGTCCCGGGGCCCGTGGGCCGTCCGTCTGAGGGTCCGTCGGACGGAGGGCGGGGCGGTCGATCGATTCGCGCCACGAGTGTTGTCCGGAGTCTTTGATTCGATGGGGCGCCACCTGGTTAGAAGACTGGGAGTATGTCGCGGCCGGTCCAAAAACCATCGGGACCGTGCTGTGATCGTGAACACCGTGTTGTGCGGCGCCGTAGTGCTGGATACTGCGGGCAGCCGCCCCCGGTGACCGGTGCCGGGCGCGGTGAGCTGGAGGGGACGGTTCGCGTGAGCGAGATACCAGCGAAGGCCACGGAGTCCGAGGACCCGTCGGACGGCGCGAGGGCTGAGGCCGCGGTCGATTCCGCCATGGCCGCGGCGCCGGGCGACGCGGCTGCCGGCGGCCCGAGCGACGGCGGCCCGAGCGACGGCGTCGCGGACGACGCGACGAGCGGTGCGACGGACGGCACCGACGGCGGAGCCACGGGCGACGCCCCGGCCGGGACACCGGTCCGGGCGACGTCCGGCACGTCCGTCGAGGTGCCTGTCGAGGCACCCGTCGAACCCCCGGCCGAGGCGGCCGGCGAGGTGGTGTGGCAGAGCAGTCCACCCGGCTCCATGTACGACTACATCAAGGTTGCCTCGTTCTCCATCGGCGCCGACGGACTCGTCGACCAGTGGAGTCTGCGTGCCGAGCAGCTCTTCGGGATATCCGCGGAGCGCGCCGTGGGCATGGACCCCATCGAGGCGTTCGTCGCCGCCGACCGGCGCGAGTTCGGGCAGCGCAAGATGGCGGAGATCCTGGACGGCCGCGAGTGGACCGGTGTGGTCCCCTTCCGGATGCCGCCCTCCGACAGCGGCGACGAGGGCGCCGAGGGCCTCGCCGAGGTCTATGTGATGCCCACCACGACGGAGGACGGTGAGCGGGCCGCCGTCTGCATCGTCGTGGACGTCCGGACCCTGCGCCGGATCGAGACCGACCTCGCCGCCTCGCAGGCGATTTTCGGTCAATCTCCGTTCGGCTTCCTCCTGATCGACACGGACCTCCGCGTCCGTCGCGCCAACCAGCGATTCGCCTCCGTGTTCGGCGGCGACGTCGACGGCCACCGGGGCCGCACGGTCCACGACTACCTGCCGCGCTCCGAGGCCGAGCGCGTCGCCGCGACCCTGCGGCGGGTCCTGGAGACCGGCGACTCCATCACGGACATGCATGTCGCCGGATTCGTGCCCGGCTCCGAGGAGCGCCGTCACTGGTCGGTCAACCTCTACCGCGTCCACAGCGGCAGCGGCCGCCCCATCGGCATCGCCTGGCTCGGAACCGACATCACCAGCCGTCGCGCCGCGGCGCGTGAAGCGGCCGCCGCGCGCCGCAACCTCGCCCTGCTGAACGAGGCGGGCGCCCGCATCGGCAACTCCCTCGACCTGGAGACCACCGCCCGCGAGCTGCTGGACGTCGTCGTGCCCGGCTTCTGCGACCTCGCGACCGTCGACCTCTACCAGGGACTGCTGGCGGGCGACGAGACGCCACCCGGGTTCGCCGACGGCAGCGCGGAGCTGCGCCGGGTCGCCTTCGCCAGCGCCGTCTCCGACGCGCCGTTCGTCGGCGGACCTGCCCCGGTCGCCGTCGGTGCCGTCCACCACTTCCCGTTCAACTCGCCCTGCGCGGACGCCCTGCGCACCGCACGCCCCCAGCACGTCCCCGCCGAGGAGGGCGGGCTCATCCAGTCCACGCTCGCCGTGCCGATGGTCGCGCACGACACCGTCGTCGGGCTCGCGCAGTTCTCCCGTACGAAGGGCAGCGAGCCGTTCGGCGACCGCGACCGGTCCCTCGCGGTGGAGCTCGCGGCCCGTGCCGCGGTCTGCATCGACAACGCCCGCCTGTACCGCCGCGAGCACGAACGCGCCCTGATCCTGCAGCGCTCCCTGCTGCCGCCGGGCGACCCGGAGGCCTCCGGCCTCGACATCGCCTGCCGCTATCTGCCCGGGAACGCGGCCACCGAGGTCGGCGGTGACTGGTTCGACGTCATCGAACTCCCCGGTCACCGCACGGCGCTGGTGGTCGGCGACGTCATGGGTCGCGGCCTGCGCGCCGCCGTCGCGATGGGCGAACTCCGCACGGCCGTAAGGACCTTGGCGCTCCTCGACCTCGAACCGGCCGAGGTGCTCTCGGCGTTGGACGAGATCGCCCGCGGCCTGGGCACCCCGGGCGGTGTCCAGCAGGCGACCCGCGCGGCCCGCCAGCCCCGTGACGCCGACCTCTCCGAGGTGTATCTCGCGACCTGCGTGTACGCGGTCTACGACTCCGTGACCCGCAGGATCACCTTCGCCAACGCCGGCCATCTGCCGCCCGTGCTGGTGGAGCCCGGCGAGAGCGCGCTGATGCTCGACGTGCCGCCGGGCATGCCGCTGGGCGTGGGAGGCGAACCCTTCGAGGAGGTCGAGGTCGAACTACCCGAAGGTGCCCTTCTCGCGCTCTACACGGATGGACTGGTCGAATCGCGCGACCATCCCCTCGACGAGGGCCTCCAGGCCTTCGTCGGGGCGCTGACGGACCCCTCCCGCCCGCTGGAGGACGTCTGCGACCACGTCCTCAACACCCTCGACACCCACCACGGTGAGGACGACATCGCGCTGCTGATGGCGCGCGTCCAGGGGCTGCCCGCCGATTCCGTCGGCGACTGGACCCTGCCCCGGGAGCCGCGCAGTGTGGGCCGGGCCCGCGAGTACGCCCGTACCCAGCTCACCGCCTGGGACCTGGAGCCGCTCGTCGACACCGCCGAGTTGCT
Organism: Streptomyces sp. NPDC059668; assembly: GCF_042734135.1. Lineage (NCBI taxonomy): Bacteria > Bacillati > Actinomycetota > Actinomycetes > Kitasatosporales > Streptomycetaceae > Streptomyces > Streptomyces sp. NPDC059668. The sequence goes on along the minus strand of NZ_JBHWEL010000031.1, from coordinate 46,632 downwards.
GGTCAGCGAACTGGTGACGAACGCCCTGCGGTACGGCGAGGGCGAGATCCGGCTGCGGCTGCTGCTCGACCGGACACTCGTGTGCGAGGTCTGGGACGCGGGCCTCGTGCAGCCGCGCCGCCGCCGCGCCCGGGACACGGACGAGGGCGGCCGTGGTCTGCAACTCGTCGGCCTGCTCTCCGCCGCGTGGGGCTCACGGCGCACGCCGCGGGGCAAGACGGTCTGGTTCGAACTGCCCCTGCCGGACGGCGGGACGACGCTCACGGACCCGGCGGAGGCGTTGCTGAGCCTGTTCTGACCGGTGCGGGGGCGGACACCGCCCGGCGGTAGCGCGTACGCGGCCCGCCGAAGCTCGCGACACCGAGGGTGTCGTCGCCACCGGTCGCGCCGCCGACGGAAGCGACGTCACCGGAAGCGATGCCACTCGGGGTGTCGTCGCCCGGGTCCGGGACTCCGCCCGGGTCCGGGACTCCGCCCGGGTCCGGGACTCCGCCCGGGTCCGGGACTCCGCCCGGGTCCGGGACTCCGCCCGGGTCCGGGGTTCCGCCCGGGTCCGGAAGTCCGCCTGGGTCCCGGCTCCCGCCGGGCTCCAGGCTCCCGCCGGGCTCCAGGCTCCCGCGCAGGATCCCGCCGAGTACGGCGCCGCGGACTCCGTCGTCCTCCGGCCCGGCGTACGGATTGCCGTACGTCCGTACGTCCCGCTCCGCGAGCCGCCGGGCCTCCCCGGCGAGCGCGTCGGCCCGCTGGACGTCGGCGATGGCGAGCGGCGAGCGCGCGAGACGGCGTTCCGCCTCCGCCAGCCGGGTCCGGGCCCCGGGGCCCACCACCGCCCGGTGCGTCGTGACGAAGTCGTCCGCGGCCGTCACGGCGCCGCGGGCCGGCGCGAACGCCTCGTCGAGCAGCGCCCGGTCGCGCTCCTCGTCCCGGCCCAGGGCCGCGACGTCGACCGCCGCCGCGGTGGCCCGGACCAGCCGGCGCAGGGCGTCGAGAGGGTCGTACGGCCCGTTCGCCGCTTCCCGGCGTACGTCCGCGACGACCGACCCGGCGTGCGCCACACGACCGGACAGCGCACCGCCGACCGCGCCGGCCGGAACCGTCCGGGCCCGTTCGAGATCGGCGTCCGTGCCGGCCAGCGCGGCGGGCAACCGCGCCTCGGCCGCGGCGAGTTCGGCGGCCAGCCGGTCGACGCCGGTGAGCAGGACGTCCGCCTGGCCGATGGCTCCCTCGGCGGCGCGCAGATGCGCCGCGGCCCGCGCGACCTCGTTCCGGTCGAGCGCCTGCCGGGCCCGGTTGAGATGGGTCGTGGCGAACACGAGCCTGTCCTTGGCCTGTTCGACGTGGCCGGCCACGGGCAGGTACGCCGACGGCGCGTACCGCTCGTGGAGACCCGCGAGTGTCGCCTGCGCGCCGGTCGTGCGGCCGGCGAGTTCACGGAAGCGCGCCTCCGCCGACTCCAGCGCGGCGGGCGAGGACCGTTCCAGGGCGCGCAGCAGGTCGAAGCCGGCCGCCTCCGCGTCCAGCCGCCGCCCCGCCTCCGCGCACCGGGCGCGGATCTCCTCCAGCGTCCGCCGCCGCGTCTCGTCGTCGGGCGCGGTGTCGTCCAGCCGCTGTCGCAGCAGGAAGGCCACCATCAGCTCGGAGCGCGCGAACGCCACCGCCTCCGCGTAGGCCCCGACCGCCTCCTGGCCGAACAGGGCCGCCACCGAGGCGAGTTCCTCGGCACTGGTGCGCACGCAGTCGTCGGTCACGACGAGCGACTGCCCGGCGAGCCGGTCGAGTTCGGCGAGCGGCACGGTTCCCGGGACGGCCTTGCCGGGGGTCGTACGGGTCCTCGCGCGGCGTATTCGCCGGGTGGAGGCGTACGCGGCGAGCGAGCCGGCGACGAGCACCGCGACGAGGGGCAGCACCAGGTCGGCGGCGGACGTACCGGCCCCCTGCCCGGGCGCCGCCGACACCTCCTCGACGACCTGCCCCTTCCCCGCCCACTCCGGAGGATCCCCGTCGCCCGGCCGGGCGACGAGCAGCAGCAGCCACCCCAGCGCCATCAGCCCCCCGAGCACGGCGTGTGCCACCCGCACGGCTATGGAGGACGTGGCTCGGCGCGACCGGTTCCGGCTCAGGGGCGACGTCACATTTGGGAGCGTATGGCCGCTCGCGCGAGGACGCGACCGGGGTGCGCCGAGCCGGGCGCGCCTAAGGTACGGGGGATACGGGGGCATACGGAGGGGGCGCGGGGGATGGGTACGGAGCGGACGGAACCGGGGACGGGGCGGGGCGGGGAACCGGACAGGGAGGACGGACCGGCACCGATACCGACTCCGGCACCGGCACCGGCACCGGCCGAATCGGACCGAGCGGAAGCGCCGGAGACAGGGACGGGAGCGCCGGACGTACGGACGGCAGCGCCGGACGCGCCGGCCCGGGATACCGGCGAGGCCGCGGATGTGTCCGCCGGGAACCCGGACGCGTCGGGCGAGGCCGCGGACGGGTCGGCCGGGGAGCCGGTCACGCGTACGGGTTCCGCCCCCACCCCCCGCGCCCCCACCCCGCTCCGGCGCCTGGCCGGTGTCTGGCGTCGGCCTGCCCTGCGATGGCCCAAGCGCATCGCGTCGGCGGTGGTCCTGGTCGTACTGCTCGCGCTCCTCGCGGCGGGCGTCTCCCTGCGCGTCAACTACGCCGGCGACCCGGCCGCCGGTACGTACACGCGACACCGTGACGCCCTGTGGATGGGCCACGCATGGGTCGACGGCCGTAAGAAGGACGCGGACGTCGAAGCGCTGGCGGCGCGGCTGCGCACGACCGGCGTCCGGGACCTGTACGTGCACGCGGGCCCCCTGGAGCACGACGGGACGCTGCCCGTGTCCGCGTACCCGGAGGCGCGCCGGCTCATCGGCGCAATCCACCGGGAGCTGCCCGGCGTCCGCGTCCAGGCCTGGCTGGGTGACGAACTCGCGACCGAGGGCCCGGTCGGACTGCGCCTGGAACGCGCCGCGACCCGGGCCGCCGTGGTCCGCTCCGCCGGGCAGGTCCTCGACGCCGGATTCGACGGAGCCCACTTCGACCTGGAACCGCTCCACTCCGGCGACGCGGACTATCTCTCCCTCCTCGGAGACCTGCGCCGCGTCACCCGCGCCCACGGCGCCCTGCTCTCCGTGGCCGCGCACCAGATCGACCCGCTGCCGTCGCTGCACTCCGTCTGGGGCACCGTCACGGGACACCCCAAGTGGTGGTCCCAGGCGTTCTTCGGCCAGGTCGCCCGCCGGGTCGACCAGATCGCCGTGATGTCGTACGACACGGCGATGCCGCTGGAGAGCCTGTACGGCGGTTATGTCGCCCAGCAGACCTCGCTCGCGCTGGAGGTCACTCCGAAGACGACCGACCTGCTGATGGGCATGCCGTTCTACTACGAGGACGACATGTCCCACCACGGTTCGGCGGAGACGGTCGAGGCGGCCGTCCGGGGCGTCCGTCTCGGTCTCTCCCGCACCGACCGCACGCGCGCGAACTTCGGTGTGGCCGCGTACGTGGACTTCGCCGCCCGGGAGAAGGACTGGACGCAGTACCGGCGAGGCTGGGTCCGCTGACCGCGCGCGGCGGCCCGCCGTCCGGGCCGCCCCGTTACGCCTCCCGCCTCCTGATCTTCGAGCCCAGCCACACCAGCGGGTCGTACTTGCGGTCGACCGCCCGTTCCTTCAGGGGGATCAGGGCGTTGTCCGTGATTTTGATGCCCTCCGGGCAGACCTCCGTGCAGCACTTGGTGATGTTGCAGTAGCCGAGGCCGTGCTCGTCCTGCGCGGTCCGCTTGCGGTCCAGTCCGGTGTCGGCCGCGGCGTCCAGCGGGTGCATGTCGAGCTCCGCCACCCGCATCAGGAAGCGCGGCCCCGCGAACGCCGGTTTGTTCTCCTCGTGGTCGCGTACGACATGGCAGGTGTCCTGGCACAGGAAGCACTCGATGCACTTGCGGAACTCCTGCGAACGGTCCACGTCCTCCTGCTGCATCCGGTACTCGCCGGGTCCGAGTCCGGCCGGCGGCACGAAGGCGGGCACCTCCCGCGCCTTCGCGTAGTTGAAGCCGACGTCCGTGACGAGATCCCGGACGACGGGGAAGGCACGCAGCGGCGTGACGGTGATCGTCTCCTCCCGGGTGAACACCGACATCCGGGTCATGCACATCAGCCGGGGGCGTCCGTTGATCTCCGCCGAGCACGAACCGCACTTGCCCGCCTTGCAGTTCCAGCGGACGGCCAGATCGGGGACCTGGGTCGCCTGGAGGCGGTGGATGATGTCGAGCACCACCTCACCGTCGTTGACGTCGACCGCGAAGTCCTCCAGGCCACCGCCCTTCACATCCCCGCGCCACACCTTGAAGCGGGCCTCGTAGCTGCTCACTCGTAGAGCTCCTCTTCGGCGAGGTACTTGACCAGCTCCTCCTTCTCGAAGAGGGCGAGCAGGTCGGGGCGGACGGGTTCGGTGTTCTCGCGGGTGAGGTCGATCTGGCCGCGTACCGGGTCGGTCGCCGCGAGGCCGCCGGTGGGATCCGCCAGCCGGCACAGCAGGTTGACCCGGCGCCAGACCCGCTCCATCACCGGATGGTCCTCGCGGGTGTGGCCGCCGCGGGACTCCGTGCGCTCCAGGGCGGCGCGGGCCACGCACTCGCTGACCAGCAGCATGTTGCGCAGGTCGAGGGCGAGATGCCAGCCGGGGTTGAACTGCCGGTGCCCCTCGACGCCCGCCCGGCGGGCCCGTACCCGCAGGTCCGCGAGCTTCTCCAGGGCCTGTTCCATCTCGGCCTCGCGCCGGATGATGCCGACCAGGTCGTTCATGGCCTGCTGGAGTTCCTGGTGCAGGGTGTACGGGTTCTCCGGCGGCCGGCCGTTCTCCTCGCCGGGTACCGGACCCTCGGCGGAGAAGGGCCGCAGCGCCTCCGCGGCGGCCGTGTCGACCTGGGCGTCGTCGACGGCCGGGCGGTCCCCGGTGCGGCCCGCGGCGTACTCGGCGGCGTGCAGTCCCGCCCGCCGTCCGAACACCAGCAGGTCGGAGAGGGAGTTGCCGCCGAGCCGGTTGGAGCCGTGCATGCCGCCCGCGACCTCGCCGGCCGCGAACAGGCCGGGGACGCCGCGGGCCGCCGCCGACTCCGAGTCGACCGCGATGCCGCCCATGACGTAGTGGCAGGTGGGCCCGACCTCCATCGCCTCGGCGGTGATGTCGACGTCCGCCAGCTCCTTGAACTGGTGGTACATGGACGGCAGTCGGCGCCGGATGACGTCGGCGGGCATGCGCGTCGACACGTCGAGGAAGACGCCGCCGTGCGGCGATCCGCGGCCGGCCTTCACCTCGGAGTTGATGGCGCGCGCGACCTCGTCGCGGGGGAGCAGCTCGGGGGGACGCCGGTTGTGGTCCGGGTCCTCGTACCAGCGGTCGCCCTCCTCCTCGGACTGCGCGTACTTCTCCTTGAAGACGTCCGGGATGTAGTCGAACATGAACCGCTTGCCGTCGGAGTTGCGCAGCACGCCGCCGTCGCCGCGGACGGACTCCGTGACCAGGATGCCCTTCACCGACGGGGGCCAGACCATGCCCGTCGGGTGGAACTGCACGAACTCCATGTTGAGCAGCGGGGCGCCCGCCAGCAGCGCCAGCGCGTGGCCGTCGCCCGTGTACTCCCAGGAGTTGGACGTCACCTTGAAGGACTTGCCGATGCCGCCGGTGGCGATGACGACGGAGGGTGCCTCCAGGACGAAGAAGCGTCCGGACTCGCGCTCGTAGCAGAAGACCCCGGCGACGTGGTTGCCGTCCTTCAGGACCCGGGTGACGGTGCACTCCTGATAGACCTTCAGGCGGCTCTCGTAGTCGCCCGTCTCCTTCATGTCCTCCTGCTGGAGGGAGACGATCTTCTGCTGGAGGGTGCGGATGAGTTCGAGTCCCGTCCGGTCGCCGACATGGGCGAGCCGCGGGTACTCGTGTCCGCCGAAGTTGCGCTGGGATATCCGCCCGTCCGCCGTGCGGTCGAAGAGGGCGCCCCAGGTCTCCAGCTCCCAGACCCGGTCGGGGGCCTCGGTGGCGTGCAGCTCGGCCATCCGCCACTGGTTGAGGAACTTCCCGCCCCTCATGGTGTCGCGGAAGTGGACCTGCCAGTTGTCACCGGAGTTGACGTTGCCCATCGCGGCCGCGATGCCGCCCTCGGCCATCACCGTGTGCGCCTTGCCGAACAGCGACTTGCAGATGACGGCCGTACGGGCGCCGCGCTCGCGTGCCTCGATGGCGGCCCGCAGCCCCGCGCCGCCGGCGCCGACCACGACGACGTCCCACTCCTGTCGCTCGACCACGGACATCAGAAGAACCTCGGATCGTCGAAGGCGCCGGACGCGACCAGGAACACATAGAAGTCGGCGAGTGCCACGCTCACCAACGACGCCCAGGCGAGGAGCATGTGACGGGCGTTCAGTTTCCCGACCCACTGCCACATCCGGTAGCGCACGGGGTGCTTGGAGAAGTGTCTGAGCTTTCCGCCGACGATGTGCCGGCAGGAGTGGCAGGAGAGGGTGTACGCCCAGATCAGCGTGATGTTGAGCAGGAAGACCAGGGTGCCGAGGCCCATGTGTCCCCAGTGGTGGTGCTCGTCGCGGAAGGAGAGCACGGTGTCGTACGTGAGGGTGCCGGCGACGAGGATCGCGGCGTAGAAGAAGTACCGGTGGATGTTCTGGAGGATCAGCGGGAAGCGGGTCTCGCCGGTGTACTTCTTGTGCGGCTCCGCCACCGCGCAGGCCGGGGGAGACGCCCAGAAGCCGCGGTAGTAGGCCTTGCGGTAGTAGTAGCAGGTCAGCCGGAAGCCCAGCGGGAAGACCAGGATGATGATCGCGGGGGAGATGCCCCACCAGCTGCCGAACAGGTCCGCGTTCGGCCCCGCGTCCATGGCCCGGCAGCGCTCCGCGAGGCACGGGGAGTAGAACGGCGACACGTACGGCGCCGCGTAGTAGTCCGTGTCCGCGAAGGCCCGCCAGGTCGAGTACACGATGAAGGCCAGCAGCCCGGCCGCGGTCGCGGCGGGCGCCAGCCACCAGCGGTCGGTGCGCAGGTGCGGGGCGGCGATCGCGGCGCGCGTACCGGTCCGTACGCCGCCGCTGTTCGGATGGGGTTCCGTACCAGTGGCCAACTTATGACTCTCCGGTCGGGTCAGGGGGCGTGCCGGTCCCGGGCGCCGAGACCTTCGTCGTCCGAGTCCGTCCACAGGGAGCTGTCGTACGGGGTGTCGGGGATGGAGACGAGGTCGGGGCGCAGGGGTCGGGTGAGCCCGGGTGCGGATTCGCGCAGCAGCGCGACGCTTTCCCGCAGGTGGTCGGCGTCGGCGCGGACGCGGCGCATGTCGAGGCCGCCGCCGATCTGCTGTTCCAGGCGTCCCATCGACCTCAGCAGGTCGTCGAGACAGCGCTGGACCGACGTCAGTTCATCGTGCACGGACATGACTTGCCCTCACTTCCACGGGCTCTGCGGCCCAAGGCGGCAACGTTCATGCGCCTGCGAGTGTTGCGCGTCACATGAGCCCGTGTGAAGGCGTATGCACGGATTCCCGGATCGAACCCCCTCCGAGCGCGCCCCCGCACGCTCTGCGCGCGCCGGGCAGGCCGGGCCGCCGCCGCGATCCGGCGTTCCCGGTGCGGGGACAGAACCCTGCGGGGAGGGGCGCGCACGGAACGACACTGGGCCGTCCGGGTGGGATTTCGCGCGCCCCCGCCGTGTCGGCGCTCCCGCACACTCCCTCTCCCGTTCAGTGGGTGCATACATCTGATCAACCGCATATCCGACCAAAAATGATCAGACCCAGCCTGTCCCCCCACCGGAGGTTGCAGTGATGTCCCACGACGGCGTCGGACTGCGCGCGGTGATGCGCTCGGTCGCGTTCCTGACCGCGGGCGCGCTCGCGGTGCCCGTCCTGACCGCGTGCAGCGCCGACGACGAGGAGAAGGCCAGTCCCGTCGCCGCGCAGGACATCGCGCCCGCGGGCCGCAACCTGGTCACGGACGGCGGCACCCTGCGATGGGCGGTCGACGCCGTCCCGGCGACCCTCAACACCTTCCAGGCCGACGCCGACGCCACGACCTCGCGGGTCGCCGGTGCCGTGCTGCCCTCCCTGTACCGGCTCGACCGCAACGGCCGCCCGCAGCTCAACCCCGACTACCTGGAATCGGCCAAGGTCGTCGACGAGGAGCCCAAGCAGGTCGTGCTCTACAAGCTCAACCAGCAGGCGGTCTGGAGCGACGGCCGCGAGATCGGCGCCGACGACTTCGCGGCCCAGTGGCGCGCCCTGTCCGGCAAGGACAGCGCGTACTGGACGGCCCGCAACGCCGGGTACGACCGCATCGAGAAGATCGAGCGCGGCAAGAACAACCTGGAGGTCCGTGTCACCTTCAGCCGCCCCTACGCCGACTGGAAGTCGCTGTTCTCGCCGCTGTACCCGAAGGACGTCATGGGCGCCGCGGCCACCTTCAACGACGGCGCCCGCCGCGACCTGAAGGCCACCGCCGGCCCCTTCGCCCTCCAGAGCGTGGACGCCAAGTCCGGCGAGATCCACCTCACCCGCAACCCCCGCTGGTGGGGCCGTCCCGCCAAGCTCGCCGAGATCTCGCTGGTCGCCGTCCCGCGCGACCAGCGCACCACCGCGCTCGCGGCCGGCAAGATCGACATGGCCGACGTCGATCCCGAGCAGGCCGGCCGGATCACGCTCGCCGCCGGAGCCAAGGGCGGCACGGCGCTACAGGGCCCGGGCACCCCCGCCACCCCGGGCACTCCCGCCACCCCAGGCGCTCCCGCCACCCCGGGCAGCACGCTCAGCCCCGCCAAGGCGCTGCACTCCTGGGCCGTCGCCCACGGCTCCGACGAGGCCGCCGCCCGCGACGAGGCCGGAGCCCGCGAGAAGCTGCGCCAGGCCGCCGCCCAGTACGCCTCCGAGCAGAACGGCCTGAGCGGCTTCGTCGTCCGCAAGTCCCTCGAACCCGCGTACACCCAGCTCGCCCTGAACGGCTCCGAGGGACCCCTGGCCGACGAACGCGTGCGCCGCGCCGTCGCCCGCGCCCTCAACCGCGACGAACTCGCGCAGGCCGTGCTCAAGCCGCTGGGCCTGCCCGCCGTACCGGTCGGCAGTCACCTCGCACTCGCCGGCCAGCAGGCGTACGCCGACAACAGCGCGGCGCTCGGCGCCCCGGACGCCAAGGAGGCGCAGGCGCTGCTCCTGGACGCCGGCTGGGTGCCCGGGGGACCGGTGAAGGAGGAGAAGAAGGACAAGGACAAGGAGAAGAAGGCGGCCGGCCCCGAGGGCAGGAAGGCGGCGCCCGGGTCCGAGCCGGACTCCGACGACGGGACGTACATCGTCGGCGGGGACGACAAGCCGGCCGGGACCGACCGGGCGAAGGCGGACCCGGCCGACGAGCCCGAGCAGCACGGGACGAAGCACTCGGGCGAACAGGCGGCCACGCGGTTCGACGGCAAGCGGTACGCCCACCAGGACACCCGTCAGGGCGGGGCCCCCGGCGCCTACGCGCCCAAGGGCACGGCCGCCCCGGCGGGAGTGGAGTCCGGTGTGCTCGCCAAGAACGGCAAACCGCTGACACTCCGCTTCGTGCTGCCCTCCGGCCCCGGCTCGGAGTCGCTGAACACCGTCGCCGACCACATCTCGCGGATGCTCAAGCGCATCGGCATCCCCACGGAGACGACCAAGGTCGCGGGCGACAGCTACTTCAAGGACCACATCGCCTCCGGTCAGTACGACCTGGCGCTGTACTCCTGGCCCGCCTCGGCCTTCCCGGCCACCGACGCCCGCCCGATCTTCGCGAAGCCGGTCCCGGCCGCCGACGGCTCGCTCTCCGTCGAGCAGAACTACACCCGGGTCGGCACCGACCAGGTCGACCAGTTGTTCGACCAGGCCATGGGCACCCTGGACGAGGACGAGGAGCGGGCCCTGGTCCGCAAGGCCGACGCCCGGATCTGGGCCGCCGCAGGATCGATTCCTCTGTACCAGCGTCCCCAGCTCACCGCCGTCCGCCCGAACCTGGCGAACGCCGGCTCCTTCGGGTTCCAGACCCCTCTCTACGAGGACATGGGCTTCCTGAAGAAGGGCGTGAAGCCGTCGGCGACCCCCACCAGCACCCCCTGAGGGGTACGGGGCGCCGACGTCGAGCGGCTGCCCGCGGGCCTGCGCATCCGCGCGCCCGTGCCGGGCCCCGCCGACCCGCGCCCGCACGCCGCCCCCGCCGGGCCCGAACCCCCGGCGGGGGCGGCCTCCGTCAGGGCCACGTACGATGGGGTAAGGCCGTGGCGTGTTCAGCCCGGCAGGCCCCGCGCTGCGGAGGCCGTCCACTCACTCCGGGAGAAGCGCCTCAATATGGCCACGCGCCACGACATCCGCAACGTCGCCATCGTCGCCCACGTCGACCATGGCAAGACCACCCTGGTCGATGCCATGCTCAAGCAGGCCGGTGCCTTCGCCGCGCACGCCGCCGAGTCGCTTGACGACCGCATGATGGACTCGAACGACCTGGAGCGTGAGAAGGGCATCACGATCCTGGCCAAGAACACGGCCGTGAAGTACCACCCCAAGGACGGGGGCGAGGTCATCACGATCAACATCATCGACACCCCCGGCCACGCCGACTTCGGCGGCGAGGTCGAGCGCGGTCTGTCGATGGTGGACGCGGTCGTCCTCCTCGTCGACGCCTCCGAGGGTCCGCTGCCGCAGACCCGCTTCGTGCTGCGCAAGGCGCTCCAGGCCCGCCTGCCCGTCATCCTGTGCATCAACAAGACGGACCGGCCGGACTCGCGCATCGACGAGGTCGTGAACGAGGCGTACGACCTCTTCCTCGACCTCGACGCCGACGAGGACCAGATCGAGTTCCCGATCGTCTACGCGTGCGCGCGCGACGGCGTCGCCTCCCTGACCAAGCCCGCCGACGGCACGGTCCCGCAGGACAGCGACAGCCTGGAGCCGTTCTTCTCCACGATCCTGTCGCACGTCCCGGCCCCCGAGTACGACGAGGAGGCCCCGCTCCAGGCGCACGTCACCAACCTGGACGCCGACAACTTCCTCGGCCGTATCGCGCTGCTGCGCGTCGAGCAGGGCGAGCTGCGCAAGGGCCAGACCGTCACGTGGATCAAGCGCGACGGCACGATGTCCAACGTGCGCATCACCGAGCTGCTGATGACCGAGGCGCTCACCCGCAAGCCCGCCGAGAAGGCGGGCCCCGGTGACATCTGCGCCGTCGCCGGTATCCCGGACATCATGATCGGCGAGACCCTCGCCGACCCCGAGAACCCGATCGCGCTGCCGCTCATCACGGTCGACGAGCCGGCGATCTCGATGACGATCGGTACCAACACCTCGCCGCTGGTCGGCCGTGGCGGTACCGGCAAGGGCGCCGAGAACAAGGCCGCGGTCAAGGACCGCAAGGTCACCGCCCGCCAGGTCAAGGACCGGCTGGACCGCGAGCTGGTCGGTAACGTCTCGCTGCGGGTGCTCGACACCGAGCGTCCGGACGCGTGGGAGGTCCAGGGCCGTGGTGAGCTCGCGCTCGCCATCCTGGTCGAGCAGATGCGCCGCGAGGGCTTCGAGCTGACCATCGGCAAGCCGCAGGTGGTCACCCAGGAGATCGACGGCAAGGTCCACGAGCCCGTCGAGCGCATGACGGTCGACGTGCCCGAGGAGCACATGGGCGCGGTCACGCAGCTCATGGGTGTCCGCAAGGGCCGGATGGACAACATGTCCAACCACGGTTCGGGCTGGGTCCGCATGGAGTTCGTCGTCCCCTCCCGCGGCCTCATCGGCTTCCGTACGGAGTTCCTGACCGGCACCCGGGGCACGGGCATCGCCCACTCCATCCACGAGGGTCACGAGCCCTGGTTCGGCGTGCTGGCCACCCGTAACAACGGCTCGCTGGTCGCCGACCGCGCCGGTGCCGTCACCGCGTTCGCGATGACGAACCTCCAGGAGCGCGGCGTGCTGTTCACCGACCCCGGCACCGAGGTGTACGAGGGCATGATCGTCGGCGAGAACTCGCGCGCCGACGACATGGACGTGAACATCACCAAGGAGAAGAAGCTCACGAACATGCGGTCGTCCTCGGCCGACTCGTTCGAGGCGATCGTCCCGCCCCGCAAGCTCTCCCTGGAGCAGTCCCTGGAGTTCTGCCGCGACGACGAGTGCGTCGAGGTGACCCCGGAGGCCGTCCGTATCCGCAAGGTCAACCTGGACGGCCGCGAGCGCGCCCGCGCCGCGAGCCGCGCCAAGAACGGCTGATCCGGCGGGGGGGGGGGGGGGGCGGGGGGGGCGGCGCCCCCCGCGGGCCGGCGGCGCGCGGCCGCGCC
>NZ_JBHWEL010000031.1:0-34274 GCF_042734135.1 Streptomyces sp. NPDC059668 | reverse complement strand
GGGGGGGGCCGGGGCGCCCCCCCCCCCGCGGCCCCCGGCCGACACGAGCCAGGGTGCCCCCTTCACGGGGGCACCCTGGCTTTTTGCGTGGCCCTGCTCGGAGAAAGGGCCCTGGTCCGGGAAAGGGCGAACGGGGGCACAACGGAACCCGGCCGCCGCCTCTCACCGCGAGGCGCCCCGAAAGGGTAGGGAAAACCCTCGAAGCACAGGGGGAGAGCTCACCGGATGGCCGATTCACACTATTCTGCTGACCGGACAGGTCATTGCCCCGGTCGGGCGGCGCGACGTCGTCCGCGCGGCGAAGCCGTGCGCGGCGCGTCTGCGCGCTTGATCGTCGAACGGCCTTGGCGCGGGCACTCGTTGGCCGAGCGACGGGCAGCCGCCCCGCGGAATTCGCGGTGTGCGAGCACGCCAATGGCACCCCCGCACGGCGACCACGATAGTCGCAACTGGATTTCTTGCCCCTTGCGTCCGGAATACGGACACCCGCAACCGATAGATGTGTAACAAGTCCGTTTCGCAGGGATCTTTCGTGAAACCCTTTGTCCGGATTTTGGAAGATGTGAGTGCCAGGTGTGATCGAACCGAGACCTTGTGAGTGTGGTTCGGGCACTGACCCATGGCAGATAGTTAGGCGCGTAGAGCTCGGATCAACGGGTCATGCGCTGCTGGTGGCGACGACTCACGAGCGCGGGGGCACTTGACCGTTTCAGGCGCCGGTGACGGTGATGTGTCATGTGCCCTTCCAAGTGGTGAACCAATGGACTCATGAGGAGGAGCCCCATGCGTGGTGCCAAGAGCGCCAAGTGGGTTGCGATAGCCGCGGTTGTGGCGCTGGGTGCGACGGCCTGTGGCGGTGGCGGGGGCGACAGCAGCTCGGGCAGCGGCAAGGGCAACGGCGTCGTGTCGGTGGAGATCGGCGAACCGCAGAACTCGCTGGTTCCCTCCAACACGTACGAGACCGAGGGCGGCCAGGTCATCAACGCCCTCTTCACGGGTCTGACCAAGCTTGACGCCAGCAACAAGGTCGTCAACGCCATGGCTGAGTCGATCGAGACCAAGGACAACAAGGTCTGGACGATCAAGCTGAAGTCGGGTTACACGTTCCACAACGGCGAGAAGGTCACGGCTCAGTCCTTCATCGACGCGTGGAACTACGGCGCGAACCAGACCAACGCGCAGCAGACCAACCCGCTGTTCAGCCACATCGCGGGCTACAGCGACCTGAACCCGGGCGAGGGCAAGAAGCCGACGACCGACAAGCTCTCGGGTCTGAAGGCCGTTGACGACAGCACCCTCCAGGTCACCCTGAGCGGCGCGTTCTCCGCGTTCCCGTCGCAGCTTTCCTTCACGGCGTTCGTGCCGCTGCCCAAGGCGTTCTTCAAGGACCCGAAGGGCTTCGGCGAGGCTCCGATCGGCAACGGCCCCTTCAAGATGAAGGGCACGTTCAAGCACAACGAGCAGATCGACACCACGAAGTACGACAAGTACCCGGACGCCTCGAAGATCGAGGTCAAGGGTGTCAACTTCAAGATCTACTCGAACCCGGACACCGCCTACAAGGACCTGGTCGCCGGCAACCTCGACAGCCTGCTGACGATCCCGACCTCGGGCCTGCCGACGTACAAGAAGGACCTGCCGAACCGCACGATCGACGAGGCCGACTCGGCCGTCGGTTACATCGGCTTCCCGATCAAGTACAACAAGGCGTTCCAGAACGCCGACCTGCGCAAGGCCATCTCGATGGCCATCGACCGGCAGACGATCGCCGACAAGGTCTTCCTCGGTGCGCGTACGCCCGCGGACGACTACATCAGCCCGATCATCGACGGTTACCGCAAGGGCGCCTGCGGTGACGCCTGCACCCTGAACGTGGCCAAGGCCAAGGAGCTCTACAAGCAGAGCGGCGGGCTGCCGGGCAACAAGCTGGAGCTCGGCTACAACGCCGACGGCGGCCACAAGGAGTGGATCGAGGCGGTCGCCAACCAGCTCCAGCAGAACCTGGGCCTGAAGGTGACGGCGAAGCCGTTCGAGCAGTTCCAGACCATCCTCAACGACCTGGACGCCAAGAAGTACCAGGGCGCGTTCCGTATGGCGTGGAGCATGGACTACCCGGACGCCGAGGACTACCTCCGCCCGGTCTTCTCGAAGGAAGCCATCGCCAACGGCTCGAACTACTCGGGCTACGTCAACGAGGACTTCGAGAAGCTCCTCGTCAAGGGCGACCAGGCTCCGACGCACGAGGAAGCGGTCAAGAACTACCAGCAGGCCGACGACGTCCTCCTGAAGGACATGCCCTACATCCCGGTGTACTTCTACACCCTGAACGCGGGCTTCAGCGACAAGATCAAGTCGATGAAGGTCGCCGGCCACCAGATCCTGTGGGACACGGTCAAGCTCAGCTGAGCCGTATCTGAGCAGGTCCGACACACGGACAGGGGGTGAGCAGGGGAGGAGCTCAAAGCCTTCCCCTGCTCACCCCTTCTGCCGTCTTCCGTCCGTCAGTGCCGCCGCCCCGGCCGCGGGCGGGTTGAGCACCCCCCTCTGGAGTACCCATGGGCCGATACGTCGTGCGCCGCCTCCTGCAGGTGATCCCTGTGGTGATAGGCGTCACGTTCATCATCTTCTGCTTGGTCTTCGCGTTGCCCGGCGACCCGATCCAGGCACTGGCCGGCGACAAGCGCGCCGACCCCAACATCGCGGCGATCCTCCGCGCGCACTACCACCTGAACGAACCGCTGTACCAGCAGTACTGGCACTACATCAGCGGCGTCTTCACCGGTGACCTCGGTGAGACGTACAACGGCCGTGCCATCTCCGACATCGTGTCCGAGCGGTTCCCGGTCACCCTGAAGCTGGGCCTGACCGCCTTCGCCATCGAGGCCGTCATCGGCGTCGTCGCGGGCATCCTCTCCGCTCTGAAGCGGGGCAAGTTCCTCGACAACGTGGTGCTGGTCGCGACGCTCGTCCTGATCTCGATCCCGGTCTTCGTGTTCGGTAGCGTGCTCCAGCTCGAGTTCGGCATGAACCTCAAGCTCACCCCGGTCGCCGGTATCGAGAAGGGCTGGCCGCAGAGCTACATCCTTCCGGCCGTCGTGCTCGCCGCGACCTCCATGGCGTACATCGCGCGACTGGTCCGGTCGAGCATGACGGAGTCGATCCGTGCCGACTACGTCCGTACCGCCATCGCCAAGGGGCTGCCCCGGCGCCGGGTCATCGGCGTGCACGCCCTGCGCAACTCGATGATTCCGGTCGTCACCTTCCTGGGCTTCGACCTCGGTGCCCTCATGGGCGGTGCCATCATCACCGAGCGCGTGTTCAACATGCCCGGTCTCGGTGGCCAGCTGGCCCAGTCCCTGTATCTGCGTGAGCGACCCGTCGTGGTCGGTCTGGTGACCTTGCTGGTGCTGATCTACCTGGTCGCCAACCTCGTCGTAGACCTGATGTACGCCGTGCTCGACCCGAGGATCCGTTATGAGTGAGAAGACGATAGAGAGGCCCACCACCGACGAGGCCGCCCTCGTCAAGGAGACCGAGGCCGAGGAGAAGGCGGCAGCCCGTCAGGCGAGCCTGCTCAAGGACGGCTGGTCGGACCTGCGCAAGCGGCCCATGTTCATCGTGACGGGCCTCGTCATCGTGTGCCTGCTCGCGCTGGCGATCGCGCCCAGCCTCTTCACGGCGCGCTCCCCGTTCTCGGACGGCTTCTGTCAGCTCCAGAACTCCATGAGCGGACCGTCGTCCGGGCACCTGTTCGGCTTCGACGTGCAGGGCTGCGACATCTACACGCGGACCGTGTACGGCACGCGCAACTCGATCGTCGTCGGTGTGGTGACCACCATCGCCACCACCCTGATCGGCGGCCTGGTGGGCATGCTGGCCGGCCTGATCGGCGGCTGGGCGGACGCGGTGCTGTCCCGTATCACCGAGGTGTTCGCGGGTCTGCCGCTCCTCATCGGCGGTCTGCTGATCATGTCGGTCTGGGGTGGCGGTGACGTCTGGTCGGTGTCGCTCATCATGGCGATCCTCGGCTGGCCGCAGGTCTTCCGGATCATGCGTGGCGAGGTCATCGCGAACAAGTACAACGACTACGTGATGGCCGCCCGGGCGCTGGGCGCGGGTTCGTGGCGGATCGCGTTCCGGCACATCCTGCCGAACACGCTCGCCCCCGTCATCGTCATCACCACGATGAACCTCGGTGTCTACATCGGCGCCGAAGCCGCTCTGTCCTACCTGGGCATCGGCATCCAGTACCCGAACATCTCCTGGGGCGTGATGATCAGTGACGCCCAGGACCGGTTCCTGACCTCGCCGCACGCCCTGCTGTTCCCGGCCGGTGCCCTGAGCCTTACCGTGCTGGCGTTCATCATGCTCGGCGACGTGGTCCGCGACGCCTTCGATCCCAAGATGCGCTGAGGGAGGCGTACGTGACCGACATCGACTCCAAGGACGCCATCCCGGCTCCGCGATCCGGCGACGGCGGCAAGACCGCCCCGCTGCTCGAAGTGCGTGACCTGCACGTCGAGTTCCAGACCCGTGAGGGTGTGGTCCGAGCCGTCAACGGCGTCAACTACTCGGTGAACTCCGGGGAGACGCTCGCCGTGCTCGGCGAGTCCGGCTCGGGCAAGTCCGTGACCGCGCAGGCGATCATGGGCATCCTCGACATGCCGCCGGCCCGCATCCCCAAGGGCGAGATCCGCTTCTACGGCGACGACATGCTCACCATGTCCCACGAGGAGCGGCGCAAGCTGCGCGGTGCGCGGATCGCGATGATCTTCCAGGACGCGCTGTCCTCGCTCAACCCCGTGCTCAGCGTCGGCTACCAGCTCGGCGAGATGTTCCGTGTCCACCAGGGGATGTCGCGCAAGCAGGCCAAGGCCAAGGCCGTCGAGCTGATGGACCGGGTGAAGATCCCGGGCGCCGCGGCCCGGGTGAACGACTACCCGCACCAGTTCTCCGGCGGTATGCGCCAGCGCATCATGATCGCCATGGCGCTGGCCCTGGAACCGGACCTGATCATCGCCGACGAGCCGACCACGGCCCTCGACGTGACGGTCCAGGCCCAGGTGATGGACCTGCTCGCGGAGCTCCAGCGCGAGTACCACATGGGTCTGATCCTGATCACCCACGACCTGGGTGTCGTCGCGGACGTCGCCGACAAGATCGCGGTGATGTACGCGGGCCGGATCGTCGAGACGGCGCCGGTGCACGAGCTGTACAAGCGCCCGGCCCACCCGTACACCAGTGGCCTGCTCGACTCGATCCCGCGCCTGGACCAGAAGGGCCAGGAGCTCTACGCGATCAAGGGCCTGCCGCCCAACCTGCTGAAGGTGCCGAACGGCTGCGCCTTCAACCCGCGCTGCGAGAAGGCGCAGGACATCTGCCGTACCGAGCGTCCCGCGCTGGTCCAGGTGACCGAGCGGGACGGAACGGAACTGCCCGGCCGCGCCAGCGCGTGCCACTTCTGGAAGGAGACGATCCATGGCTGACCCGAACAAGTCCGCCGAGCCGACGGACGCGACGCCGAACGTCTCCGAGGTGGAGATCGCCGACGCGCACTCCGTGGAGGAGGAGATCGCCGCCCTGGACGCGCCGGTCGACCGCGGCGAACCGATCCTTCAGGTGCGTAACCTCGTCAAGCACTTCCCGCTGACGCAGGGCATCGTCATCAAGCGGCAGATCGGCGCCGTGAAGGCCGTCGACGGTGTCTCCTTCGACCTGTACCAGGGCGAGACCCTGGGCATCGTGGGTGAGTCCGGCTGCGGCAAGTCGACGGTGGCCAAGCTCCTGATGAGCCTGGAGCAGGCGACGGCCGGCGAGGTCTTCTACAAGGGCCAGGACATCACCCGGCTGTCCGGGCGCGCCCTGAAGGCGGTCCGCCGGAACATCCAGATGATCTTCCAGGACCCGTACACCTCGCTCAACCCCCGCATGACGGTGGGCGACATCATCGGCGAGCCCTTCGACATCCACCCCGAGGTGGCCCCGAAGGGTGACCGGCGCCGCAAGGTGAAGGACCTGCTGGACGTGGTCGGGCTCAACCCCGAGTACATCAACCGCTACCCGCACCAGTTCTCGGGCGGTCAGCGCCAGCGCATCGGCATCGCCCGCGGCCTCGCGCTCAACCCCGAGATCATCATCTGCGACGAGCCGGTGTCGGCCCTCGACGTGTCGGTGCAGGCGCAGGTCATCAACCTGATGGCGCGACTGCAGGACGAGTTCAACCTGTCCTACATCTTCATCGCGCACGACCTGTCGATCGTCCGGCACATCTCCGACCGCGTCGGTGTGATGTACCTGGGCAAGATGGCGGAGATCGGCACCGACGAGCAGATCTACGAGCACCCGACGCACCCCTACACCCAGGCGCTGCTGTCGGCCGTGCCCGTGCCGGACCCGGAGGCCCGTGAGCACCGCGAGCGGATCATCCTGACCGGCGACGTGCCCTCCCCGGCCAACCCGCCGTCCGGGTGCAGCTTCCGCACCCGCTGCTGGAAGGCGCAGGACAAGTGCGCCGAGCAGGTGCCGCTCCTCGCGGTGCCCGAGGTCTTCAAGGGCCTGGACACCCCGGCGGCCCACGAGTCGGCGTGCCACTTCGCGGAGCAGAAGGACATCGTGCACGCGGCCTGAGTCGCGCACGGTCCGATCCCGCCGGTTCCCGGCACCGTCAGTCCGGTGCCGGGAACCGGCTTTTCCGTGTTCCGGCGGCCGTGCCGGGAGCGACCGTCCCTTTCGTGGCGGTCCTGGCGGTCCTGGTGGTCCTGGCGGCAGGAAGCGGAGCGATCGCGACCGGCGGCCTCCGCGCGGCACGTGCCGGTCGCGCCGTCGTACGGGCGTGACCCGCCGGCCGGGCGGTGACCTCGCCCGGGGTGCCCGTCGACCTCCCGCACGGGGTGCGCAGCGCCGCTCATTGGGCCGGCCGCCGGAAACGGCACCCTCCTCCGGGTGTGTTGTGCCACGTACGGGTGGGCTGAATGTGCGTGATGTCTGTTACCGGTTGATATTGGCTGGTAATGGAACAGCGCCTCGGCGCTGGCGGCACAGCGCACTTAGAGGAGGCACTCCATGCGTGGAGCCACGCACGCCAAATGGGCCGCTGGCGCGGCGGCGATCGCCCTGGCGGCGACCGCCTGCGGAAGCGGTGGTGGCGGCGGTGGTGGCGGAAGCGGCTCAGGAGTCGTGAGTTCCTCCTGGGGCGACCCGCAGAACCCGCTGGAGCCGGCCAACACCAACGAGGTGCAGGGCGGCAAGGTCCTCGACATGATCTTCCGCGGCCTGAAGCGGTACGACGCCAAGACCGGCGCGGCCCAGGACATGCTGGCGCAGAAGATCGACACCTCGGACTCGCAGAACTTCACGATCACGGTGAAGAGCGGCTGGAAGTTCAGCAACGGAGAGGCCGTCACCGCCCAGTCCTTCGTGGACGCCTGGAACTACGGCGCGAGCCTGAAGAACAACCAGAAGAACGCGTACTTCTTCGGGTACATCGACGGGTACGACAAGGTCCACCCCGACACCGGCACCCAGAGCGCGGACAAGCTCTCCGGGCTCAAGGTCACCGGCACCGACACCTTCACCGTGAAGCTCAACCAGAAGTTCTCGACGTTCCCCGACACCCTCGGATACGTCGCCTACGCGCCGCTGCCCAAGGCGTTCTTCTCCGACCACGCGGCCTGGCTGAAGAAGCCGGTCGGCAACGGACCGTACTCCGTCGACTCGTACAGCAAGGGATCGCTGATGTCCCTGCGGAAGTGGGACGGCTACCCCGGCACGGACAAGGCGCAGAACGACGGGGTGGACCTGAAGGTCTACACCGACAACAACACCGCATACACCGACCTCATCGCCGGCAACCTCGACCTCGTCGACGACGTGCCCGCCTCGCAGCTCAAGAACGTGAAGAGCGACCTCGGCGGCCGCTACATCAACACGCCGGCCGGCATCATCCAGACGCTCGCCTTCCCGTTCTACGACAAGAACTGGAACAAGAGCGGGTCGGAGAAGGTCCGCAAGGGCCTGTCCATGGCGATCGACCGCGCCCAGATCACGAACACGATCTTCCAGAAGACCCGCACCCCGGCCACCGACTGGACCTCACCGGTGCTCGGCAAGGACGGCGGCTTCCAGGACGGGCTGTGCGGCGGCTCCTGCGCGTACAACCCGACCGAGGCCAAGAAGCTGATCCAGGAGGGCGGCGGTCTGCCCGGCGGCCAGCTCAAGATCTCCTACAACGCGGACACCGGCTCCCACAAGGAGTGGGTCGACGCCGTCTGCCACTCCGTCAACAACGCCCTGGGCAACGACAAGGCCTGCGTCGGCAACCCGATCGGCACCTTCGCCGACTTCCGCAACCAGATCACCCAGCACAAGATGTCGGGTCCCTTCCGGGCCGGCTGGCAGATGGACTACCCGCTGATCCAGAACTTCCTCCAGCCGCTGTACTACACGAACGCCTCCTCCAACGACGGCAAGTGGTCCAACAAGGACTTCGACAAGCTCGTCGACCGGGCGAACGCCGAGACCGACCGGGCCAAGGCCGTCTCGCTCTTCCAGCAGTCCGAGGGCGTCGTGCGGGACAACATGGCCGCCATCCCGCTCTGGTACCAGAACGGCAGCGCGGGCTACTCGGAACGCGTCTCCAACGTGGCGCTCAACCAGTTCAGCGTCCCCGTCTACAACGAGATCAAGGTCAGCTGAGCCGAAGGGCGGGTGCCCCGGACTGCCCGGGGCGCCCGCCCGCACCTATCCCCGGAGCCCTCATGGGACGGTACGTGATCCGGCGCCTGCTGCAGATGATCCCGGTCTTCATCGGCGCCACGCTGTTGATCTTCCTGATGGTGAACGTGATGGGCGACCCCATCGCGGGTCTGTGCGGCGAGCGGCAGTGCGACCCCGCCACCGCCACCCAGCTGCGCAAGGAGTTCGGTCTCGACCAACCGGTGTGGCAGCAGTACCTGACCTACATGGGCAACGTCTTCACCGGCGACTTCGGCACCGCCTTCAACGGCCAGCCCGTCACGGAGCTGATGGGGACCGCGTTCCCGGTCACCATCCGGCTGACCATCGTCGCGATCCTCTTCGAGATCGTCATCGGCATCACGCTCGGCGTCATCACCGGTCTGCGCCGCGGGCGGCCCGTCGACTCCGGGGTCCTGCTGCTCACCCTCGTCGTCATCTCGGTCCCCACCTTCGTGACCGGCCTGCTGCTCCAGCTGCTGCTGGGCGTCGAGTGGGGCTGGATCAAACCCTCGGTCTCCCCGGACGCCGCCTTCGGTGAGCTGATCGTGCCCGGTCTGGTCCTGGCCTCCGTGTCGCTCGCCTACGTGACCCGGCTGACCCGGACCTCCATCGCGGAGAACAGACGGTCCGACTACGTCCGTACGGCCGTCGCCAAGGGCCTGCCCCGCCGCCGGGTGATCACCAAACACCTGCTGCGCAACTCGCTGATCCCGGTGGTCACCTTCATCGGTACGGACATCGGCGCGCTCATGGGCGGCGCGATCGTCACCGAGCGGATCTTCAACATCCACGGCGTCGGCTACCAGCTCTACCAGGGCATCCTGCGCCAGAACACCCAGACCGTCGTCGGCTTCGTGACCGTCCTGGTCATCGTCTTCCTGGTCGCCAACCTGCTCGTAGACCTCCTCTACGCCGTACTCGACCCGAGGATCCGCTATGCCTGAGCAGCCGCCGTTCGACCAGCAGGGCGCCATCGCCGCGACCGGGATGGGCGGCGCCATGGACCTGGCAGCCAGCGAGGCCGAGACCCTGGAGAAGACCCCCGGGGGACCGCTGGGCACGGGTCCGCAGGAGAAGCCCCGGAGCCTGTGGTCCGACGCCTGGCGGGACCTGCGGCGCAACCCCGTCTTCATCATCGCCGGACTGGTCATCCTCTTCCTGGTCGTCATCTCCATCTGGCCCTCGCTGATCGCCGGCCAGAACCCCCTCAAGTGCGACCTCGCCAAGGCCCAGCAGGGCTCGCAGCCGGGCCACCCCTTCGGGTTCGACGGACAGGGCTGCGACGTCTACACGCGGACGGTGTACGGGACGCGCGTCTCGATCACCGTCGGCGTCTGCGCCACCCTCGGTGTCGCGATCCTCGGCTCCGTGCTCGGCGGGCTCGCCGGGTACTTCGGCGGGGCGCCGGACGGCGTCCTGTCCCGGATCACCGACATCTTCTTCGCGATCCCCGTCGTGCTGGGCGGTCTGGTGCTGCTCTCCGTGGTGACCAGCAACACGGTCTGGCCCGTCATCGGGTTCATGGTGCTGCTCGGCTGGCCGCAGATCTCCCGGATCGCGCGCGGTTCCGTCATCACCACCAAGCAGAACGACTACGTCCAGGCCGCACGCGCCCTCGGCGCGTCCAACTCCCGGCTGCTGCTGCGGCACATCACGCCCAACGCGATCGCGCCGGTGATCGTCGTGGCGACCATCGCGCTCGGTACGTACATCTCGCTGGAGGCGACGCTCTCCTACCTCGGGGTCGGCCTGAAGCCCCCGACGGTGTCCTGGGGAATCGACATCTCCTCGGCGTCCGCGTACATCCGCCAGGCCCCGCACATGCTGCTGTGGCCGGCCGGCGCCCTCGCGATCACCGTGCTCGCGTTCATCATGCTCGGCGACGCGGTGCGCGACGCCCTCGACCCGAAGCTGAGGTGACCGGCGTGCTGCTCGAAGTGCGTGATCTGCACGTGGAGTTCAGAACCAGGGACGGGGTCGCCAAGGCCGTCAACGGGGTCAGTTACGGCGTGGACGAGGGCGAGACGCTCGCCGTGCTCGGCGAGTCCGGCTCGGGCAAGTCCGTGACCGCGCAGGCAGTGATGGGCATCCTCGACATGCCGCCCGGCAGGATCACCGGCGGCGAGATCCTCTTCCAGGGCAAGGACCTGCTGAAGTTCAAGGAGGACGAGCGGCGCAAGGTGCGCGGCGCCGAGATGGCCATGATCTTCCAGGACGCGCTGTCCTCCCTGAACCCGGTGCTCAGCGTCGGCGACCAGCTCGGCGAGATGTTCACCGTGCACCGCGGGATGTCCCGCAAGGACGCCCGGGCCAAGGCGGTCGAGCTGATGGACCGGGTGCGGATCCCGGCCGCGGCCCAGCGGGTGCGCGACTACCCGCACCAGTTCTCCGGCGGTATGCGCCAGCGCATCATGATCGCCATGGCGCTGGCCCTCGAACCCGCGCTGATCATCGCCGACGAACCCACCACCGCCCTCGACGTCACGGTCCAGGCCCAGGTCATGGACCTCCTCGCCGAGCTCCAGCGCGAGCTCAACATGGGGCTCATCCTCATCACCCACGACCTCGGCGTGGTCGCCGACGTCGCCGACCGGATCGCCGTGATGTACGCGGGCCGGATCGTCGAGTCGGCGCCGGTCCACGACATCTACAAGGCCCCCGCCCACCCCTATACGAAGGGCCTGCTGGAGTCGATCCCCCGGCTCGACCAGAAGGGCCACGAGCTCTACGCCATCAAGGGCCTGCCGCCGAACCTGATGCACATCCCGCCCGGGTGCGCCTTCAACCCCCGCTGCCCGATGGCCCAGGACATCTGCCGGACCGAGGTGCCACCGCTCGCCGAGGTGGACGAGGGGGGCGGGGAGCGCACCAGCGCCTGCTTCTTCTGGCGGGAGACGCTCGGCGCCGGAACCACCGGGGGAGGACCCCGTGCCTGAGGCACTGCTGGAGATCAGCGGACTGGTCAAGCACTACCCGCTCACCCGGGGCATCCTGTTCAAGAAGCAGGTCGGCGCGGTCCGGGCCGTCGACGGGGTCGACTTCCACCTCGGCCGCGGCGAGACCCTCGGCATCGTCGGGGAGTCCGGCTGCGGCAAGTCCACGGTCGCGAAGATGCTGGTCAACCTGGAGAAGCCGACCGCCGGGGTGATCAAGTACAAGGGCGAGGACATCACCCGGCTGTCCGGCCGCGCCCTCAAGGCCGTCCGCCGCAACATCCAGATGGTCTTCCAGGACCCGTACACCTCGCTCAACCCCCGGATGACCGTCGGCGACATCATCGGGGAGCCGTACGAGATCCACCCCGAGGTCGCGCCGAAGGGCGACCGCAGGAAGCGCGTCCAGGACCTGCTGGACGTGGTCGGCCTCAACCCCGAGTACATCAACCGCTACCCGCACCAGTTCTCCGGCGGCCAGCGCCAGCGCATCGGCATCGCGCGGGGGCTGGCGCTGCGCCCCGAGATCATCGTCGCGGACGAACCGGTCTCCGCGCTCGACGTGTCCGTGCAGGCCCAGGTGATCAACCTGATGGCGAGACTCCAGGACGAGTTCGACCTCAGCTACGTGTTCATCGCGCACGACCTCTCCATCGTGCGGCACATCTCCGACCGGGTCGGCGTCATGTACCTCGGGCGGATCGTGGAGACGGGCAGGGACGCCGAGATCTACGACCATCCGACGCATCCCTACACCCAGGCCCTGCTCTCCGCCGTGCCGGTGCCCGACCCGGAGGCCCGCGAGCACCGTGAGCGGATCATCCTCACCGGGGATGTGCCCTCTCCGGCGAACATCCCGTCCGGCTGCCGCTTCCGTACCCGCTGCTGGAAGGCGCAGGAACGGTGCGCGCTGGAGGTGCCGCTGCTCGCCGTGCCCGCGGAGTTCCGCCACAGCGAGGGGCCGGCCGCGCACGCCTCGGCCTGCCATTTCGCCGAGGAGAAGCAGGTCGTCCCTCCCGAGGGGGCGCTGGACGACACGTCGCCCGGAACGCCGGACGAGCCGCCGAACGGGCGTACATGAGCTGATAAATACGCATCAATTTCGTTAACACGCAGGCAACTCGGCCGTCGCGACACCGATATACGGACGCGTCAGTCTGAGCAGCGTACGGCCGTGCGGGTGCCGTAGACCGGCCGGAGCGCGCCATGTCGCTCCGGCCGGTCGCACGAACGGGACCGGTCGCCGGCCCTCAGCGCATCCCGAGTGAGCGCTTCAGGAAGTCGACCTGGAACAGCAGCAGGTTCTCCGCGACCTGCTCCTGCGGGGTCATGTGCGTCACGCCCGAGAGCGGCAGCACCTCGTGCGGGCGGCCCGCCGCCAGCAGCGCCGAGGACAGCCGCAGCGCGTGGGCCACCACCACGTTGTCGTCGGCCAGCCCGTGCACGATCATCAGCGGCCGGTGCGGCTCGGCGGGCGCGGACAGCCCGCCTTCGGTGATCAGTGAGCTCTTCGCGTACACCTCCGGCGCCGTCGCCGGGTCACCGAGGTACCGCTCCGTGTAGTGGGTGTCGTACAGCCGCCAGTCCGTGACGGGGGCGCCCGCGATGCCCGCGTGGAAGACGTCCGGGCGGCGCAGTACGGCGAGCCCCGCGAGCCAGCCTCCGAACGACCAGCCGCGGATCGCCACCCGGGACAGGTCCAGCGGATACCTCTCGGCCAGTCCGTGCAGGGCGTCGATCTGGTCGTCGAGGGTGAGGGTGAAGTCGTCCCGGACCGCCTTCTCCCAGGCGGGGGAGCGGCCGGGGGTGCCGCGGCCGTCCGCGACGACCACCGCGAAGCCCTGGTCCGCGAACCACTGCGAGGTGAGGTGCGCGTTGTGCGCCGCGAGGACGCGAGGGCCGTGCGGACCGCCGTAGGGGTCCATCAGGACCGGCAGGGGGGTCTCTCCGTCGTAGTCCGTAGGCATAAGCAGGGCGCATGGGATTTTGCGTGCGCCCCCCTCGGTGAGCGTCACGCGCGGGGACAGACCGGGGTGTTCGGCGTACGAGGTGACGTTCGCCGCCCGCTTGCCCTCCCGGAGCACCTGCACCTGGGTCCCCGGTGCACCCGGGACCGCGGAGACGAGCACGGTCACCCGCCCGGAACGCACCGCCGAGTGCACCCCGGGCTCCTGGGAGAGGCGCTCGACCCCCAGCTCGTTGACCCGGTAGACGTGCACCTCGCCGGTCTCCGGGACGGCCGCGGCCTCTCCCGCCGACGCGGCGACCAGCACGTCGTCGTCCGAGACGTCGAGCACCCCGCGCACATGCAACTGCGGTCCCGTCAGCAGGCGTTCGCCGAAGGCCAGAACCCGCGCGCCGCCCTCGTCGGCGATCCGTACGAGCTGTCCGCCGGGACTCCAGCAGGGCACTCCATGGAAAAGATCAAGCCATTGTCGATCTTCATCGGCATGCACCATCCGGGTCCTGCCGGTGTCCGGGTCGACGGCCAGGAACAGCTGGCTGCGCTGGTCCCGGGCCTGAACCAGGATCAGCGGCGCACCCGCCGCTGACCAGTGCACATGCGCCAAGTACGGGTACTGGGACCGGTTCCAGGCGACCTCCGTGCGCGTCCCGTCGAGGGCGAGCACGAAGAGCCGTACGTCCGCGTTGTCCGTACCCGCCGACGGGTAGGCGACCTGCTGCGGAGCGTGCTCCGGCTGGGCGGGGTCGGAGATCCACCAGCGGCGTACGGGGGCGTCGTCGACGCGCGCGACGAGCAGCCGGTCCGACTCCGGCGACCACCAGAAACCGCGCGACCGGTCCATCTCCTCGGCCGCGATGAACTCGGCCAATCCATAGGAAACCGACTCCGGGTCCGTCCCGGGGTCCCGCTGTGCGAGCACGCGGTCGTCGTCGCCCGCGGCGCCGCCCCCCCGCAGCGCGCCCCCGGAGACGTACGCGACGAGCCGTCCGTCCGGTGAGGGGCGCGGGTCGATCACCGGTCCGGGGACGCGGAGTTCACGTGCCGTACCGGCTCGCAGCTCCGCCGTGAAAAGCCGCCCTGACAAGGCGAAAGAGGCCAGCTCCACCGCATGGTCGGTGGCGTAGCCGACCACCCCGGCGCCGCCCTCGCGGCTGCGTTCGCGACGTGCCCGCTCCGCGGCGGAGAGCTGTTCGCCGGCGCCTCCGAGGAGGGCTCCCGGATCGGCCGCGACGCGCTCCCGCCCGTCCGCGACATCGAGGACCCACAGCTGGTTCGCCCGGTCCGTGCCGGAAGGGGACCTCAGGAACACGACCCGGGAACCGTCCGGGGAGACGGTGAACGCGCGGGGCGCGCCCAGGGTGAACCGCTGCGTCCGGGCGTACCGGCGCGGGAAGGAAAGAGGCTCGGTCGTCATGCCCCGACCATATTGGCCATGCGCCCCCTTGTGCGGCCGTGCGCCGATCAATGCGCGCGTACGGATAGTTATGATCACTAGCGGTGCGTGGGTATGAACCTGCTGCCCGCTGTAGGGAACGACCGACCCCCATGTCCAACCCCCCATGTCCCTGGGATCTTTGGAGGTGATCCGCCGTGGCACTCTCGATTTCGGCGGTGGTGCTGCTGGCGATCATCGTCTTCATCCTGGTGAAGAAGTCAGGACTGAAGGCCGGGCACGCGATCGTGTGCGTCCTGTTCGGCTTCTATCTCGCCTCCTCGACGGTCGCTCCCACCATCAGCGACCTCACGACGAACGTCGCGGACATGATCGGCAGCTTCAAGTTCTGACCGGCGTGGGATCAGGGGCTCCGTGTGGCTGACGACCGGAGCCCGTTCCTGCGCGCCGGTCAGCCCTCGGACGCGTACGAGACGAAGCCGGCCCATGCCTCCGGCGTCAGCACGAGCCGGGGGCCGTCCGCGTGCTTGGAGTCGCGGACGTGGACGGTGCCGGGGGTGGTGGCGATCTCGACGCAGGACTCGCCGTCGTTTCCGCTGCTGTAGCTGCTCTTGAACCAGGCCAGTTCGGAGTTCCCGACAACGATCTTGCGGATCATGGTTCTCCCAGCAGTTGCTCGATGAGGGCCAGCGACTCCCGTGGCGAGAGAGCCTGCGCCCGGATGGTGCCGTACCGCAGCTCAAGGATGCGGAGCTGCTTCGGGTCGGAGGTCGGGCGGCCGTTGAACGCGCCGTCGGAGCGTCCCACGGCTGTGCCGTCCGGGAACTTCAACACCTCGATCCGTCCGTCGAGACCGGAGTGAACCTCGCAGTTCAACGGCATCACCTGAAGCATGACGTTGTGCAGGTGCCCTACTTCCAGCAGGCGTTCGAGTTGCTGTCGCCACACCATTGTGCCCCCGATCGGACGCCGTAGTGCAGCCTCCTCCTGTACGAAACTGAGGGCCGGAGCGGGGGTGCGTTCGAAGATCGACTGCCTTGCCGTGCGCGCGGCGACCATGCGCTCCACCTCGTCCGGCGAGTACGGCGGTTGTCCGGCTCTGAAGAGCGCTCTGGCGTGGTCCGGCGTCTGCAACAGGCCGTTGATGCTGTGGCTCTCGTACACCCCGATCTCGACTGCCTGTGCTTCCAGCTTGGCCAGCTCCCGCACCTTCTTCGGGTACCGAACCCTCTTCACGTCCTCCTTCATCGCCGAGAGCAGCCCACCCGCCGCCAGCACCTCGTCCGCCCTGTCCAGGAACTCGGGCTGGGGGATCCGCTTGCCGCCCTCGATCTTGTAGACCATGTCCTCGCCGTAGCCGACCGCCCTGCCGAACTCGGCCGCGCGCATCCCCACCGCCTCCCGCCGCAGCTTCAGCTGCCGACCGACCGTCGCGACGACGGCCACGCCCCAGTCGTCGTCCGGGTCCACCTCCCAGCCCGGCTCGTCCGCCTCGCTCCTGAGCCGCCCCACGTCACCGTCCACGCGCATCGCACACCCCTCCGCCGTACCACCGAGCCTCAACGCCCCCTACCCATGGGCCCCTCCCGGACCGGCCGGACACGACCGGACAACGTCCGGACAGTCACCGTACGCAGTGGCGTCGTCACTGTTCACGGTACGTGTGGACGGCCACGCTGAGTCACGTGAACCAAGAAACCGCCGGCCTCGCCCAACCCGCCGCCCCCGTACGCAGCTTCAGCGTGCTTCTGTCGGCCACACCGCGCGGCGCCCGCCTCGCACGGCTGCTGGCCGTCGAGCAACTCCGGTCCTGGACGCTCCCCTTGGACCCGGCGGCGCACATCGTCGCCGAACTGGCGGCCAACGCGGCCACACACGGCCGGGTGCCGGGGCGGGACTTCCGGGTCACGCTCCACGTCGTCGGCGACACCCTCCGCATCGAGGTCAGCGACACCCGCGGTGACCGTCTCCCGCGGGTCGGGCGCGCGGACCCGGACGCGGGGTCGGGGCGGGGTCTCGTCCTCGTCGACGCCCTTGCGGACCGCTGGGGCGCCGTACCGGGGCCGCCGCCCCGCAAGACGGTGTGGGCGGAGGTCGGTCTCCCACCGGAACCCGTCCGCTCGGGCTCCGGTGCCAGGAGCGGTCTTCCCCAAGGAACACGAGGGTGAAAGGACCCGACCGAGCCCCACCCCTCCCGCCCGCCGGGCGCTCTCACCCGCGAGGGTGAACATCACCGACTCAGCTGGATTCGGGGGCCGTTGCCTGCCCTACGCTCAGCGCGACACAACAGCAGACATGCGACGGCCCCCGCCGGGACGCCAATCCCAGTGCGAGGGCCTGACCACCGAGGAAGTAGGAGCTTCCCGATGGATACGCAGAACCCTAGCGTGCGCCCGCACGCCCAGCCCGGGCTTGCCGGTAACAATCACCCGGCCCGGCGCCCCGCACACCCCGGTGGCCTCACCCACGACAACACGCGCCACACCACCCGCTTCACGGTGATCGGCAACCACCTCGCCCAGCACCCCGAGCTCTCGCTGCTCGCGATCGGCCTGGCCGTGCACCTCCAGTCGCTGCCGAAGGGGGCCCGGGTCGACATCAAGACCCTCACCGCGCGTTTCCCCGAGGGCGCGACCCGGATCGCCGCCGCCCTGCGCGAGCTGGAGGCCCACCGCTATCTGCGCCGTGTTCGCGAACGCGTCCCCGGCGGCCGCATCGTCACCCGCACGGTCTCCTGCAACCAGCCCGGACGCGGCCGGGAGGAGGAGCCCGCGCGGTCCGCCCCCGCTCGCCCGGCGGTGGCCCGCAAGCGCGAGGAGCGCGCACCCCGCAGGCCGCTCCCCGCCGTACCCCGACCCGTCTGCCCGGCGCCCGCGCTCCTGCGGACGGCCACCGACCTTCTCGCGGACCTCCGCCGCCACGATCCGCGTCTGCTGCTCTCCGCCTGCGACACGGCCCACCTCGCGCCCGGCGTCGCCGCCTGGCTGGAGCGCGACGTCAGCCCAGGCGCCGTACGCCACGCGCTCACGAGCGAGCTGCCGCCCGAAGGGCTCCGCCGCCCGGCCGCCCTGCTCGCGCACCGCCTCGCCGCCCAGCTGCCGCCTCCGCCGCCGTTCCGAGCGCCGACGGAGCCGCCGGGTGTCCGGCACCCGCTCCAGACCTGCGACGGCTGCGAGCGGGCCTTCCGGGCCCCGGAACCAGGCCGCTGCCGCGACTGCCGGTCCGGCCCCCGGACGGCTGTCTGATGCGAAGCCGCGTGTACATGGTCCAGATCACCTATCTGGGCTTCTGAGTGTCCTGCCGTACCTCGATCGCCGACGGCGCGAGACCGCCGGTCACCGGCCGGCACTCGGGGCGACCGGCGCCTCGTAGGGTGGGCTCCATGACGGAACTGCCCGACCGGCGTCTGCTCCTGGTGCACGCGCACCCGGACGACGAGTCGATCAACAACGGCGCGACCATGGCCAGGTACACGGCCGAGGGCGCCCTCGTGACGCTGGTGACCTGCACCCTCGGCGAGGAGGGCGAGGTCATCCCGCCTGGACTCGCGCACCTCGCACCCGACCGCGAGGGCGGCCTCGGCCCGCACCGCGTCGGCGAGCTGGCCGCCGCCATGAAGGAGCTCGGCGTCACCGACCACCGCTTCCTCGGGGGCCCCGGCCGCTTCCGCGACTCCGGGATGATGGGCGTCGAGCAGAACCACCGCGCGGGCGCCTTCTGGGCCGCCGACGTGGACGAGGCCGCCGCCCACCTCGTCGAGGTGATCCGCGAGGTACGTCCCCATGTGCTCGTCACCTATGACCCCGACGGGGGCTATGGGCACCCCGACCACATCCAGGCGCACCGAGTCGCCCTGCGCGCCACCGAGCTCGCCGCGGACCCCGCCGTCCGCCCCGACCTCGGCGCACCCTGGGAGATCGCCAAGGTCTACTGGAACCGCGTACCCCGCTCGGTCGCCGAGGACGGCTTCGCACGGCTGCGCGAGGCACTCCCGGGGCTTCCGTTCGACGCGTCCGCCGCCCTGGACGACGTACCGGGTGTCGTCGACGACACGGTGATCACCACCGAGATCGACGGGACCGCGTACGCCGCCGCGAAGGCCGCCGCGCTGCGGGCCCACGCCACCCAGGTCGAGGTGGCCGGGCCGTGGTTCGCGCTCTCGAACGCGCTCGCCCAGCCGCTTTTCACCACCGAGTACTACGAGTTGGTGCGCGGGGAGCGCCCGGGAGCGGCCCGGGAGACGGATCTGTTCGCCGGAACAGGCGACGGGACGCGGACCGCGCAGGCGGCGCGGACGGCACGGACGACGGAGACGGAGACACGATGAGTACGAGCGGACCGCGCGGGAGCGCGCTCGCCCAGCCACTGCGGACCCCCTCGCCCGGGCGCGCGGCCGTCTACACGGGGCTGTTCGTGCTCGGCGCGGTGGTCGGGACGGCCGGAACGCTGGTGCAGTCCGGCTGGTTCCCGGGCGGCCTGCTGCTCGCCCTGGTGGGCGCGGCCGGGCTCTTCCTGGGCGGCGCCCGGGCCACCGGCTCCCGGGCCGGCGCGATCGCACCGGCGGCGGGCTGGATGGTCGCGGTCGTGCTGCTCACCGCGACCCGTCCGGAAGGGGACTTCCTCTTCGGCGCGGGACTCGGCTCGTACCTCTTCCTGCTCGGCGGGATGGCGGTCGCTGTGATCTGTGCCACCCTTGCCTCGGGGCGGCAACCGGACGGTTCCGGCGTCCGACTTGGGAAGTGACGTACCACTTCGCCGTATCGGACCGGTGCGGGTCCTGTGGCAGTTTCCTTCGCGGGCGAGGTTTGCGGGCCGGACACGGCCAGTATGGTGGTGCGCGCCGCCGAGCTGCCCGAGATGAGGTCGAGTAAACGGGCGGCGGAGCCAACCGGGAGAACCTGCCTTGAGTCGTGAAACTGACAGTTCGTCCTCCGGGCCCAACGGGCGCGGTGGAGCCGCGTACCCGTCGGGGACGCCCCCCTACGGGACCCCCATGGCTTCCGAGACCGGTGCCGACGCGGGCCGTTCGGCCGGCGGCACCCCGCCGGAGGAGCGCAAGACCGAGACCACACTGACGACGCGGATCCGGATCAACATCCCCGGATCGCGGCCCATCCCGCCGGTCGTCGTCCGCACACCGGTCGCGGACGCCGACGCGCCCGCCGAGCCCGCGGCCCCCGCGGGACCGCCCGCGGAGACGCAGCGCGCCATAAGCCCGCCGGCGGCCGCGGTGCCCGCGCCCGACGGTCCGGCCGAGGCCGGAGCCGGGGCCGGGGAGAAGTCCAGCGACTGGTTCGCGCCCCGCAAGTCCGGCGCGCCCAAGGGCGGCCCGGGCGGCGGGTCCACCAACGGTGCGGGCCTGCCCGGCGGTTCGGGGCCCGCGTTGCCGCCGGGCGCGGGTGCGCCGGGCGTCCCGGGAGCCGGCGGCGCACGTCCGGGTGCCCCGGGCGGCAACGGCGCCGCGGGTGCCCCCGGTGGCGCGAACGGCGCCGGTCCGCTGGGCATCACCGGCGGGGTCCGTCCCGGCGGGGCGAACATCCCCCGTCCTGGCGGGGGCGGCGGCACCAACGGCGCGGGACTTCCCGGTGCCACCGGCGCCGGACCCGTGGCCCCCGGCCACGGCGGCGGCACCGGTTCCTTCGACGTCTCCGCGGCGCTGGGCAACACGGCGTCCTTCCCCGCCATCGGCACCGACGGACCGGGCGGTCCGGGCGGCGACGGCGGCTTCAACGGCAACGGCGGTCCGGGCGGCTCCGGCGGCGAACCGCGCCGCGACGACCTCCCGTACTTCGCGGAGAACTTCTCCGACAACGGCGTGGGCGGCCCGATGGGTCCGACCGGCGGTCCGGTCACCGGAGACGGCCCGCTGGTGCCCCCGGCCGGCCCGGGCGTGGCTCCCGGCAGCCTGGCGGCGGGTGGACCGGGTGGACCGCGTGGCCATGGCGGACCCGGTGGACCGGGTGGCCTCGGCGGTCCGAGCACCGGGAACGGCTACTCCGGCGGCGGTCTCAGCGACGACACCGCGATCCTCACCCCGCAGAAGCCCGCGCCCGACCCGGGCGGCCAGGGTTACGGCGGCGCCGGGAACAACGTCTCCGGTCACACGCTGACGAGCGGCATCCCCGTGGTGCCGGCCGCCCCGAACTCCCCGTTCGGACCGGGCACGCGCACCGACGGCCCGCTGCCGCACACCCCGCCGAAGGCACCCGAGCCCGCCCCGAAGGCGGCCGCGCCGTCCAAGCCGGCCAAGAAGAAGGGCCGCAACAAGCCCGCCCTGCTGGGCGTCCTCGTGGTGGTCCTCGCCGGCGGCGCCTACGGTGCCGGGCTCCTGATGAACCACTCGGACGTGCCCAAGGGCACCACCGTGCTCGGCGTCGACATCGGCGGCGGCACCCGTGACGAGGCGGTCAAGAAGCTCGACGACGCCTTCCGGGCCAATACGAACAAGCCGCTCAAGCTGGCTTTGAACGGCACCACCGTGTCGCTCAAGCCCGACCAGGCCGGGCTCCAGCTGGACAGCCAGGCCACCGTCCGCGCCGCCGCGGGCAGCGACTACAACCCGGTCTCCGTGATCGGCTCGCTGTTCGGCCAGAAGCGCGTCGTCGAGCCGGAGATGCCCGTCGACAAGGAGAAGCTGCAAGCCGCCCTGGAGGGCGTCGGAGGCGGCTCCGGTTCGGCGAACGACGGCACGATCAGGTTCGAGTCCGGCAAGGCCGTCGCCGTCTACGGCAAGGCGGGCAAGGGCGTCGACGTGGCGGCCTCCACCCAGGCCGTCGAGGACGCGTACCGCACGCAGGTCGAGACCGGCACCGCCACCCCGGTGAAGGTCGCCACCACGACCCGTCAGCCGACCGTCCCGGACGCCGAGGTCGACCGGATGATGGCGAAGTTCGCCCAGCCCGCGATGTCCGGCAGCGTGATCGTGCGGACGGACGCGGCGCACTCGATCCCGTTGAGCCCGCAGAAGTCGCTGTGGAAGTTCCTCCGGGTGACGGCCACCGGCGGCAAGCTGGTCGACAAGCCCGACCTGAACGCTCTGAAGGCGCTCTACGGTCAGACGTTCGACGGTGTGCTCATCGCCCGGGGCAACGGCGAGAAGACGCCGGTCACCCCCCAGGACGTCTACGGCGCCCTGCGCCAGGCGCTGATGAGCAAGACCAACCGGGTCGCGGTCATCGCCACGAACCCGGGCTAGGCCCGTTCCGACCGTACGAGGGGGGCGTCCACCGGGCGCCCCCCTCGCCGTGTCCGCCCCCTGATCCGTCACCGGCCGGTCGCCCGGTCCGTCACCGGGCTCGTCACCCCGTCCGTATGACATCTGTCATCCGGCACTCGGGACCGCCGACACTGCCGGGCACCGGGTCCCCGCGGCCACCATGGTCGGCATGACAACGACAGCGGCACCGCCCACCACCCCGGTGGTCGGATTCGACCAGGTGACCAAGACGTACGGCAGCGTGCGCGCCGTGGACGGACTCACGCTCGACCTGCACCCGGGCGAGACCGTCGCCCTGCTGGGGCCGAACGGGGCCGGCAAGTCGACCGCCCTGGACCTGCTCCTCGGCCTCAAGCACCCCGACAGCGGCACCGTCCGGGTGTTCGGCACCAGCCCGCGTGAGGCGATCGTCGCCGGCCGGGTGGGCGCCATGCTGCAGAGCGGCGGCCTGATGGACGAGGTGACGGTCGTCGAACTGGTCAGGCTCGCCTGCCAGTTGCACCCGAAGCCGTTCAGGGTCACCGAGGTCCTGGCCCGCGCGGGCATCGCGCAGATCGCCGACCGCAAGGTCAACAAGCTCTCCGGCGGCCAGGAGCAGCGCGTCCGCTTCGCGCTCGCCACCGCCGGGGCCAACGATCTGATCGTGCTCGACGAACCCACCACGGGCATGGACGTCTCCGCCCGGCAGGCCTTCTGGGCCACCATGCGCGAACAGGCCGAACAGGGCCGGACCGTGCTGTTCGCCACGCACTACCTGGAAGAGGCCGACGCCATCGCCGACCGGGTGCTCGTCCTGCACCGGGGGCGGCTGCTGGCCGACGGCACCGCCGCCGAGATCAAGGCGAAGGCCGGCGCCCGCCGGATCGCCTTCGACCTGGAGGACCCCATCGACGAGACCGGGTTGCGGGCCCTGCCCTTCCTGACCGCGATCGACGTGTCCGGACACACCGTCCGCATCCAGTCCTCCGACGCCGACGCGACCGTGCACGCGCTGTACGGGCTCGGCCTCTACCCCCGCAATCTCGAAGTCGCCGGACTCGGCCTGGAGCAGGCCTTCGTCGCCATCACCGCCGCCGAGGAGGCGAAGTCGCAGTGAACAGCCTCATCCGCCTGGAGATCACCCGGGCCCTGCGCAACAAGAAGTTCCTGTTCTTCTCGGTGATCTATCCCTCGGCCCTGTTCCTGCTGATCGCGGGCAGCGCCGACGACACCACCAAGGTCGACGGCACCGGGCTCACCCTGCCGACCTTCTTCATGGTCTCCATGGCCTCCTTCGGCGCCCTGACGGCCGTCCTGATGGGCAACAGCGAACGGATCGCCAAGGAGCGCGAGAGCGGCTGGGTACGGCAGCTCAGGCTCACCACGTTGCCGGGCCGCGGCTATGTGCTGGCGAAGACCGCCAGCGCCGCCGTGATCAGCCTGCCGTCGATCGTGGTCGTCTTCGCGGTCGCCGCCGCCGTGAAGCACGTACGGCTGGACGCCTGGCAGTGGCTCGCCCTCACCGGCGCGATCTGGGCCGGCAGCCTCGTCTTCGCCGCGCTCGGCGTGGCGGTCGGCTATCTGGCGAGCGGTGACGCGGTCCGCCCGATCACGATGATCCTGTACTTCGGACTGTCGGTGCTCGGCGGTCTGTGGATGCCCACGACCACGTTCCCCGACTGGCTGCAGAAGATCGCGTCCTGGCTGCCGACCCACGCGTACGCTGCCCTCGGGCGGTCGATCGAACTGGGCGACGCCCCGCAGGCGAAGGACCTCGCCATCCTCGTCGTGTCCTTCCTCCTCTTCGCGGGCGGCGCGGCCTGGCTGTACCGGAAGGACACGCTGAAGGCGTGAGCAGCGTCGGCATCGGGCAACCCCCGCGGAACCACAGGCAGCGGTTGATCAAGGCCGTCTGGACGGGCATCTGGCTGGTCTATCTGAGCGCGCCGGTCAGCGACCTCGTGCACGGCGGCCACAGCACCGGCGTCGTCGTGCTCGGCTGGATCGGTCTGGTCGTCTTCGTCGCCTGGTACGGGATGCTGGTCTTCCGTACCGGCCGCGGCGAGGCCACCCCCGTGGTGCTGGGCTCGCTGGTGGTACTCGCGTCCCAGTCCGGCCTTCTCGCCCTGAGCCTGGGGCGGGAGTGGCTCGTCCTGTTCGTGTACGTCTCGATCGCGTCCGGCGCCGTGCTCCCGCTGCGGATGTCGCGCTGGGCCATCCCGGCCGTGTCCGCCCTGCTGACGGCGATCGCGCTCGCGGTCCCGGGCGGCAGGGCCTACCTGGCGGGGCTGCTCATCCCGGCCTTCCTCGGCGGGTTCGCGATGACCGGCGTACGCGAACTGGTCCGCACGACGATCGCGTTGCGCGAGGCCCGTGCGACCGTGGCCCAGCTGGCCGCGAACGAGGAGCGCCTGCGGCTGGCCCGGGACCTGCACGACCTGCTCGGCCACTCGCTGTCGCTGATCACGCTCAAGAGCGAGCTGGCCGGGCGGATGCTCCCCGGCCAGCCCGAGAAGGCGGCCCAGCAGGTCGCCGACATCGAACAGGTCAGCCGGCAGGCCCTGGTGGACGTGCGCGAAGCCGTCACCGGCTACCGCAGGCCCCGGCTGTCCGGCGAACTCGCGGGCGCCCAGGTCGCGTTGACGGCGGCCGGCGTCACGGCGGACCTGCCGTCCGAGCCGGATCTGACCGGCGTCCTCGGCGCCGCCGAGGAGAGCGAGTCCGCGCTGGCCTGGGCGCTGCGCGAGGCGATCACCAACGTCGTACGGCACAGCGGGGCCCGGCGCTGCGTGGTGGAACTCGTCCGCCGCCAGACGCTGGACGGCCCGGTGCTCGAACTGGTCGTGGAGGACGACGGCTCGGGCGGTTCGGGCGACGGCCCCGGGAACGGGCTCACGGGGCTGACGGAACGCCTGGAGAAGGCCGGCGGGACGCTGGAGGCCGGTCGGGTGCGCAGGGGCTTCCGGCTGGTCGCCCGGGTGCCCGCCGAGGCCCCTCCCGACGCCGGGGGGCACCCCGTAGGATCCGGTGCATGAGCCGCACGATCAAGGTCCTGCTCGCCGAGGACCAGTCGATGGTCCGCGAGGCGCTGGCGGCCCTGCTGGGTCTCGAACCGGACATCGAGGTGGTCGCCCAGGTGGCGCGCGGCGACGAGGTGCTGGCGGCGGCACGCGCGTACGACGTCGATGTGGCACTCCTCGACATCGAGATGCCCGGGAAGACGGGCATCGAGGCCGCGGCCGAGGTCCACAGGGAACTCCCCGGCATCAAGCTGCTCATCCTCACCACCTTCGGACGGCCCGGCTATCTGCGCAGCGCCATGGAGTCCGGTGCCGACGCCTTCCTGGTCAAGGACGCGCCGGCGGCCCAACTCGCCGCGGCCGTACGCAAGGTGCTCGCCGGTGAGCGCGTCATCGACCCCGGCCTGGCGGCCGCGGCCCTGGCCGAGGGCGCCAATCCGCTGACCGACCGCGAGCGCGAGGTGCTGCGCGCGGCGGCCGACGGCCGCACGAACGCGGAGCTCGCCAAGGCCCTCCACCTCTCCCAGGGCACGGTCCGCAACTACCTCTCCACCGCGATCCAGAAACTCGCGGTGCGCAACCGCGCGGAGGCGGTGCGGATCGCGCGGGAGAAGGGCTGGTTGTAGGCGCACGCGTCGCCCCGCCCGCCCGGGCGGGGGCCCGTCCGGCGAGCGACGCGAAGGGTGGGAGACCGCCCGTCGCCGCAGGGGCGGGGTGTCCTCAGTTCAGCATCGCCCGCGCCGCCCGGGCCTGGCCCCGCACCCGTTCCGCGGTCGGCGGATCCACCGACGTCACGACGTCCGCGTACGCGTCCAGTTCCACCGCGCCCGCGACGAAGTCACCGCGCTGCACCAGGAGTTGCGCCCTCTCGTAACGCAGCCGGGCCGGGTGCGAGGGCATCAGCAGGCACAACTCGACGGCCCACAGGGCCACGTCCGACCGCTCCGGACGTACGGCCGCCCACGCCCGCACGTTGTTCAGGACCCGCACGACCACGTCGAGGGGTTCGGCGGGGCCCAGCATCGACGGCCGCAGGGGCGCACCGGTGGCCCCCTGCACGAGCAGCTCGGCGTCCGGGCCGCTCAGCACCCGGCCACCGTCGAAGGGATCGACGAGCACCTGCTGCTCGGGCGGTCCGAAGCCGACCACGAAGTGCCCAGGGAGCGCGACCCCGTACACCTGGGCGCCGGCCCTCCTGGCCACCTCCACCCACACCATGGACAGCAGGATGGGCAGTCCCCGGCGCCGCCGCAGCACCTGGTGCAGCAGTGACGACTCCAGCCGCTGGTAGTCGCCGGGCGAGCCCCGGAACCCGCAGCGCTCACCGAGCAGTTCGGCCAGCGCCGTCGCCCAGGACCGGGGTCCGCCGGGCCGGAACGGCAGCTGTCCGGCCAACTGGTCCAGCTCGATCTGCGCCGCGTCGATCCCCGCCTCGTCCAGATCGCCGTCCGCCGCGGCCCCCACCAGCAGACACAGCAGCGCCGGATCGGGCCGCTCCGACCGCGCCTCCTCGGCGAACAGCCGCCGCACCTCGGCGGCGCGCTCCGGCTCCGGGGGACGGGGGGAACCCATGCCGGCCTCGCCCCCCGTCACGCCGACGGAGAGCGGTCGCCGCGGGCCACGGACGGGACGCCGCGCGAGCGGTCGCCGCCGGCCACGGGGGGTGCGCCGCGCGAGCAGGCGGCGCCGGGCACGGGGAGCGCGCCGCGCGGGTGGCCGGCCCCGGGACCCGGCGGGGTGGTGTGACTGCCCGCGCCGCCGGTGGCGCGTGCGGTTTCGCGCGTGCCGCCGGGGCGCCCTGAGGCGGTGTACGCGTCGGCGTCGGCGTCGCCGGGCACGGGCGGGATGCCGTGCGGGCGGTCGGGCCCGGGACCCGGCGGGGTGCTGTGACTGCCCGCGCTGCCGGTAGCGCGTGCGGTTCCGCGCGCGTTGCCGGGGCGCCCTGAGGCGGTGTACGCGTCGGCGTCGCCGGGCACGGGTGGGATGCCGTGCGGGCGGTCGGGCCCGGGGCCCCGCGGGGTGGTGGGCGCGGTGCCGCCCCCGGACAGGGGCGGGCCGGCGGCGGGCCTGGTGCCCCGTGAGGCGGTGGGCGCGCCGGTGCCGCCGGGTGTCGTGGGCGCGCTGGTGGCGGCGGACGTCGTGGGCGCGCCGGTGGTGCCGGATGTCGTGCGCGGGGTGCCGGGTGCGCCGCCTGAACCCCCCGCCGCGCCGTGTGCGCCACCGGACGCGGTACCGGAGGTCCGGCCGGACTCCGGCGGCTCCTCCGGCGCCCGCGGCGCGCGGTAGTGGTGGTAGGCGTGGTGCGGGGCGAAGCCCAGGCCGGTGTACAGCTCGCGCGCCCCCGTGTTGTCCGACTCCACCTGGAGCCAGGCCGCCGAGGCGCCCTCGTCCAGCGCCCGGCCGGCCAGCGCGGCCATGACGGCGGTGGCCAGGCCCCGCCGGCGCTGCGCCGGATCGACCTCGACGGCCGCGAAACCGGCCCACCGCCCGTCCACGACGCACCGCCCGATCGCCGCCGGCGCCTCACCGGCCGCGCCCGGAACCGTCGCGAACCACACCGAGGGCCCGCCGCCCAGCACCTTCAGGGCCACGTCGCCCAGTCCCTTGCGCTGATAGCGGTCCAGCCACGCGGCGTCCGCGGTGCGGGACAGGACGACGTCCGGGGCCGCACGGTCGGCGAGGGGGGCCAGCGGGCCGATCCACAGCTCGGCCGTCACCTCACGCGTCCAGCCGCGCGCCTCCAGTTGCGCGCACAGCAGCTCCTGCGTGCCCTCGGCACCGGTCGCGGTCTGCACGTAGGCGGGCAGCCCCCGGACCGCGTACCAGTCGCGTACCCGGGTCAGCGCCTCGTCCACCGGTACGCCGGGACCGCCGAGCGGCAGCACGGAGTTCGCGCGCCGGGTGAAACCGGAGGCCGCCCGCAGCTCCCACTCCCCGAGCCGTTCGCTCTCCACCGGCCGCCAGGCGCGCGCGGCGACCCGCGCCAGCTCCTCGTACGAGGCCGCGGGCCCGCGGCGACGCGCCGGGGCGGCCGGTACGACCTTCCCCGCCACCAGCGAAGACTCCGGAATCCGGACGCTCTCCCCGCCGCGTCGTGTGATCAGCAGCACGCCGCCGTCCCATGATGTGAGAACGCCTACCGTGTCGGTGAACTTCTCACCCGCACCACCATCTTCGATCAACTGCCGAACAGAGACGCGTTTGCCCACGTCAGCAGTGGTGATATGGACCTTGAGCCGTCCCGCCGCAGAGATTTCCACAGGTCAGTTCACCCCTCCTGTTCGGATCATGCCCCGGAACGGAGATACTAGGTGCGGGCATCGACGACGCCGCGCTCCCGCGCGCCAGGCGGCGGAGCCTACGGAGGCCCGCCAGCGCCCTATCGAGGAGGAACGACAGCGTGACCTACGTCATCGCGCAGCCTTGTGTCGACGTCAAGGACAAGGCGTGCATCGAGGAGTGCCCGGTCGACTGCATCTACGAGGGCTCCCGGTCCTTGTACATCCACCCGGACGAATGCGTCGACTGCGGAGCCTGTGAGCCGGTGTGCCCGGTCGAGGCGATCTTCTACGAAGACGACACTCCGGAAGAGTGGAAGGACTACTACAAGGCGAACGTCGAGTTCTTCGACGAACTCGGCTCGCCCGGCGGCGCCAGCAAGCTCGGTCTGATCGAGCGCGACCACCCCTTCATCGCAGCGCTGCCGCCGCAGAACCAGTAAGCGGCCCGCACACGCGCCGCCTCGGTCCCGTACGGCCTCGCCGCCGTACGGGACCGAGGCGTTTGCCGTGGCAGTCCGTGACCGTCACACGTACGGGTGGTCGTCCGTACGAGAAAGTGAGCCCGATCCCGTGTCCGCAGTCTCCGACCGGCTTCCCACCTTCCCCTGGGACAAGCTGGAGCCCTACAAGGCGACCGCCGCCGCTCACCCGGGCGGCATCGTCGACCTCTCCGTCGGCACCCCGGTCGACCCGGTGCCCGAGCTGATCCAGAAGGCCCTGGTCGCGGCCGCGGACTCGCCGGGCTATCCCACGGTGTGGGGCACCCCCGGACTGCGGGACGCGCTCACGGGCTGGGTGGAGCGACGGCTCGGGGCCCGCGGGGTCACCCACCACCACGTGCTGCCGATCGTCGGCTCCAAGGAACTGGTCGCCTGGCTCCCCACCCAGCTGGGCCTCGGCCCCGGCGACAAGGTGGCGTACCCGCGCCTGGCGTACCCGACGTACGAGGTCGGCGCGCGCCTGGCCCGCGCGGATTACGTCGCCTACGAGGACCCCACCGAGCTGGACCCCACGGACCTCAAGCTCCTGTGGCTGAACTCCCCGTCGAACCCGACCGGCCGGGTGCTCTCCGCGGTGGAACTCACCCGGACCGTCGCCTGGGCCCGTGAGCACGGCGTCCTGGTCTTCTCCGACGAGTGCTACCTCGAACTGGGCTGGGAGGCCGACCCGGTCTCGGTCCTGCACCCGGACGTGTGCGGCGGCTCGTACGAGGGGATCGTCGCGGTCCACTCGCTCTCGAAGCGCTCGAACCTGGCCGGCTACCGTGCCGCGTTCCTCGCCGGTGACCCCGCCGTCCTCGGCGAGCTCCTGGAGATCCGCAAGCACGGCGGCATGATGACGTCCGCGCCCACCCAGGCCGCCGTGGTCGCCGCCCTGTCGGACGACACCCATGTGCGCGAACAGCGTGAGCGCTACGCCGCCCGCCGCGTCGCCCTGCGCGAGGCCCTGCTGCGCCACGGCTTCCGCATCGAGCACAGCGAGGCGAGCCTGTACCTGTGGGCCACCCGCGACGAGTCCTGCTGGGACACGGTGGACCGTCTGGCGCGGCTCGGCATTCTCGTCGCCCCGGGCGACTTCTACGGCCCGGCGGGCGACAGGTTCGTACGGGTGGCGCTGACCGCGACGGACGAGCGGGTCGCCGCGGCGGTGGAACGCCTCTAAGACGAGCGGTTCACGGACGTGGCGGTTCACGGACGCGGCGTTCACGGACACGGCGGTTCACGGACACGACGGAGGGCCCCGGGGGGATTCCCGGGGCCCTCCGCCGTGTCCAGGCCGTTCGGACCGTGAGGTCAGCCGAGCGGCAGGCCCTTCAGGGGCAGCTGTCCCGTCGGCAGGCCG
Source organism: Streptomyces sp. NPDC059668 (assembly GCF_042734135.1). Lineage (NCBI taxonomy): Bacteria > Bacillati > Actinomycetota > Actinomycetes > Kitasatosporales > Streptomycetaceae > Streptomyces > Streptomyces sp. NPDC059668. Next base: position 3,908 of record NZ_JBHWEL010000031.1, on the reverse strand, counting down.
CCCTTGGTGACCGCGTCGGTCGGCAGGCCACCGCCGGTCGCCGTCTTCGCGGTGTCACCGAGCAGGCTCCCGGCCTGCCCGGCCGTGTTCCCGGCCACCTTCTGCGCGGCCGGCGTCGCCTTCTTGGCGACCTTGCCGCCGGTCCTGCCCGCGGCCGGCACGGCCTTCTTGACCGCGTTGCCGCCGGCCGTGCCCGCCAGCCCGGTGACGTTCTGCGTCGCACCGTCGACCGTGCTGCCGACGTGCGCCCCGTCCAGGGCGGTGAGCCCGCCGAGGTCGGGAGTGGCCGGGAGCGCGGTCGCCGCGCCGGCGGAGCCGGCCGCACCGACCACGGGCGCCGCTCCCGCCGCGATGAGCAGCGCGGCACGGGCGATCCGGCGGGTCAGGGGGAGGGACATGATGCTCCTTAGACGGGAGAGAACGGTGAAGTGTCCGAACCCGCCCGGAAGTTGACGGCCGGCCTGCGACCGGCCGGCTGCCGGTCGAGCCGTGATCGTTCCGGGCTCGGACGCAGTGACTACCGCTCGAAACCCGCGAAGGTTGCGGTGACCCGACGTAAAGACTTGGTAATGCGTCGCATAATCTGCTGTGGATAAAAACGGGCAAAAAACACCCGAACGGATAGTCTGCTGAATCCTTACGGCCCTGTGTCCGCAAGGGATTCGACGGATTCGGGCATCCTCACGCGAAAAGCCCCTCGTCCCGGTGCCGGGCGCCGCCGCGCATCCCCCCGAAGGGTGAGGCCCCGTACTACTGCGCGGTGACGATACGGACCTCGGTGGCGGCTTCCTTCGCCGCCGGGGCGCCCTGGGCGCCGGACCTGAGCCACTCGCCCTCCCTGCGCCCCGCCGTCCACTCCCGTCCCGCGTAGGACACCCGCTCGATGTGCAGCGCCGAGGAGTTGGCCACCGCCCAGTGCGCCAGCTCCCAGCCGCGCACACCCTTCCCGGTGGAGGGGTCCTTGCGCACGGGCACGGTGACGGTCCGCGCGGACACGGTCGAGGAAGGGGCCCCCGACGCGGCTCCGGACGCCGTCGAGGGCGAGGACGGCGACGACGTGCCGTCCGGCGCGGGGGAGGCGTCCTGGGCGGAGACGTCGGCGCCCGCGTCCTGGAGCACCTCGTGCCCGAAGTCGCGCACGAGAGCGGCCCGCACCGAGTCCGGGCCGCCGGGCGGCGTCGTCCCGGGGCGCCCCTCGCAGGTCAGGGTGGCCGCCGCGCGGCCGGTCAGCGCCGCGGCCAGCATCGTGGCGTCCGGCTCGTGCTTCGCGTACGCCTGCGGATACCCGCTGCGCTGCACGCGCTGGGCGGCGACGGTGAGCGGCAGCCGGGTGTAGCCCGACACCTTGGCCAGGTGCTCGTAGAACACGCCGGCCGCGTACGTCGGGTCCATGATCTGCTTCGTCGTGCCCCAGCCCTGCGAGGGACGCTGCTGGAACAGGCCGAGCGAGTCCCGGTCGCCGTGCCGGATGTTGTGCAGCCCCGACTCCTGGAGCGCGGTCGCCAGGGCGATGGCCACGGCGCGCTCGGGCAGGCCGCGGGAGGTGCCGACCGCCGAGATCGTCGCCGCGTTCACCGCCTGCTCGGGTGTGAACTCGTACGACGCGTCGTCGCCCTTGCCCGAGACGACCCGGCAGCGCGGTGTGCCGGCTCCTCCCGTGAGGTACTGCACGGCGAGATAGCCCGCGAGCGCGAACAGGACCGCGACGGCCGCTCCGAAACGAAGGAGGCGGCCGCGCCGGGCTGGGGTGGGGGAGGGCTCTGGCACGACGTACAAGGTACTGGAGGACTCTGTTGACGAGGTGTGAGGTTGTGGACAACCGTGATGCGGACCGCGACTTCCGGTGCCGACGGGACCGGGATCGCGGGGACGCTAGGGTCGGGGACATGGCCGACACCCCACTTGACCTCACGCTGGACGCCGCCGAGCTCACCGCGCGGCTCGTCGACTTCCCCTCCGAGAGCGGCGGCGAGAAGCTCCTCGCGGACGCCATCGAGGACGCCCTGCGCGCCCTGCCGCACCTCACGGTCGACCGGTACGGCAACAACGTCGTGGCACGGACGAACCTGGGGCGGCCCGAGCGGGTGATCCTCGCCGGTCACATCGACACCGTGCCCATCGCCGGCAACGTGCCCTCCCGGCTCGACGAGGACGGTGTCCTGTGGGGCTGCGGCACCTGCGACATGAAGTCGGGAGTGGCGGTGCAGCTGAGGATCGCGGCCACGGTCCCCGCCCCCAACCGCGACCTCACCTTCGTCTTCTACGACAACGAAGAGGTCGCCGCCCACCTGAACGGTCTGAAGCATGTGGCGGAGGCCCACCCCGACTGGCTGGAGGGTGACTTCGCGATCCTCCTGGAACCGACGGACGGCGAGGTGGAGGGCGGCTGCCAGGGCACGCTCAGGATGTTCCTGAGGACCAAGGGGGAGCGGGCGCACTCCGCGCGTGCCTGGATGGGCTCCAACGCGATCCACGCGGCGGCCCCGATCCTGGCGAAGCTCGCCGCGTACGAGCCGAGGACGCCGGTCGTGGACGGCCTCCGCTTCCACGAGGGCCTCAACGCCGTCCGTATCGAGGGCGGCGTGGCCACCAACGTCATCCCCGACGCCTGCACCGTCGTCGTCAACTTCCGCTACGCGCCGGACCGCAGCGAGGCGGAGGCGGAGGCCTTCGTCCGCGACTACTTCGCGGACTGCGGCGTGGACGAGTTCGTCGTCGACGACCACACCGGCGGGGCCCGTCCCGGCCTGACCCACCCGGCCGCCGCGGCCTTCATGGCGGCCGTCGGCGGCGAGGCCCGCCCCAAGTTCGGCTGGACGGACGTCGCCCGCTTCAGCGCGCTCGGGGTGCCCGCGGTGAACTACGGGCCCGGCGCCCCGCTGCTCGCGCACAAGGAGGACGAGCGGGTGCGGGCCTCGGCCGTCCCCGAGGCCGAGGAGCGGCTGCGGGCCTGGCTGGCCTCCTGACGAGGGTGCGCACCGCCGCGGTGCGCGGCGGACATGCGCATGTCCCCCCTCCGTAACCCCCTGAGATCTACGCTGGGGCTGAACAATTGCAAGCGGAGGGAGCGCACATGGCTACTGGCAACCCCGAGGGCAAGAAGCGGCCACCGGAGGAGCAGCGGCTGGGTCCGGTGCTGCGCAGGCGGGGCCAGGTCCAGGCGAGCACCACGGACCAGCGGCTGCTGGACGCCGGCGGGCCCTCGGACTGGGTGCACACCGACCCCTGGCGGGTCCTGCGCATCCAGTCGGAGTTCATCGAAGGCTTCGGCACGCTCGCCGAACTCCCGGCCGCGATCAGTGTGTTCGGCTCCGCCCGGACGCCGGTGGACTCTCCCGAGTACGAGGCGGGGGTCGCGCTCGGACGGGGGCTGGTCGAGGCCGGCTTCGCCGTCATCACGGGGGGTGGGCCCGGCGCGATGGAGGCCGCCAACAAGGGCGCGTGCGAGGCCAAGGGGATCTCCGTCGGCCTCGGCATCGAACTTCCCTTCGAGCAGGGGCTGAACCAGTACGTCGATATCGGACTTAATTTCCGATATTTCTTCGTCCGAAAAATGATGTTTGTTAAATATGCCCAAGGGTTCGTGGTGCTGCCCGGTGGGCTCGGCACCCTCGACGAACTCTTCGAGGCCCTCACCCTCGTCCAGACCCAGAAGGTGACCCGCTTCCCGATCGTCCTCTTCGGGACGGAGTACTGGGGCGGCCTCGTCGACTGGCTCAAGAACACGCTCATCGCCCAGGGCAAGGCCTCCGAGAAGGACCTTCTCCTCTTCCACCTCACGGACGAGGTGGAGGAGGCGGTGGCCCTGGTGTCGAAGGAGGCGGGCCGCTGACCCTCCTGGACCCCCGCGTCGCCCGAAGGGCTCGTCCTCGAACGCCCGGGCGGGGGGGGGTTTGGCGCCCGCCCGG
>NZ_JBHWEL010000030.1:65427-94256 GCF_042734135.1 Streptomyces sp. NPDC059668 | reverse complement strand
GTTTTTACCCCCACCGAAACCCACCCCCAACCGCCACCCCCCCCCCCCCACCCCCCCCGGGCCCCGCTCCCACCGGTCCGCGAGGCCCCCCCCCACACCACCCCCCCTGTTCCGGGGCGGCCGACCTTCCTCCTCGGCCTTCCCGGACTCCTGGGCCTCCTCGGCCTCCCGGCGGCCCTCTTCGCGCTGATCACCTGGCAGGTCGCGGCCCACGGCCCCCTCGCCCGCGCGGACGAGCGCCTCAGCCGCTCCCTGGTCCACCCGGACCGCGTCTCGGAACTCCTCGCCGACCTGGGCGGCGTGCCCGTCGCGGTCCCGGTGCTGGCCGTCGTCCTCGGGTACGTGGCACTGACCGCCCGCGCAGCCGGGCGGGAACGCTGGTGGCTGCCGCCGGCCGTCGCCGCGGCGCTGATGGCGGTCGTACCGGCGGTGATCGTGCCGCTGAAGGAACTGGTCGCCCGCCCGGGCCCACCGGTCATGGGCCCGGGCACGGGCTTCTACCCCTCGGGTCACACCGCGACGGCCGTCGTCGCCTACGGCGGCGCGACCCTGCTCCTCCTCCCCCGGCTCCGTACCGCCCGCGCCCGCCGCGGGCTGCTGGGGCTCTGCCTCGCCCTGAACCTGGCGGTCGCCCTCGGCCTGGTCCGCCGCGGGTACCACTGGCCGCTGGACGTCCTGGCGAGCTGGTGCCTGGGCGTCGTGCTGCTCACGGTGTCGGCCCTCTTCCTCGACCGGGGCGTCAGCCGAAGTAGCCGTCGAAGTTCCGCTGGAACTCCCAGCCCGCGAACCGGTCCCAGTTGACCGACCACGTCATCAGGCCGCGCAGTGCGGGCCAGGTGCCGTGGGTCGCGTACGAGCCGCAGTTGGTCCGCTTCGTCAGACAGTCCAGCGCCTTGTCCGCCTCCGCCGGTGACACGTAGCCGTTGCCCGCGTTCACCGAGGCCGGCATGCCGATGGCGATCTGGTCGGGGCGCAGCGGCGGGAAGACGTTGCCGGTGTCCCCCGCGACCGGGAAGCCGGTGAGCAGCATGTCGGTCATGGCGATGTGGAAGTCGGCGCCGCCCATGGAGTGGTACTGGTTGTCGAGGCCCATGATCGGGCCGGAGTTGTAGTCCTGGACGTGCAGCAGCGTGAGGTCGTCGCGCAGGGCGTAGATCACCGGGAGGTACGCGCCGGCCCGCGGGTCCTGGCCGCCCCACTTGCCCGTGCCGTAGTACTGGTAGCCGAGCTGGACGAAGAAGGTCTCGGGAGCCATCGTGAGGACGAACCCGGAGCCGTACTTGGCCTTCAGGGTCCTCAGCGCGGAGATCAGGTTCACGATCACCGGTGTCGTCGGGCTCTTGAAGTTCGTGTCGCTCGCGTCCAGCGAGAGCGAGTGACCCTCGAAGTCGATGTCCAGGCCGTCGAGGCCGTAGGTGTCGATGATCTTCGAGACGGAGGAGACGAAGGTGTCGCGGGCGGCCGCCGTGGTCAGCTGGACCTGGCCGTTCTGGCCGCCGATCGATATCAGCACCTTCTTGCCCGCGGCCTGCTTGGCCTTGATCGCCGCCTTGAAGTCGGCGTCGCTCTCGACGGTGGGGCATTCGGTGACCGGGCAGCGGTTGAAGCGGATGTCTCCGGAGGTGGTGGAGGTCGGTTCGCCGAAGGCCAGGTCGATGACGTCCCAGCTGTCGGGGACGTCGGCCATGCGGGTGTAGCCGGAGCCGTTGGCGAAGCTCGCGTGGAGGTAGCCGACGAGGGCGTGCGGGGGAAGGCCGGTCGAGGGGCCGGAGCCCGCCGAGGTTCTCGCCGTCACCGTGGCCGACTTCGCGGACTCGCCGGCGTCGTTCGTCGCGGCGACCTGGAAGGCGTACGCCGTGGAGGGCGTGAGGCCGCCCACGGTGGCCGATGTCCCGGTGGCCGTCTGGATCCTGGCCCCGTCCCGGTAGAGGGCGTAACCCGTCGCGCCGGTCACCGGGGACCAGGACAGGGCGACCGTCGAGGAGGAGACGGTGCCGACCGTCAGGCCGGTGGGCGCGGCCGGGGGCTGCCCCGCGTCGGCGCCGGGACCGACGAGGGAGAGGTCGTCGGCGTAGTACGCGCCGGTGCCGTACCAGCCGTGGGTGTAGATCGTGACGCGGGTGGTCGACGGGCCGGTGCGGAAGGTGGTGGTCAGGCGCTGCCAGTCGGGCGCGGACTGGGTCCAGGTGGAGACGTCGGTGGTGCCGGTGCCGCTCGCTCCGAGGTAGACGTAGCTGCCCCGGACGTATCCGGCGAGGGTGTACGAGGAGTCGGGCTTGACGGTCACCGTCTGTGAGCACTGCGCGTTGTCGCTGCCGGCCGGGGTCGCCTGCAGCGCCGAACCGCCGCTCCTCACGGGCGATTTCACCGCGGCGCCCGCCGTACAGGTCCAGCCGTCGAGGCCGGTCTCGAAGCCGCCGTTCCTGACCAGGTCCGCGTCGGCCGCGCGGGCGGCCGTCGAGAGCGCGGCGAGGCCGGGCAGCGCCAGCAGGGTGGCCGTGCAGACGGCGAGCAGCCTCCGGCGGAGCGGGAGCGGTCTGTTGGGGCCCCGGTGTTCGGTGCGTTCCACAACTGCCTCCAGGCATGGGGGGATTCAGGAGGGTGGAGCGCGCCCAACCTGGTCCAGACCAATCCGGTTGTCAAGACCTCTGCCGAACGGCGCGGCTTCCGCGGGCGGCCGGGTCCGTCCCCGGCGCCCCTATCGGCCCTCGCTCCCGGCCAGACCCGCGGCCGCCTCGTGCATGGCCAGCTCCAGCAGCGCCGGATCGGTGAGCGTTCCGGTGCCGTCCGGCGGGACCAGCCAGCGGACCCCGCCGGTCAGCCGTCCCGGGTACGGGACCACGATCCAGGTGCCGTGCCCCGCCGTGCGCACCCCCGTGCCGAGCCAGCGCGCCGCGGTGCCCGGGGGCACGAAGAAGCCCATCCGGGCGTCGCCGAAGTCGACGAGCACCGGTCCCGGCTGGTCGATCACCCGGGTGAGTACGTCGAGCGTGGGGTAGCCGAGCCGGCCCGGCAGGATCAGTACGTCCCAGAGGCGGCCGGCCGGCAGCAGCGCGACCCCCGCCGGGTTGCGTTCCCATTCCCAGCGGCAGGCGTCGGGATCCGGCGCCACGGATGCCAGCCACTCGACCGCCGTCTTGGCCCCTGTCATGGCGGAACCTCCCTCTCTCCTCAGGTCGACGCTGGTCGCGTCAGAGGGGAGAGGGAGGTTCGGGCCGGGCATTACGCGGGTTCGGCCATCCCGTAGTGGTGAACCGGATCACAGTGGGTGAGCTGGGCGTACGCCTGTGGATCAACGGCGCTCCGAAGCGCCCCGGTGATCAACGGGTCAGGGGGCGTCGGCCCGGGTCTCAGCTGTCGAAGCCCAGTCCCAGCCTGTCCATGGCCTTCAGCCACAGGTTGCGCCGCCCGCCGTGCGTGTCCGCCCGCGCCAGCGACCACTTGGTGAGCGCGATGCCCGTCCAGGCGAACGGCTCGGGCGGGAACGGCAGCGGCTTCCTGCGGACCATCTCCAGCTCGGTGCGCTCCGTGCGCTCCCCCGCCAGCAGGTCGAGCATCACGTCCGCGCCGAACCGGGTCGCGCCCACCCCGAGCCCCGTGTAGCCGGCCGCGTACGCGACCCGCCCCCGGTGCGCGGTGCCGAAGAAGGCCGAGAAGCGGGAGCAGGTGTCGATGGCGCCGCCCCAGGCGTGCGTGAAACGGACGCCCTCCAGCTGCGGGAAGCAGGTGAAGAAGTGCCCGGCGAGCTTCGCGTAGGTCTCCGGGCGGTCGTCGTACTCGGCACGCACCCGGCCGCCGTACGGGTAGATCGCGTCGTAGCCGCCCCACAGGATCCGGTTGTCGGACGAGAGCCGGAAGTAGTGGAACTGGTTGGCCGAGTCCCCCAGCCCCTGGCGGTCCTTCCAGCCGACGGAGGCCAGCTGGTCGGCGGTCAGCGGCTCGGTCATCAGCGCGTAGTCGTAGACCGGGACGGTGTACGACCGCACCCTCCTGACCAGGTTCGGGAAGATGTTGGTGGCGAGGGCCACCCGGCGAGCCCGGACGGAGCCGTAGGGGGTCCGTACGGCCATACCTGCGCCGTGCGCCTTCAGTTCGAGCGCGGGCGTGTGCTCGTACACCCGCACCCCGAGCCGCAGGCAGGCGCGCTTGAGACCCCAGGCGAGCTTGGCGGGATGCAGCATGGCGACGCCGCGGCGGTCGTACAGGCCGGCGAGGAAGGTCGGCGAGTCGACCTGGCCGCGGACCGCCGTGGCGTCCAGGAACTCCACGCCGTCCGCGAGGCCCCGGCCGCGCAGTTCCTCGTACCACTCCCGGAGTTCCTCGGCCTGGTGCGGCTCGGTGGCGACGTCGATCTCGCCGGTGCGCTCGAAGTCGCAGTCGAGGCCGTAGCGGGAGACGGCCTCCTCGATCGCGTCGAGATTGCGGGCGCCCAGTTCCTCCAGCTTCCCGATCTCGTCCGGCCAGCGGGTGAGCCCGTTGGCCAGGCCGTGGGTCAGCGACGCGGCGCAGAACCCGCCGTTGCGGCCCGAGGCGGCCCAGCCCACCTCGCGGCCCTCCAGGAGCACCACCTCGCGTGCCGGATCGCGCTCCTTGGCGAGCAGGGCGGTCCACAGTCCGCTGTAGCCGCCGCCGACGACGAGCAGGTCACAGCTCTCGGCGCCGGTGAGGGCGGACTCGGGGCGGGGCTTGCCGGGGTCGTCCAGCCAGTACGGGACCGGCTGCGCTTCGGAGAGGGACGCGGTCCAACGGGTCATGGCGCTCGGGGCCATGATTTCAACTCCCAACGAGTTACTTGCGATTACGCCTTTTGCCTGTTGCGGCGATTGCCTATGACCATTCCGACCAGGACGAACAGTACGGCGACGACGAACATGGCCGTACCGATGACGTTGATCTGAACGGGCGTTCCGCGCTGTGCCGAACCCCAGACGAACATGGGGAAGGTGACGGTCGAGCCCGCGTTGAAATTGGTGATGATGAAATCGTCGAAGGAGAGCGCGAAGGCGAGCAGCGCGCCCGCGGCGATCCCGGGGGCGGCGATGGGCAGGGTGACCCGCAGGAAGGTCTGCACCGGACCCGCGTACAGGTCCTGGGCCGCCTGCTCCAGGCGCGGGTCCATCGACATCACGCGCGCCTTGACGGCCGTCACGACGAAGCTGAGGCAGAACATGATGTGGGCGATCAGGATCGTCCAGAAGCCCAGCTGGGCGCCCAGGTTGAGGAAGAGCGTCAGCAGCGACGCGGCCATCACGACCTCGGGCATCGCCATCGGCAGGAAGATCAGCGAGTTCACCGCGCCGCGCGCCCGGAAGCGGTAGCGGACCAGCGCGAAGGCGATCATCGTGCCGAGGACGGTGGCCCCGAGGGTCGCCCAGACGGCGATCTGGAGGCTCAGGGAGAGCGAGCCGCACATGTCGGCGACCCCGCACGGATCGCGCCAGGCGTCCGTGGAGAACTGCTGCCACTCGTAGTTGAAGCGCCCCTTCGGCTTGTTGAAGGAGAACACCGTGACGATCACGTTCGGCAGCAGCAGATATCCGAGGGTGACCAGTCCCGCGATGACGACGAGATTCCTCTTGAACCAGCGTACGAAGGCCATTTAGACCAGATCCTCCGTCCCGGACTTGCGGATGTAGAGCGTGACCATGATGAGGATCGCGGCCATGAGGATGAAGGAGAGCGCCGCGGCCGTCGGATAGTCGAGGATCCGCAGGAACTGCGTCTGGATGACGTTGCCGACCATGCGGGTGTCCGTGGAGCCGAGCAGGTCCGCGTTGACGTAGTCGCCGCTGGCCGGGATGAAGGTGAGCAGCGTCCCGGAGACCACTCCGGGCATCGACAGCGGGAAGGTGACCTTGCGGAAGGTGGTGAACGGCTTCGCGTACAGGTCGCCGGCCGCCTCGTGCAGCCGTCCGTCGATGCGCTCCAGCGAGGTGTAGAGCGGCAGGATCATGAACGGCAGGAAGTTGTACGTCAGACCGCAGACCACCGCGAGCGGGGTGGCCAGCACCCGGTCGCCCGCGGTGAAGCCGAGCCAGTTGGTGACGTCCAGGACGTGCAGCGTGTTGAGGGCGCCGACGACCGGACCGCCGTCCGCGAGGATGGTCTTCCAGGCGAGCGTGCGGATCAGGAAGCTGGTGAAGAACGGCGCGATGACCAGGATCAGCACGACGTTGCGCCAGCGGCCGGCCCGGAAGGCGATCAGGTAGGCCAGCGGGTAGCCGAGCAGCAGGCACAGGATGGTGGCGGCGCCGGCGTAGAGCACCGAACGCAGGAACTGCGGCCAGTAGTCGGACAGCGCGTTCCAGTAGGTCTGGAAGTGCCAGGTGACCTTGAAGCCCTCCTCCAGGGAGCCCGTCTGCACGGACGTGGAGGCCTGGTAGACCATCGGCAGCGCGAAGAAGACCAGCAGCCACAGGATGCCGGGCAGGAGCAGCCAGTACGGGACGAGGCGGCCGCGTCTGCGGGGCGGCTTGCTGTCCGGCTGCGGCGCGTGAGGCGGTGCCTCGGTGACGGTGGCCATCAGGCGGCCTCCTCCTCGACGCTCTCCACACCCGCGTCGATGTCCTGCGCCGCGTCCAGCCCGAAGGTGTGGGCCGGGCTCCAGTGCAGGACGACGTCGGCGCCGGGGGTGAGCCGGGGGTCGCGGTCGATGTTCTGGGCGTAGACCTCGAACTCGGGACAGACGGCGCTGTCGATGACGTACTGCGTGGAGACGCCGATGAAGCTGGAGTCGGCGATCTTGCCGGTGATGCGGTTGCGGCCGGCCGGGATCTCACCGGCGTCGTCGGCGTGGGTGAGCGAGATCTTCTCGGGGCGGACGCCGACCAGGACCTTGCCGCCGGTCGTCGTGGGCGCCGCGCAGCGGGCCTCGGGCAGCACGAGCTTGCCGCCGCCGGCCCTCAGCACGATGTCCTCGCCGTTGCGGGAGTCGACCTCGGCCTCGATGAGGTTCGAGGTGCCGAGGAAGTTCGCGACGAAGGTGGTGTTCGGGTTCTCGTAGAGGTCGGCGGGGGCGCCGAGCTGCTCGACACGGCCCGCGTTCATCACGGCGACCGTGTCGGCCATGGTCATGGCCTCCTCCTGGTCGTGCGTGACGTGCACGAAGGTGATGCCGACCTCGGTCTGGATGCGCTTGAGCTCCAGCTGCATCTGACGGCGCAGTTTGAGGTCGAGGGCGCCGAGCGGCTCGTCGAGGAGCAGCACCTTGGGGTGGTTGATCAGTGCGCGGGCCACCGCGACGCGCTGCTGCTGGCCGCCGGAGAGCTGGTGCGGCTTCTTCCGCGCCTGCTCGCCGAGCTGGACGAGGTCGAGCATGTCGCCGACCTGCTTCTTCACCGACTTGATGCCGCGCCGGCGCAGGCCGAAGGCGACGTTCTCGAAGATGTCGAGGTGCGGGAAGAGGGCGTAGGACTGGAAGACGGTGTTCACCGGCCGCTTGTAGGGCGGCAGACGGGTGACCTCCTGGTCGCCGAGGAACACGGTGCCGGAGGAGGGTTCCTCCAGTCCCGCGATCATGCGCAGGGTGGTGGTCTTGCCGCAGCCGGAGGCACCGAGCAGGGCGAAGAACGAACCCTGCGGCACGGTCAGGTCGAGCGGTTGCACGGCGGTGAAGGAGCCGTAGGTCTTGCTGATACCGGAGAGGCGGACGTCGCCGCTGTTGTCCGTGGTGTTCATCGTCGTCACGCCCCTGTGAGCTTCGCGAACTTCTGCTGATAGGCCGTCTCTTCCTTCGAGCTCAGTGAGCGGAAGGCATGGGACTTGGCCTGCATGGCCTTGTCGGGAACGATCAGCGGGTTGTCCGCCGCCGACTTGTCGATCTTGGCGAGATAGGGCTGCACTCCCGCGACCGGGCTCACGTAGTTGATGTAGGCGGCGAGTTCGGCGGCCGGCTCCAGCTCGTAGTAGTAGTCGATGAGCCGCTCCGCGTTGGTCTTGTGACGCGCCTTGTTCGGGATGAGCATGTTGTCGGTCGACGTCATGTATCCGCTGTCGGGGATCACGTAGCCGACGTCGGGACTGTCCGCCTGGAGCTGCACGATGTCGCCCGCCCAGGCGACGCACGCGGCGAAGTCGCCCTTGCTGAGGTCGGACGTGTAGTCGTTGCCGGTGAAGCGGCGGATCTGCCCCTTGTCGACGGCCTTCTGGAGGCGGGCGATCACCGCGTCGTAGTCGTCGTCCGTGAACTTCGCCGGGTCCTTGCCCATGTCGAGCATGGTCATGCCGACGCTGTCGCGCATCTCGGTCAGGAAGCCGACGCGGCCCTTGAGCTTGGGGTTGTCGAGCAGGTCGGAGACCGACTTCACCTCGACGCCGTCGAGCGCCTTCTTGTTGTACGCGATGACGGTCGAGATGCCCTGCCACGGGTACGAGTAGGCGCGCCCGGGGTCCCAGTCGGGGGCGCGGAACTGGTCCGACAGGTTGGCGAAGGCGTGCGGCAGATGGGAGGCGTCCAGTTTCTGGACGTAGCCCAGCCGGATCATGCGGGCGGCCAGCCAGTCGGTGAGCACGACGAGGTCCCGGCCGGTGGCCTGGCCCGCGGCGAGCTGCGGCTGGATCTTGCCGAAGAACTCGTCGTTGTCGTTGATGTCCTCGGTGTACTTGACCTGGATCCCGGTCCGTTTGCTGAAGGTGTCGAGCGTGGGACGGTGCTTGCCGCTGTCGTCCGTGTCGATGTATTCGGGCCAGTTGGAGAAGTCGACGACCTTCTCCTTGGCCGAGTGGTCGTCGGCGGACACACCACCCTGGGTCTTGCCGGCCGCGGGGATCCCGCAGGCGCTCAGCGCCCCCAGTCCCCCCACCGCGAGCGCGCCGCCCGCGGAGGCGCGCAGCAGGGAACGGCGGGTCATGGCGGCCCGTCCGGTGCGGAAGCTGCGCCGCACGGCGGCCGCTTCGGCCGGTGTCAGGCGGTCGGGCTCGTACTGCTTCATGCGCGTGCTGCCCTTTCGGGAGGTCTCGGCCACGGACGGGGCGGACCGTTGTGCTAGCGGTCCCCGAAGATCGTGCGGTGCCAGTCCTTCCTGGCCACCGCGGTGTTGTCGAACATGACGTGCTTGATCTGGGTGTACTCCTCGAACGAGTACGCCGACATGTCTTTGCCGAAGCCGGACGCCTTGTATCCGCCGTGCGGCATCTCGCTGATGATCGGAATGTGGTCGTTGACCCAGACGCACCCCGCCTTGATCTCGCGGGTCGCGCGATTGGCCCGGTACACGTCCCGGCTCCACGCGGAGGCGGCGAGACCGTAGGGGGTGTCGTTGGCGAGCCGGATCCCCTCGTCGTCGCTGTCGAAGGGGAGCACCACCAGGACGGGACCGAAGATCTCCGACTGCACGATCTCGCTGTCCTGGGGCGCGTCGGCGACGAGGGTGGGGCGGTAGTACGCACCGGCCTTGAGCTCCCGCGGGATCTCTCCGCCGGTGACCACGCGCGCGTAGCCGCGGGCCCGGTCGACGAATCCGGCCACCCGGTCGCGCTGCGCGTGCGAGATCAGCGGGCCCAGGTCGGTCCCGGCGGCGAACGGGTCGCCGAGGCGGACGCTCGCCATGAGGTCGGCCGCCTGGCGGACGAACTCCTCGTAGAGGGGCCTTTGCACGTACGCGCGGGTGGCGGCCGTGCAGTCCTGCCCGGTGTTGATGAGCGATCCGGCGACCGCGCCGTGCACGGCCGCCTCCAGGTCCGCGTCGTCGAAGACCACGAAGGGGGCCTTGCCGCCCAGCTCCAGGTGGAGCCGCTTGACGGTCGCGGTGGCGATCTCGGCGACCCGCTTGCCGACGGCGGTGGACCCGGTGAAGGAGGTCATGGCGACGTCGGGGTGGCCGACGAGGTGTTCGCCCGCGTCCCGGCCGGCTCCCGTGACGATGTTGATCACCCCGTCCGGGATCCCCGCCTCCGTGGCCGCCTCGGCGAACAGGAGCGAGGTCAGCGGGGTGAGTTCGGCCGGCTTGAGGACGATCGTGTTGCCGGCGGCGACGGCCGGGAGGATCTTCCAGGCGGCCATCTGGAGGGGGTAGTTCCAGGGCGCGATGGAGCCGACGACGCCGATGGGTTCACGGCGTACGTAGGAGGTGTGGTCGCCGGAGTACTCGCCCGCCGACTGGCCCTGCAGATGCCGGGCCGCGCCCGCGAAGAACGCGGTGTTGTCGATGGTCCCCGGGACGTCGAACTCCCGGGTGAGCTTCAGCGGCTTGCCGCACTGGAGGGACTCCGCGCGGGCGAACTCCTCGGCGCGGTCGGCCAGTACGGCGGCGAAGCGGTGCAGGGAGTCGGAGCGCTCGCCGGGGGTGGCGCCCGCCCAGCCGGGGAACGCCGCGCGGGCGGCGGCCACGGCCGCGTCCACGTCGGCGGTGCCGGCCAGCTCGTACGTGTAGACCTCGTCGCCGGTGGCGGGGTCGACGACCGCGTGCGTGCGACCGGAGGTGCCCTTGGCCGGCCGGCCCGCGATGTACTGCGCGCCGTCGGCGAAACGGTCCTGCGCCTGGAAGCGATGGCCCGGATTGTGCATGTCGCTCTCCTCCGCCGTCCGCCCCCTTGCCGCGGGGTCGGCGTGGCTCCAGCTCGATTTGAGTGCCGATCCTGACAGAGCAAAGGGACTCCAACAAGTGATTCCGTTGTTGCCTTTTGGTTACGCGACGGAATCTGTCGACCAGGTGTCGAGTCGCCACGGAAAAGGGGGGACGGAGTGTCAGTGGTGGATGCCAGACTCGCGTGCATGGGGAAGATCGATTCTTGGGAAGCGCTGGTCAGCGCGGTCGAATCGGGGACGCGCGTCAAGTACCTGCACTTCTGGGGACACCGGCCGCGGCGGGACCGCCAGGTGGGCGCGGGCTGCCTGAGCCAGTGGTGGCCGTCGCCCTTCGTGGTCGACGGTGTCTCCTACGCGACGGCCGAGCACTGGATGATGGCCGGCAAGGCGCGGCTCTTCGGGGACACGGCGGCCGAGCGGCGCGCGCTGGAGGCACCGAATCCCGCCCTCGCCAAGAAGGCGGGCCGGCTCGTGCGGGACTTCGACGACTCCGTGTGGGAGCGGGAGCGGTTCGCCGTCGTGGTCGAGGGCAGCGTCCACAAGTTCGCCGCGCATCCCGAACTGCGCGCGTTCCTGCTGGGCACGGGTGAGCGGGTGCTGGTCGAGGCCAGCCCCATGGACCGCGTGTGGGGCATCGGGCTCGCGGCGGACGACGAACGGGCCTCGGATCCCGGGCGGTGGCGGGGACCGAACCTGCTGGGATTCGCCTTGATGGCGGCGCGCGAGCGACTCGCCCGGGACTGACGCCTCCCGCCGGTCCGGCGGGAGGGGGCGGACGGCGGCCGGTGCCGCCCCGTTCAGCGCGGCACGGAGAACGAGGTGGAGTACCCGTCGTCGCCGGTGAAGGGGGAGTCGCCGCCGCTGCTGTCGTCCGGCAGGAAGAAGAAGACCACGACCATCCCGATGCTCAGGACGACACCGACGGCTCCGCAGATGATCCCGGCCAGCGCCTGCCCCGGGTTCGTCGCCTCGCCCCGGCGGGCCCTGCGGCGGCCCACCACACCGAAGACCACACCGAGGACGCCCAGCACGAAGGCCACGGGCCAGAGGCAGAACACGACGGCCGAGATGATGCCGACCACCAGCCCGGCGGTGCCCATGCCGTTGCTCGGCGGGAGGGGCATCGCGGGCCAGCCGTAGCCGGCCGTACCCGGGTGACCGGGTGCGCCGGGGTAGCCGGGGTAACCGGGTGCGCCCACTGGGCCTGCTCCGGGCGCGCCGTACGTCGGGTAGCCGTAGGCATAGCCGTACGGCGCCTGGCCGGGGCCGTCGGGCGCGATGGGCGGCGGCGGGACCGGCTCCCCGCCGGCCGGCCGCGGGTGGGGCGGGTGGCCGCCGGGGGGCGCGAAGGGGTTGTCCCAGGACGGGGAGACCGGCCCGGCCGGACCGCCCGTGCCGGGGAAGGCGGCCATCGTCGGCTGGTCGTGCACCGACGCCGACGTGGACGGCCCGGGGCCGGACGTGGGCGACGCGGGAGCGCCGCCGAAGCGGGACGGGGCCGGGTCCGCGGGCGGAGCCCAGGGGTTGGGCTCTGGCGGGCGCGCGGCGGGGGCCTTGTCCAGAGGGACCCGGCCGGCCTCGGCGGCGGCCCCGGGCCGGGGGTCCGCCGCGCCGTCGTACGCCACGGCCGGGGACCCGGCGGGGAACACGGGCGCGGGGCCCGCCGCGGGTATCGCGTCCTCGGGCTCCGCGGCCGGTGCCGCGCCGGCCGGCCGCGACGGCGTGGCCCCGTGGTCCGGGGACGCCCACGGCGTCCCGGCGGCGTCCCGCGGCGCCTGTGGCACCTGCGCGTCGTCGGACATGGGTCCCCCTCTGTCGTGCGTCCCGTCATGCTACGGGCCCCGGCCCACACCGCGCGGGCCGCCGCCTACGATGATCCCCGAGTCACCGATCAGCCGATCACCCGCGTCCCCCGACCCTGCTCCGGGGGCGCCGTTCCCGGGGAGGGACCCCTTGACCGATCACCGCGAAGCCCGAGATCTGCACGCCTTCATCGCCGGACTGCCCAAGGCCGAACTGCATGTGCACCACGTCGGATCCGCCTCGCCGCGCATCGTCTCCGCCCTCGCCGCCCGTCACCCCGACTCCCGGGTGCCGACCGACCCCGAGGCGCTCGCGGACTACTTCACGTTCACGGACTTCGCGCACTTCATCGACGTGTACCTGTCCGTCGTCGACCTCGTGCGCACCCCCGAGGACGTCCGGCTGCTGACCTACGAGGTCGCGCGGGACATGGCACGGCAGCAGGTCCGCTACGCCGAGCTGACCATCACCCCTTACTCCTCCACCCGCCGCGGCATCGACGAACTCGCCTTCATGGAGGCGATCGAGGACGCCCGCAAGGCCGCCGAGGCCGAGTTCGGGGTCGTTCTGCGCTGGTGCTTCGACATTCCCGGCGAGGCCGGCCTGGAGGCGGCCGAGGAGACGGTACGGCTCGCGACCGAGGACCGGGTGCGCCCCGAGGGGCTCGTCTCCTTCGGACTCGGCGGACCCGAGATCGGCGTACCTCGGCCCCAGTTCAAGCCGTACTTCGACCGGGCCATCGCCGCCGGACTGCGGTCGGTGCCGCACGCCGGTGAGACGACCGGGCCGGAGACCGTGTGGGACGCGCTCAACGACCTGCGGGCCGAGCGCATCGGGCACGGCACGAGTTCCGCCCGGGACCCGAAGCTGCTCGCGCACCTCGCCGAGCACCGCATCGCCCTGGAGGTCTGCCCGACCTCCAACATCGCCACCCGCGCGGTCCGCACGCTCGACGAGCACCCCATAAAGGAGTTCACCCGCGCCGGGGTCCTCGTCACCATCAACTCCGACGACCCGCCGATGTTCGGCACCGACCTCAACAACGAGTACGCGGTCGCCGCCCGCCTCCTCGAACTCGACGAGACGGGTCTCGCCGCGCTCGCCAGGAACGCCGTCGAGGCGTCCTTCCTCGACCCGGCCAGCAAGGCCCGGATCGCCGAGGAGATCGACACGTACACCGCGGCCTGGCTCGCACCCTGACCCACGGCGCCACGGGCCCCCGCGCCTCCGGGGGCCCACTGCCCGATCCGCCCCGCCGTGTCATGCGCCCCGTGCACAATGGGCCCATGCGCACCGTGACCGCCGTAGCCCATCGCGGCGACCCCTATCGCGTCCGCGAGAACACGATCGACTCCCTGCGTTCCGCGCTCCGCCGGGGCGCGGACGCGGTGGAGATCGACGTACGGCTCACCCGTGACGACGTGCCCGTACTGCTGCACGACGAGACGCTGAAGCGGCTGTGGGGACAGGAGCGGCCGCTGCGGGCGCTCTCCGCGGACGAGGTGCGCGGCCTCACCGACGACGGGGTGCCGACGCTCGAAGCGGCCCTCGCGGCGACCGGTGACAGCCGGGTCATGGTCGACCTGCCGGGCGGCCCCGACACCCGGGCCGTCCGCCGGATCGTCGACGTCGTCCGCTCGTGCGGCGCCGAGGAGCGCGTGTACTACTGCGCGGGCGCCCCGGCCATGCTGGCGGTGCGCGCCGCCGACCCCGCCGCGGAGATCGCCCTGACCTGGACGACGCTCGCGCCGCCGCGCCCGGCCCTGCTCGACGCCGTACGGCCGCGCTGGCTCAACTACCGCTTCACGCTGGTCGACCGGGACCTCGCCGCCCGGGTGCACCACGGCGGACATCTGCTGTCGGTGTGGACCCCGGACACCCGGCGCTCCATGCGTCGGCTGCTCGACCTCGGCGTCGACTCGATCACCACGAACCGCGTCGCCACGCTGGGCGCGCTGTTGAGCGAGGACCGGGCGGGCCGGGGCTGAGCCGGCCACGACCGCGACCGGCCAGGGTCCGGGCACGGGCTCAGCCCGACGCTCCACCGGTGCCGGCCCCGGTTTCGGCATCGGCATCGGCATCGGTCCAGGCGTGCAGCTTGTCCGGGTTGAGCACCATCCACAGACCGGTGACCAGCCCGTCGCGCACATCGGTGGCCACGACCGCGACGGTGGTACCGGCGATGCGGACCGTCACGCCGGGAAGGCCGTTCACGTCCTCCTCGACGAGTTCCATCCCGGGATCCTTGCGCATGAGACCGACGAAGAGGCGGGCCACCTTGTCCCGGCCGACGACCGGACGCAGGGCCGCGCGTACCCTGCCGCCGCCGTCGCTGCGCGACTCGACGCCCGGGTCGAGGAGGGCGACGAGCGCGTCGAGGTCACCGGTCTCGCACGCCTCGCGGAACGCCGAGACGACCCGCCGGTGTTCGTCCGCCGGCCGGCCGACGGGCCTCCGGTCGGCGAGACGTCTGCGCGCCGAGGCGGCCAACTGGCGGCAGGCCGCGGGGGTGCGGCCCACCGTCTCGGCGATCTCGGTGAACGGCAGACCGAAGACGTCGTGCAGGACGAAGGCGACGCGTTCCGCGGGAGTGACCGTGTCCAGGACCACGAGCATCCCCATGCCGACCGATTCGTCGAGGGTGATCCGGTCGGCCGGATCGGCCTCGCCGGCACGGCCCGCGCTGGTCCACACGGTGCCGTCCCGCAGGGGCTCGGGCAGCCACTCCCCGGTGTAGCGCTCACGGCGGACGCGCGCCGACGCGAGATGGTCGAGGCAGATCCGGGAGGCGACCCGGGTCAGCCACGCCAGCGGCGTGCCGATCTCCCGCTGCGCCGCCTCGGGCTGGGCGTACCAACGGGCGTACGTCTCCTGCACCACGTCCTCGGCGTCCTGGACGGAACCGAGCATGCGGTAGCCGAGGTTGAGCAGCCGACGGCGTTCGGCCAGCAGGGAGCCGAGGGTGGGGTCGGAGTCCCGCGCGGGCCCGGGTGGTGTGGACACGGTGTCGTCATCCTCCCTGGGCGACGTGCTGGGCGACGTACGAGGCGAGCCACGCGTCGAAGGTCCCGGTGCCCCGGGGACCGGGCCCGGCCGGGAGCAGACCGTCGCCCGTCATGGCGGCGCCCGTGGCACCGGGCATCCTCACCGGCAGCAGCAGCCGTCGCCGGCTCCGGGCCCGCAGCAGCCGGCCCACCATGTCGACGAGTTGCTCGACCCGCGGCCCGGCGAGCTCGGGGGCCATGCCCTGCGCCGGTGCCAGGACGAGCCGCACGAGGTGCTGGGCCACCTCACGGGCCGCGACCGGCCGCGTCCGCATCCGGGGCACCACCGCGAGCGGCCCCGGGACGCGGTCGAGGGTCTGCTCCGCGAACTCGTGGAACTGGGTGGCGCGCAGCACCGTCCACGGTGTCCGCCCGTTCCTCACCACGTCCTCCTGACGCAGCTTGCCCTGGTAGTAGCCGAGGCCGACCCGGTCCACGCCGACGATCGACAGCACGGCGTGGTGCCGCACCCCGGCCCGTTCCCCCGCGTCCAGCAGGTTGCGCCCGACGCTGTCGAAGAACGAGACGGCCTTCCTCCCGCTCATGGTGATCACGTTGCTCACGTCGACGACCGCGTCCGCGCCCGCGACGGCCGCGTCGAGTCCGGCGCCCGTCACGAGGTCCACGCCCCGCGATCTCGCCAGCACCACCGGCTCGTGCCCCGCCGCGGCCAGTTCCTCGACCACGTACCGTCCGACCAGCCCCGTGCCGCCTGCCACCGCTACGCGCATGCCGTGCCTCCCGCTCGTCCCCATCGTCCCCCACGTCCCCGTACGCCGCCCCGGGTCACCGTGGGCCGTCCTGTCGTACGGGCCGTGGCCGGTCCCTCCGTACCGGCGCGGCCGGTGTCACCAGCAGGGCGGACACCAGCAGCAGCGCGGAGAGGGTCACGACGTTGAGCACCTGGTCGCGCGTCCCGTACATGTCGAGATGCTGGACGTGATAGCCGAAGTGCAAGGCGTCGAAGACCAGCCAGACCGCGCCCGTCGTCCGGACGAGCCGGTCGTTGCGCACCTGGCGCAGGGTGACGGCCGTCAGCAGGGCCAGCGCGAGGAACATGGCCCCGGTGTCCTTGGCGAGGTGTTCGTTGTAGGGGCCCAGTTGAGGCAGCCAGCTCAGGCCGAAGCCGGGGAAGTCCGCGTACCAGCCCTTCGGGGCGAAGTAGGCCCAGACGCCTGTGTACAGCCCGGTCACGGCCAGGAGGCCGAGACCGGCGTACCGGATTCTCGTGTTCATGCCCCTATGACGAGACAGCGGCCGCGGATGTGAGGCGGGCCGCCGTGGCAGGCCGGCCGGTCGTGGGCTAAGGCCGCGTGCCGCCCCTGGAGATGATGGTCCGGCCGGGGTCGGGCGTCGGTATGGCGGAGGGCGAGGAGAGGGTCGGGCGCGGCGTCGTGGACGGTCCGCGGCCTGCGGTGGCCCGGCCGGTCCGGGTGCTGGGGATGTGGGTCCGGGTCTGCCCGCCGGGGCGAGGTGTGGCGGACGACGGCGACGCCGACGGGCCGGGCGCGGTCGGCGGAGTGCCGCGCGGCGTCGGACCGCTGGTGGGCGGCGGCGGAGCGAGCGGGACGGTCGGGGCCACGGGCGCGTCGGGTGCGGTCATGCGCAGGGGCAGCGCGACGAGGGCGGCGACGGCGCAGGTCAGACCGGCCCCGGCCGCCGCGCGCAGCAGTCTGCGGCGGGCGGCGCCGCGGCGGATCGCCTCGTAGCGGCCGGCGGGCGGGCCGAGGTAGTCGGACGAGGGCCGCAGGATGACCGCGAGGGGGTCGTCGGGTTCGGTGCCCGGACCGTCATCAGGGTGTGTGATCAAGGCTTCTCCTCAGATGGGCGCGGAGCAGTTCTCGGGCCGCGTGGAGATCGGCCTTGATGGTTCCTTCCTTGCGCCCGGTCAGCACGGACACCTCTCGGATCGGCATGTCAGCGTAGTAGTGCAGCAGGATCGGGACGCGCAGTCGTTCGGGCAGCGACTGCACGAGCAGCCGCACCGAGGGGTCGGCCTGTTCGGCCGGCGGGCGGACGGCGGCCTCCACGGTGGCACGGTGCACGGCCCGGCGTTCGCGTTCGAGCTTGCGCCAGTGGTCCCGGACGAGGTTGGCCGCGGTGACGTAGAGGAAACCGCGGGGTTCCGCCACGGACGTCCAGCGGGCCCAGAGCCGGGTGAACGCCTCCGAGGCGATCTCGTGGGCCGTCTCGTCGTCGTCGACCAGACGGCGGCACCAGCCGGCGAGGCGCGGGTAGAGGGCGGCGAACAGCTCGGACGCGGCCTTCTCGCGGGACCGTTTCAACGCTCTCCATGGTCGTGGGTCACTCGTGGGGAAGGATCCCCGGCCGTCGGCGTGCGGTCCAGCGGCCCGGGATCCCCGGGGGGTCGG
Source organism: Streptomyces sp. NPDC059668 (assembly GCF_042734135.1). Taxonomy (NCBI): domain Bacteria; kingdom Bacillati; phylum Actinomycetota; class Actinomycetes; order Kitasatosporales; family Streptomycetaceae; genus Streptomyces; species Streptomyces sp. NPDC059668. The sequence goes on along the minus strand of NZ_JBHWEL010000030.1, from coordinate 76,512 downwards.
GAGGTGTCGGCGGTGGGCGTGGCGGGTGGCCACGACAGGCCGCGGGCCCCGGGGCCCGCGGCCCCCACGGTCAGCGGCTCGCGGAGCTGAGCGTCGCGAAGACGATCACGTTGTCGAGGTATCCGTCACCGGTGCGCGGGCCACCGCAGGTGATGAGCCGCAACTCCGGACGGTCCACGTCCCCGTAGACCGCGTCCGCCGGGAACTCCGCCTTGGCGACCGTGCGGACGGAGTCGACCGTGAACACCGCCGTCGTACCGTTCTGCAGGCGCGCCTCGACACGGTCGTCCCGGCGCAGCCGGGCGAGGTGCCGGAAGACACCGTCCCCGTAGGCACCGACCGTGACATGACCGAGGATCACCGACGGACCGGTCTGGCCCGGCGTCGGCGAGAACTGGTACCAGCCCGCCCGGTCGTGTGCCGTGACCGGGGGCACCTCCACACCGCCGCCCGGGGTCAGCCCCAGCCGGATGAGCGGGGTGTCGACCTGGATGGCCGGGATCCGCAACCCGACCGGGACCGAACGCCGCAGGGCACGCGCCGCGTTCGCGGACTGCCGCGAAGCCGGTGGCGTGGACGGTGGCGTGGTTGCCCGGCCCGGGGTCGTCGTGGTCCGGTCCGCCGGGTGGCCGCCGCAGCTCACGAGCAGCGAGGCCAGCGCCGCGGTGGCGAAGGCGCGCCTGGAGGGTGGGGTCACGCCCCGGTCGCCCGCCGGCGGCGTACGAGGAGGACCGCCGCGCCCCCGCCGAGGAGCACCGCGGCGGCGCCCGAGCCGATGAGCGTGCCCTGGGATCCGGACTGCGTGGACGTCGGCGTCACACCGGTGTCGGGCGCGCCGTTCGGGACGACGGCGACCTGGCTCCGGGTCGACGGCCGGCTCGGTACGGGGCTCGGCGCACGGGTGCCGCCCGGCGCCCGGCTGGGTTCGGCGCTGGGGGCCGGGGCGGTGGCGGCGCTGGGACGGGCGCTCGGGGTCGTCCCGTCGGCGAACGCGGACACCGTGCCCACCGGCACGGCCAGGCACGCGAGGGCCACGGCGCTCAGAACTGTTCGGCGCATGAATCGCTCTCTTTCCTCGGACCGCCCGCCCGGTCACCCGGGCGGGCTGTGTGGTGGATCGAGCGAAGAGACGAGACAGCGAGGGACCGGGTTGTAAAGAACGGGCAAAGTCGCCGGAGGGGCGTCCGCGGGGGTCCGGAGTGCCCTCAAGGTCCGTGGACGGGGGACGTCACAGCCCCGCGATCGCGTTCCAGCGCTTCGCGAACTCCGTGCGTTCGGTGGACGTGATGTCGCGGGCGATGGCGAGCCGCTTGCGCATGCTGCCGTCGGGGAAGATCAGCGGGTTCTCGGCGAGGGCGGCGGTGTCCTTGTCTCCGGAGGAGGCGAGGACGTCCTGGGCGGCCGGGACCGGGCAGACGTAGTTGACCCAGGAGGCCAGTTCCGCGGCCACCTCCGGCTGGTAGTAGTGGTCGACGAGCTTCTCCGCGTTGGCCTTGTGGCGCGCCAGGTTGGGGATCATCAGCGAGTCGGACCACAGTTCGGCGCCCTCCTCGGGGACGACGAAGCGGATGTCGGGGTTGTCGGCCTGGAGCTGGATCACGTCGCCCGAGTACGCCTGGCAGGCCAGTACGTCCCCGCTGACCAGGTCCTTGGTGTAGTCGTTGCCGGTGAAGCGCCGGATCTGGCCGTTGTGGACGTACTTCTCGACCTGGTCGCAGATCCGGTGGAAGTCGTCGGCGGTCCACCGGGTGATGTCGACACCGTTGCCCTGCATGAGCAGCGCGAACGCCTCGTCCAGGCCGGAGAGCAGGGTGACCCGGCCCTTGAGGTCGCCGGCCCACAGGTCGGAGACGTGCCTGATCTCACGGCCGACCTTGCGGCGGTCGTACGCGATGCCGGTGATGCCCGACTGCCACGGCACGGTGGACCTGCGGCCGGGGTCGAAGGGCGGTGAACTCAGCAGCGGGTCAAGGTACTTGGTGACGTTCGGCTGCTCGGCCCGGTTCATCCGCTGGACCCAGCCGAGGCGGACGAAGCGCGCGCACATCCAGTCGCTGATGACGATCAGGTCGCGGCCCGTCTGCTGGTGGTTCATCAGGGACGGGCTGATCTTGCCGAAGAACTCGTCGTTGTCGTTGATCTCCTCGATGTAGTCGACGGAGATCCCGGTGCGCTTCTCGAAGGCGTCCAGCGTGGGCCGCTCGGTGTGGTTCTTGTCGTCGGTGTCGATGTAGAGCGGCCAGTTCGACCAGGTCAGCCGCTTGTCACGGGCGGAGAGGTCGGCCGCGGCACGGTCCCCGGGCGACACGTACGCGGCGGGCACCCCGCATCCCGCCAGCGCGCCGAGCGCCGCACCCCCGCCCAGGGCGCGCAGCAGGGACCGGCGGGACAGGGTCGAGGTCTTCCGCATCACTGGCACGCCGGCAGCATCCCGTTCCCGGGAGCGCCCGGACAATGGACGCTGCGTCGAGCGCTCGCCCGCCGAACCGACACCCTGTCGATCAAGGAGCGCCGGGCGGCCGCTCCGTACGGGGTCGTTCCGGCGGAGGTCGGGCCGGGGGCCCTGGCTTCGGCGCCGGCCGCGTCGGCGCACCAACTGTGCCGGGTGCGCCGCCCCGCGCTCCCGGCACGGCGCGGCGGCCACGGTCTCGGTCCCGGCGCGCTCTTCGTGCCGCTGGGCCACCAGCACACGCATACCGTCCAGTATGCCGCGCCGCCGACCTGTGCAGGGAAGGCCGTGGGAAGGCAGCGGGAACGCCGCGGCCCCGGACGGTTCACCACCGTCCGGGGCCGCGCGTTCACCGCCTGGGGCCGTGTCTCCATGGCCTGCCCGGGGCTACGCGTCCAGCGACGTCATCACGTGCTTGATCCGCGTGTAGTCCTCGAAGCCGTACCCGGAGAGGTCCTTGCCGTAGCCGGACTTCTTGAAGCCGCCGTGCGGCATCTCGGCGACCAGCGGGATGTGGGTGTTGATCCACACGCAGCCGAAGTCGAGGGCCTTGGACAGCCGCATCGCGCGGCCGTGGTCCTTCGTCCAGACGGAGGACGCGAGGGCGTAGTCCACGCCGTTCGCCCACTCGACGGCCTGGGCCTCGTCGGTGAAGGACTGCACGGTGATGACCGGTCCGAAGACCTCGTTCTGGATGATCTCGTCGTCCTGCTTCAGGCCCGAGACGACGGTCGGGGCGTAGAAGTAGCCCTTGTCGCCGACCCGGTGGCCACCGGCCTCCACCTTCGCGTGGGCGGGCAGCCGCTCGATGAACCCGGTGACCTGCTGGAGCTGGTTGGGGTTGTTCAGCGGGCCGTAGAGCACGTCCTCGTCGTCCGGCTGACCGGTCTTGGTCTCGGACGCGGCCTTGGCGAGCGCGGCCACGAACTCGTCGTGGATGCTCTCCTGGACGAGGACCCGGGTGGCGGCCGTACAGTCCTGGCCGGCGTTGAAGTAGCCCGCGACCGAGATGTCCTCCACGGCCTTGGCGATGTCGGTGTCGGCGAAGACCACGACCGGGGCCTTGCCGCCGAGCTCCAGGTGGACCCGCTTGAGGTCCTTGGACGCCGACTCGGCGACCGACATGCCCGCGCGCACCGAACCGGTGATGGAGGCCATCGCCGGGGTGGGGTGCTCGACCATCGCGCGGCCGGTGTCGCGGTCGCCGCAGATGACGTTGAAGACGCCCTTGGGGAGGATGCCGCCGATGATGTCGGCGATCAGGACGGTGGAGGCGGGGGTGGTGTCCGAGGGCTTCAGGACGACCGTGTTGCCCGCCGCGAGCGCCGGCGCGAACTTCCACACGGCCATCATCATCGGGTAGTTCCACGGCGCGACCTGCGCGCAGACGCCGACCGGCTCACGGCGGACGATGGAGGTCATGCCCTCCATGTACTCGCCGGCCGAACGGCCTTCGAGCATCCGCGCCGCGCCCGCGAAGAAGCGGATCTGGTCGACCATGGGCGGGATTTCCTCGGACCGGGTCAGCCCGATCGGCTTGCCGGTGTTCTCCACCTCGGCCGCGATGAGTTCCTCGGCCCGCTCCTCGAACGCGTCCGCGATCTTCAGGAGTGCCTTCTGACGCTCGGCGGGCGTCTGGTCGCGCCAGGCCGGGAAGGCCGCGGCGGCGGCCGCCATCGCGGCGTCCACGTCCGGCCGGCCGGACAGCGGCGCGGTCGCGTACGCCTCGCCGGTCGCGGGGTTGACGACCTCGGTGGTCCGCCCGTCGGCGGCGTCCCGGAACTCACCGTCGATGTAATTGCGCAGACGACGCAGCTCGGTGCTCACTGCCGGCCCTCCAAGTTCGGGTGTCCAATCACTGAGACACCCACACTAATCCGTGACTCCACGTTTTCAACACCCCTGGCGACCCCTCGACTGCGAAATCCGCAAGCTAGGCACCCGTAAACAACGAATTTCATCGCTACAGCCTTGCGGAACCGTCGAGACGTCGTGCACAGTGAGGTCGTGGCCAGTCGAAGCGCAGACCCCAGGGACTCCACCCGCGAGTCCAGGAACGGCAGTCCCCAGCTGGACTCCGTGTCCCTCGCCATCATCGAGCAGCTCCAGCAGGACGGACGCCGTCCGTACGCCGCGATAGGCAAGGCCGTGGGCCTGTCCGAGGCGGCCGTGCGCCAGCGCGTGCAGAAGCTGCTCGACCAGGGCGTGATGCAGATCGTCGCCGTCACGGACCCCCTCACCGTGGGCTTCCGCCGGCAGGCGATGGTCGGCGTCAACGTCGAGGGCGACCTCGACCCGGTGGCCGAGGCGCTGACCGCCATGCCGGAAGTCGAGTACGTGGTGATGACCGCGGGCTCGTTCGACATCCTCGCCGAGGTCGTCTGCGAGGACGACGACCACCTGCTGGACGTCATCAACAAACGCATCCGGGCGCTGCCCGCCGTGCGCTCCACCGAGAGCTTCGTCTACCTGAAGCTCAAGAAACAGACCTACATGTGGGGAACCCGATAGCCGTGAGCAAGGACCTCAGCCGAACCGCGTACGACCACCTGTGGATGCACTTCACCCGCATGTCCTCGTACGAGAACGCGCCCGTTCCCACCATCGTCCGTGGTGAGGGCACCTACATCTACGACGACAAGGGCAAGCGCTACCTCGACGGTCTCGCGGGTCTGTTCGTGGTCCAGGCGGGCCACGGCCGCACCGAACTCGCGGAGACGGCGTTCAAGCAGGCGCAGGAGCTGGCCTTCTTCCCGGTGTGGTCCTACGCCCACCCCAAGGCCATCGAGCTCGCCGAGCGCCTCGCCCACTACGCGCCGGGCGACCTGAACAAGGTCTTCTTCACCACCGGCGGCGGCGAGGCCGTCGAGACCGCGTGGAAGCTCGCCAAGCAGTACTTCAAGCTCCAGGGCAAGCCGACCAAGTACAAGGTCATCTCGCGCGCGGTCGCCTACCACGGCACCCCGCAGGGCGCCCTGTCGATCACCGGTCTGCCGGCCCTCAAGGCCCCCTTCGAGCCGCTGGTCCCCGGTGCCCACAAGGTCCCCAACACCAACATCTACCGCGCCCCGCTCTTCGGCGACGACCCCGAGGCCTACGGCCGCTGGGCCGCCGACCAGATCGAGCAGGAGATCCTCTTCGAGGGCCCGGAGACCGTCGCCGCGGTCTTCCTGGAGCCGGTGCAGAACGCCGGCGGCTGCTTCCCGCCGCCGCCCGGCTACTTCCAGCGCGTGCGCGAGATCTGCGACCAGTACGACGTACTGCTGGTGTCGGACGAGGTCATCTGCGCCTTCGGCCGTCTCGGCACGATGTTCGGCTGCGACAAGTTCGGCTACGTACCGGACATGATCACCTGCGCCAAGGGCATGACCTCGGGCTACTCCCCGATCGGCGCGTGCATCGTCTCCGACCGCATCGCCGAGCCGTTCTACAAGGGCGACAACACCTTCCTGCACGGCTACACCTTCGGCGGCCACCCCGTGTCGGCCGCGGTGGGCCTCGCCAACCTCGACCTGTTCGAGCGCGAGGGTCTCAACCAGCACGTGCTCGACAACGAGGCCAACTTCCTTCAGACCCTGCAGAAGCTGCACGACCTGCCGATCGTCGGCGACGTCCGCGGCAACGGCTTCTTCTACGGCATCGAGCTCGTGAAGGACAAGGCCACCAAGGAGACCTTCACGGACGAGGAGTCGGAGCGCGTGCTCTACGGCTTCGTCTCCAAGAAGCTCTTCGAGTACGGCCTCTACTGCCGCGCCGACGACCGCGGTGACCCGGTCATCCAGCTGTCGCCGCCGCTGATCTCCGACCAGTCGACCTTCGACGAGATCGAGGGCATCGTCCGTCAGGTGCTGACGGAGGCGTGGGCGAAGCTCTGATTCCGCCCGGCTGATCCACAACGGCCCCGGGGCGCCCGTTCGAGTGAGAATGGGCGCCCCGGGGCCGCGTGCTGTCCGGCCTCCCGCCCCCGACTCCCTAGCGTGCCCAGTGACCGATCGGCCCTGCCTTCGTTCCCCCGTCCGGGGGATTGGCAGCGCAAATCAGATCTGAACGAGGTGTACGCGATGGTGGCCCCGCCGGACAACGACGTGCTCTGGGCACGCGCCCTGCACGTCAAGCACAACGGCTCGCCCGCGCTCAGCGGTGTCTCGCTCGGCGTCCGCGAGGGTGAGATCCTCGCCGTCGGCGGCCCGCGCGGCAGCGGTAAGACCACACTGCTCCAGTGCCTGTCCGGACAGCTCCTGCCGCAGCAGGGCGAGGTCTGGTTCAACAGCGTGCCCGTGCACACCATGGGCGCGCTGGCCCGCGAACGCCTGCGCCGCGACCGCTTCGGCTGGATCGACCCCGTACCCGTCCTCGTGCCCGAGCTCAACTCCTGGGAGAACGCGGCGCTGCCCCTGATGCTGCGCGGCTCCGGCCGCCGCGCCGCGAAGACCGCCGCCCTCGAATGGCTCGAACGCCTCGACATCGGCGACTGCGCGCGCAAACGGCCGCACGCCCTGCTCCAGGCCGAGCGGCAGCGCGTGGCCATCGCCCGCGCGCTCGTGCCCGCCCCCCAGGTGCTCTTCGCCGACGAACCGACCGCCCCGCTGCACCGCGCCGACCGCGCCCACGTCCTGCGCACGCTGACCACCGCCGCCCGCTCGCACGGCATCACGGTCGTCCTCGCCACGCACGACGCGGACACCGCCGCCCTCGCCGACCGGACGATCACGCTGCTGGACGGACGGCGTGTGAACACCGTCCACCTGCCCCCGGTCACCGAGACGGAAGGCCGGGCCGCGTGCTCGCTCTCCGTCTAGCCCGCGGGGCCCATCCCCTCGTCCAGTTGCGCAGGCTGCTCGTGGCCGCCGCCTCGGCCGGCACCGGCTTCCTGCTGCTGAGCGCGCTGGGATACGCCATGGCGCATCCCGACGCCTCGACCGGCTCGGTGCTGCGGCTCCTGTGGTGCCTCGCGCCCGTCGCCGCCACCGTCCACCTCGCGGTCGCGGTGGCCCGTACGGACCCGGGGACCCGGCCCCGTCCCGGGCTCGCGGCGGTCGGGCTCGGCCCCGGGCGCCTGATGGCCTTCTCGGCGGTGACCACCGCCCTGTCGACCACGCTGGGCTCGCTGCTCGCGCTGCTGGTCTTCCTGCACCTGCGCGGCGATCTGACGGGCACGCCCTTCGACGGCACCACGACGGCCTTCCTCGCCGCGGACCAGCCACTGCCACTGCCCGCCGCCCTGACCCTGCTGCTCCTCGTGCCGCTCACCGCGTCCGCCGCCAGCGCGGTCGCGCTGCGCCCGCGGATCGCCGGCAGCGGCCGGACGGTCCGGCCGCGCGCCGACGCCGCGGGAATCTCCGGTGCTCCCGGCACGCCCGGGGACCCCGCCGCCGCGACCACCGGGGCAGGACCGGACACCGACCACCCGGACTCCCCGGTGGACCCGCGGCTGCCCGCCCCTCCCCTGCCCGCGCCCGCCGGACTGCCCTGGGGCACCGCCGTCGTCGCGGCGGGGCTCGCCGTGGAGTCGTACGCGAGCCGCTCCGGAGCGGCACCCGGCTCCGACCTGACGAGCCGGTTCGCGGGCAGCCCCGCCGGGGTGCTCGGCGGCTGGGCCCTCACCGCGCTCGGACTGGCCCTGGCCGGACCCGCCCTCACCCACCTGTGCGGATGGCTCCTCCAGGCCGTACGCCCCGGCGCGCTGCGCCTGCTCGCCGGACGCGGTCTCCAGGGGGAGGCCCGGCGCATCGGGCGCCCCCTCGGAGTGGTGTGCGCGGTGGCGTCGGGCGCGTACGCGGTGGCGACGGTGTATGCCGGAGCGCGGCCCTCGATCGGGCCGCTCAGCACGTTCGGGGCGCTGCTCGTGGCCGGGTGCGCCGTCGCGACGCTGTTCACGGCGGCGCTGGAGACCAAGCAGGCCCGCGCCGACACCACGGCGGCGCTGCTGCGGCTGGGGGCGCCCGCCTCGGTGCTGCGCAACGCGGCGCTGCTGCGCGCGGGTGTGCTGCTCGCCGTGTTCGGTCCGCTGACCTGGCTCGTCGCGGAGCTGGCGGCCGTGCCGCTGGCCCGCTGAACAGAGGTACGAACCGTCCAGGCCCTGGCCGATGAGTTCCGCGCGGACGGGCGGTCTACCTCTCCGTACGGAAGACGACTTCACCGCCACCGGGAGAGACCGCGCATGTACCAGCAGATGATCTTCGTGAACCTCGCCGTGAACGACGTCGACGCCTCGAAGAAGTTCTTCACCGAGCTCGGCTACACGATCAACCCGCAGTTCTCGACGGACGACTGCGCCTGCGTCGTCATCAGCGACACGATCGTCGCGATGCTGCTGAGCAAGCAGCGCTACGCGGACTTCACGAAGAAGGAGATCGCCGACCCGGCCCGGACCAGCGAGGTGCTGCTCTGTCTGAGCGCCGAGAGCCGCGAGAAGGTGGACGAGCTGTGCGACAAGGCCCTCGCGGCGGGCGGCTCCGGCACCCGGGACGCCCAGGACCACGGCTACATGTACGGCCGCTCCTTCGACGACCCGGACGGCCACACCTGGGAGGTCATGTGGATGGACCCGGCGGCCGTCCAGGGCTGAGCGTTCCCGACGCCCGGCCCGCCGACGCCCCGGCCCGGCCCCCCTTCCGGCCCGCCCCTAGCATGGCCGCGTGCAGCCAACTCCCCTCCACGCCGGTCACGACCGTGAGATCGAGTCCCTCGCCGAGTTCGACGAGGTCGTCTCCGAGAGCGGCTCGCTCTCCCGGTTCCGTGTCCAGTCCATAGACCTGACGGACCGTACGGACGCACTGCTGTCCGTGGACACCTCGGGCGCCGTCTTCCTCGGCTGCCCGATGGATCCGCGGGCGGCTGCCCGGGTGAGAGCCACGGGCGCGCTGGTCTTCCCGCCCATACCGGGGCTGCCCTTCGACCCGTACCGGGGACAGCTCCACTCCCCCGACGAGCTCTTCGCGTCCCTCGACGACGGGTACGAGGCGACACCGGACGCCCGCACGTACGACTGGTTCCAGCGGACCAAGGCCGACGGCGACATCTTCGCGTCGATGCTGCGCTCGATCCACGACGACGCCGTGTCGGACGCCCTCGACGAACTCCTCGCCGGCACACGGGTGGTGGGCGTGATGGGCGGCCACGCCATGGCGCGCGGCACGCAGGCGTACGAGGGCGCGGCGCTCCTGGGCCGCGAACTGGCGCGCTCCGGACTCATGGTCGCCACCGGTGGCGGCCCGGGCGCGATGGAGGCCGCGAACCTCGGCGCGTACGCGGCCCCGTTCGACGACGCGATGCTCACCGAGGCACTCGGGCTGCTCGCCGGGACTCCGTCGTTCAGCCCCTCGATCACGGACTGGGCGCGCGCCGGGTTCGCGGTGCGGGAACGCTGGCCCGCCGGCGGCCCCTCGGTCGGCATCCCGACCTGGTTCTACGGTCACGAGCCGCCGAACCCGTTCGCCGCGCACATCGCCAAGTACTTCGCCAACGCGACCCGTGAGGACGGGCTGTTGGCCCGCTCGAACGCGGGCGTCGTCTTCCTGCCGGGCGCCGCCGGGACCGTACAGGAGATCTTCGACAACGCGACCCCGAACTACTACGAGTCGCGCGGGGAGCCCACCCCGATGGTGCTCGTGGACCGCGCGCACTGGACCGAGCGGCACCCCACCTGGCCGCTCCTCCAATCCCTCGCCCGTGAGCGGCCGATGGAGTCCCGGATCGCTCTGGTGGACCGGATCGAGGACGCTCCGGAGGCTCTCAAACGCCTCGGTGGTTAACAACAAGGCAAAGCTGACGGCGCGGAAGGGCATATACATTGACAGCCCTTAGCCGACACTTATAAACCTGTGTGGCCTAAGGGAGTCCTGTTTCCACAGCAGAACCCCCCTCAAACCCCCCGCAGTTGCGCAATCTGTGAAGGGCAATCGTGTCCATATCTCGCCGTACCGCACGTTCTGTGCGCATCCTCGGTGTTGCCTCCGCCACGGCCGCGCTCGCGCTCGGTGTCGCCGGCAACGCACTTGCTTGCAATATCCGTGACTTCTCGGCCGTCGCCTCGTGCGACGACAACGGGAAGGGCATCATCACCGTGACCGACACCGACGCCTCCGGCGTCGAGGCCACGGTCTCCGTCTTCCTCGAGACCAACGGCGCGGACGCCCGTCAGGTCGGCTCCGAGACGGTCAAGGGCACCCGCGAGGGCGCCACCGTCACCTTCTCCGAGGACTGGGCTCCCAACGCCACGTACCGCGTCCACGTCACGGCCGGGAAGATCGTCAACGAGGACGTCTCGCCCCAGCTGACCACGCCCTCCAAGGCGTGCAAGTCCGACGAGTCGCCTTCTCCGACGCCTAAGCCGTCGGAGAGCTCCTCCTCCCCCGCCCCCTCGGAGTCGGCTTCCGCGACCCCGTCGGAGTCGGAGAGCAGCGCCGCGCCCGCGACGCCGGGCGACAACGCCCCGTCGCCCGCGGTCGGTGACTCCAACCTCGCCGAGACCGGTGCGAACTCCAACACCCCGATGATCGCCGGCATCGCCGGTGCCTTCGTGGTCGTCGGCGGCGGAGCGGTCTTCTTCGGCATGCGCCGCCGCGGCGCCTCGAAGGCCGGCTGAACCGCACACCGTCCGTAGGCCGTGTGGCCCGTCCCCTCCTGGAGGGGGC
>NZ_JBHWEL010000030.1:56096-65417 GCF_042734135.1 Streptomyces sp. NPDC059668 | reverse complement strand
CCCCGCCGCCCCCCCACCCCCCGCGGCGCCCGGGGCCCCCCCCCCGCCGGGGCGGGGCCGCCCCCCACGTCTGTACCGGCCTTCCGCGTCACTCGCGTCCCGACGGCGCGCGGCGCGGTCATGGTGACGCGTGGGCGCCCGGGAGGTGGCCGGAGGTCCGGCCCCCTGCGGACTACTCCCCGAGCACGACGACCTCTGCCTCGTCGAACGCCACCGCGACCTGGTCGCCGGGCGCGGGCGCCTCCCGCAGCGCGCACGCCGCCTCCAGCGGCGGCGCGCCCTCCGGCTGGAGACGGACGGCGACATGGGTGCCCCGGAAGGTGCGTGCGGCCACGGTGCAGGGCAGCCCTTCCCCGGCGGCGACCAGCCGTACGCCCGCGGGCCGCACCAGCAGCGCGCCGGGACCCTGCGGGGTGCCCTCCGGAACCGGGAGCTTCCCCCAGGGCGTGTCCGCCACCCGGCCGGTCACCGTCGCGCCGACGACGTTGTCGAAGCCGAGGAAGCGTGCCACGAACTCGTCCGCCGGGTGCTGCCAGACCTCAAGTGGCGTACCGGACTGGGCGATCCGTCCGTCGCGCATCACCACGACCCGGTCGGCCAGCGCGAACGCCTCGCCCTGGTCGTGCGTGACCGCGAGCACGGTCGTACCCAACTGCCCGAAGAGTTGCCGGAGTTCGACGACCAGCCGTTCGCGCAGCGAGCGGTCGAGCTGGCCGAGCGGTTCGTCGAGCATCAGCAGCCGGGGGCGCGGGGCGAGGGCACGGGCCAGCGCGACCCGCTGCTGCTCGCCTCCGGACAGGGCCGCGACGGCCCGGGAGGCGGCGCCGGGCAGCCCGACCAGGTCCAGCAACTCCCCTACACGCAGCGCCTGTTGTTTCTTCGACGCCCCGTGCATCCGGAGCCCGAAGGCGACGTTGCCGCCCACGTCGCGCTGCGGGAAGAGCTGGTGGTCCTGGAACATCAGCCCGACGCCGCGGCGGTGCGCGGGCACCCCCGCCTGGTCGTGGCCGGCCAGCAGCACACGGCCCGCGTCGAGGGGCTGGAGTCCGGCCACCGCCCGCAGCAGCGTGGACTTGCCACTGCCGCTCGGCCCGAGCACGCACACGATCTCGTGCTCGGCGACCGCCAGTTCGACGGCGTCCAGCACCGGCCGGCCGCCGAAGCGCACGGTCGCCGCCTCGACGGAGAGCAGGACGTCCGGCGCCCGCACCCCCCGGCTCGCGGTCGCACCGGCATCCGGCGCCCTGCCGGTCGTGACGGTCGTGACGGTGACGGGCTTCGCCATCAGAACTCCCCTGTCCGGTCGGTCCGTATGCGCTCCAACAGCAGCAGCGCCACCGCGCACACCACCATCAAGATCGTCGAAAGGGCCATCGCCTGCCCGTAGTTGAGGTCCCCGGCGCGCCCGAGCAGCCGCGCCACCGCGACCGGCAGCGTCGGGTTGTCGGGGCGCGCGATGAAGACCGTCGCCCCGAACTCACCCAGTGACACGGCGAAGGCGAACCCCGCCGCGATGAGCAGCGCCCGCCGCACCATCGGCAGGTCGACCTCGCGCCACACCCGCCACGGCGACGCCCCGAGCACCGACGCCGCTTCCCGCAGCCGTCCGTCCACGGCCCGCAGCACGGGCAGCATCGTCCGTACGACGAAGGGGACGCCCACCAGCGCCTGCGCGAGCGGCACCAGGATCCAGCTGCTCCTGAGGTCGAGCGGTGGCTCGTCCAGCGCGATCAGGAATCCGAAGCCGACGGTCACGGCGGACACACCGAGCGGCAGCATCAGCAGCGCGTCGAACCCCCGTACGAGGCGACCGGTGTGGCCGGTGAGAGCGGCGGCCGCCAGACCTCCGACGACCACGGCGATCGCGGTGGCGGCGAGCGCGTACTCCAGCGAGTTGCCGATCGCCTCGATCGGGGCCACCAGGAAGATGCCGCCGTCGTCGGAGGCCAGCGCCCTGTAGTAGCCGAATCCGAAGCCGCCGGGGGTGTCCAGGGAGCGCTGGACCAGCACGCCGAGCGGCAGCACGAGCAGGACCGCGATGCTCGCGAGCACTCCCGTGAGCAGCGCCCACTGCCCGGCCCCGCGCGGCCGGCGGGCCGTCGTCTCCGGGGCCACCAGACGCAGGGCGGTCTCGCGGCGGCGTACGGTCCCGGCGTGGACGGCGAGGATCGCGCCCACGGCCACGAACTGGATGATCGTCAGCACCGCCGCCGTGGCGAGGTCGAAGATCTCCGAGGTCTGCCGGTAGATCTCGACCTCGAGGGTGGAGAAGGTGGGGCCGCCGAGGATCTGGACCACCCCGAACGAGGTGAAGGTGAAGAGGAAGACCATGAGCGCCGCGGCGGCCACGGCCGGACCCAGGGCCGGGAGCGTCACCGTGCGCCAGGCCGCGAACCGGGAGGCGCCGAGCATGCGCGCGGCCTCCTCCTGGCGCGGGTCGAGCTGGGACCAGAGCCCGCCGACCGTGCGGACGACCACCGCGTAGTTGAAGAAGACGTGCGCGAGCAGGATCGCCCAGACGGTGGTGTCGAGCCGAACTCCCCACAGGCCGTCCAGGAGTCCGCCGCGGCCGATCAGCGCCAGGAACGCCGTACCGACGACTACGGTGGGCAGCACGAACGGGACGGTCACCACCGCGCGCAGCACCTGCTTGCCCCGGAAGTCGAAGCGCGCGAGGACATACGCGCCGGGCAGCGCGATCAGCAGCGTCAGCGCTGTCGAGGCGAGCGCCTGCCAGGTGGTGAACCACAGCACGTGCCGGATGTCGGACCGGCCGAGCACCTCGGCGATCCGCCCGAGCCGCCAGGTCCCGTCGATCCTGAGGCCGCGGGTCACGATCGCCGCGACGGGATAGGCGAAGAAGACGCCGAAGAACACGACCGGCGGGGCCATGAGCCACAGCCGCGTCGCGCTCCGGCGCCTCCTGGGCGCCGCCTCGGCTACTTCAGTACGAGCGAGGTCCACGACTTGACCCACTGGTCACGGTTCTTGGCGATCTCGGCCGGGGCCAGGGTCTCGGGGTGCTCGGCCTGCGGGCCGAACTTCACGAACGCCTCGGGCACCTTGGCGGTCTCACGGACCGGGTACACGAACATGTTCAGCGGCATGTCCTGCTGGAACCTGAGGCTGATCAGGAAGTCGAGGAGCGCCTTGCCGCCCTTCGTGTTCCTCGCGTTGCTCAGCAGTCCCGCGTACTCGACCTGACGGAAGCAGGTGCCGCTCGCGACACCGGTCGGCGCGGTCTTCGGCTTCGGGTCGGCGTAGATCACCTCGGCGGGCGGGGAGGAGGCGTAGGAGACCACCAGCGGCCGGTCGGCCTTGGCCTTCCTGCCGCCCGCGGACCCCGAGAACTCGTCGTTGTAGGCCTGCTCCCAGCCGTCGACCACCTTCACGCCGTTGGCCTTGAGCTTCTTCCAGTAGCCCTGCCACCCGCTGTCCCCGTACTTCGCGGCGGTCCCGAGCAGGAAACCGAGGCCGGGCGAGGACGTGGACGCGTTCTCGGTGACGAGCAGGTTCTTGTACGCGGGCTTGACCAGGTCGTCGAAGGAGGTGGGCGGGGCCAGCTCGTGCTCGCTGAAGTAGGCCTTGTCGTAGTTGACGCAGATGTCGCCGGAGTCGATGGGCGTGACCCGGTGCTTCTCCTGGTCGACCCGGTAGCGCTGGGCGATCTGGTCGGAGCCCTTGGGCTCGTACGGCTGGAACAGGCCGTTGTCGAGCGCGCGGGAGAGCAGGGTGTTGTCGACGCCGAAGAAGACGTCGCCTTGCGGGTTGTCCTTGGTCAGGACGGCCTTGTTGACGGCCTGGCCGGCGTCGCCGTCCTTGAGGATCCTGACCTTGTAGCCGGACTCCTGCTCGAAGGCGTGCAGCACGCTCTTGGAGTAGGCGAAGGAGTCGTGGCTGACGAGGGTCACGGTCCCGGAGTCGGCGGCCTCGCCGCCGGAGCCGGACGAGCCGCACGCGGACAGCGTGACGAGGCCCACCGCGACGACCACGGCCGCGGTCGTCCTCCTCTTGCTCTTGGTGCTCACTGAATTCCTCCTGGGCTGACCAGGAAGAGACGCGGCCCTGCCCGGGAACTCGGCGGTTCCCGGGCAGGGCGCAACAGCTTGAGTGATGCCCGAACTTCCTACCCAGAATGACCTGGGCGAGGTTCAGAGGGTCTGCGGCCCACCGGTTGGTCCGGCTGCCGCACTCTCAGCGCTGTGGCGCTCCCCTGTCGGAATATGAAGATGTCGGAATATGAAAATGTAGGTGCCGGGTCAGACTACCGCTCGGTCGCCGCGAGCTGGCCGCACGCCCCGTCGATCTCCTGGCCCCGGGTGTCCCGGACGGTGACCGGTACGCCGTGGGCCGCGATGGCCTCGACGAACGCCTTCTCGTCCTCGGGCCGCGAGGCGGTCCACTTCGAGCCGGGGGTCGGGTTCAGCGGGATGAGGTTGACGTGCACGGGCTTGCCCTTGAGCAGCCGCCCGAGCCGGTCACCGCGCCACGCCTGGTCGTTGATGTCCCGGATGAGGGCGTACTCGATGGAGAGCCTGCGCCCCGACTTGGCCGCGTACTCCCAGCCCGCGTCGAGCACCTCCCGCACCTTCCACCGCGTGTTGACGGGGACGAGGGTGTCGCGCAGCTCGTCGTCCGGCGCGTGCAGGGAGATGGCGAGACGGCACTTGAAGCCCTCGTCAGAGAACCGGTGGATGGCCGGCACCAGTCCGACCGTCGACACGGTGATGCCGCGCTGGGAGAGTCCGACGCCGTCCGGCTCGGGGTCGGTGAGCGCGCGGATGGCGCCCACGACCCGCTTGTAGTTGGCGAGCGGCTCGCCCATCCCCATGAAGACGATGTTGCTCAGCCGCGCCGGGCCTCCGGGGATCTCCCCGTCCCGCAGCGCGCGCATGCCGTCCACGATCTGGTGCACGATCTCGCCGGTCGACAGGTTCCGGTCGAGTCCGGCCTGGCCGGTGGCGCAGAACGGGCAGTTCATCCCGCAGCCCGCCTGGGAGCTGATGCACATGGTCACCCGGTCCGGGTAGCGCATCAGCACGGACTCGACGAGCGTGCCGTCGAAGAGCCGCCACAGGGTCTTGCGGGTGGTGTCCTGGTCGGTCGACAGATGCCGCACGACGGTCATCAGCTCGGGAAGCAGCGCTTCCTGGAGCTTCCCGCGCGCGGCGGCCGGGATGTCCGTCCATTCCGCGGGGTCGTGCGCGAACCGGGCGAAGTAGTGCTGCGAGAGCTGCTTGGCGCGAAACGGCTTCTCCCCGATCGCGGCAACGGCCTCTTTACGCTCGGCGGGCGTGAGGTCGGCAAGGTGCCGCGGCGGCTTCTTGGCTGCGCGGGGGGCGACGAATGTGAGTTCTCCGGGCTTCGGCATAACCCTTCCAGTGTCGCAGATCAACACGACCGGCCCGGGCCGGAACGGGGTGGGGGTGGTCACCCGCGGGCGGTCGCCGTCGGATTCGGTCGGCCTCGGTCGATCTCGGTCGTCCTCACGTACGAAGAGGGGCCCGGCGCCCTGTGGACGACGGACCCCTCACTCGTGGAACGCGGGTCAGCTGGACCCTACGAAGAGCACCAACAGGAGCCAGACCACGGGGGCCGTCGGCAGCAGGGAGTCAAGGCGGTCCATGATGCCGCCGTGGCCCGGCAGCAGTGTGCCCATGTCCTTGATGCCGAGGTCCCGCTTGATCATGGATTCGCCGAGGTCGCCGAGGGTGGCGGTGGCCGCGACCGCGAGGCCGATGATGAGGCCCTGCCACCAGGTGCCGTCCTCGATCAGGAACTGCAGACACAGCGCGCCCCCGACCATCGCGAAGGCGACCGCTCCGACCAGGCCCTCACGGGTCTTGCCGGGGCTGATGCGGGGCGCGAGCTTGTGCTTGCCGAAGCGCCAGCCGATCGCGTACGCGCCGGTGTCGCTGACGACCGTCAGGAGCAGGAACGTCAGGACGCGGCGCGGGCCGTCGTCCGCGGTCAGCATCATCGCCACGAAGGTCGCCAGGAACGGCACGTAGAAGGCCGCGAAGACCCCCGCCGTGACGTCCTTGAGGTATCCCTCGGGCGGTTCCGTCATCCGCCAGACCAGCACCGCCAGCGCGGTGAGTGCCATCGCCACCCACGCGCCCTCGGCACCCCGCACGTAGCCGGCGACGACCATGGCCGCACCGCCCACCGCCAGGGGCACGAGCGGCGCCTTGATGCCCTTGCGTTCCTCCAGCCGCGAGGTGAGCTCCCACAGCCCCACCACCACGGCGACGGCGACCACGCCGACGAAGACGGCCTTGACGACGAACAACGACGCGACGATCACCGCACCGAGCCCGACACCCACCCCTATCGCAGCACCCAGGTCGCGGCCTGCACTCTTCTTCGGTGCGGGGGCGGGCGATGGGGTGGCGCTGGGCATGGGCTCCTGCGGCTTCTGCGGCGGGTGCCCGTAGGACCCCGCCGACTGTGTGTCGTCGCGGACCGGGGGGCCGCTCAGCCGAGCGGCCCCCCGGTCGTCATCCTGGTCTCCGCTGTGCGCGGGTCCGTCGGGCACGATGGGCATGGGGCGAGTGTGCTGCGCGTCATGCGCATCGTACGCGGGACCCGCCGGGCCTGCCCCCTGGGCAGACCCCTGGTCGGAGGGCCCCCAGTACCCGGCTTGCGGCGGAGCCCCCCAGGAAGAGTCGTTCATCAGACCTCGAGCAGCTCCGCTTCCTTGTGCTTCAGGAGCTCGTCCACCTGGGCGACGTACTTCGCGGTGGTGTCGTCGAGCTCCTTCTCCGCACGGCGGCCCTCGTCCTCGCCGACCTCGCCATCCTTGATCAGCTTGTCGATGGTCTCCTTCGCCTTGCGGCGCACGGAGCGGATCGAGATCTTGGCGTCCTCGCCCTTGGTCTTGGCGACCTTGATGAACTCCTTGCGGCGCTCCTGGGTCAGCTCGGGGAACACCACGCGGATGATGCTGCCGTCATTGCTCGGGTTGACACCCAGGTCGGAGTCGCGGATCGCCTGTTCGATGTTGCGCAGCGCGCTCTTGTCGAACGGGGTGACGACGGCCATGCGCGGTTCGGGGACCGCGAACGAGGCCAGCTGGTTGATCGGCGTCAGCGCGCCGTAGTAGTCGGCCACGATCTTGTTGAACATCGCCGGGTGCGCACGGCCGGTGCGGATCGCGGCGAAGTCCTCCTTGGCGACCACGACGGCCTTCTCCATCTTCTCCTCGGCCTCGAGGAGGGTCTCTTCGATCACCACTTGCTCCTGCGTGTCTTGAGTAGGCCCGGCAGCTGTTCCTCGTCGGGGTGGCAGCCGGCTGCGTCGCGTCTTGTTCCTGCACGGTTCCGGACCGGCAGGACATTGTCCATCCCCCGGTCAGGGTCCGTCCCGGGTCAGGCCCGGCCGCTTGGGTCACCCACGAGTGTGCCGATCTTCTCACCCTTGACGGCGCGCGCGATATTGCCCTCCGCCAGGAGCTCGAAGACCAGGATCGGCAGCGTGTTGTCACGGCACAGCGTGATCGCGGTCATGTCGGCGACCTTGAGGTCGCGGGTGATGACCTCGCCGTAGCTGAGCGAGTCGAACTTGACGGCCTCGGGGTTGGTCTTGGGGTCGGAGTCGTAGACCCCGTCCACACCGTTCTTGCCCATCAGCAGGGCCTCGGCGTCGATCTCCAGGGCACGCTGGGCGGCCGTGGTGTCGGTGGAGAAGTACGGCATGCCCATACCGGCGCCGAAGATGACCACACGGCCCTTCTCCAGGTGCCGTACGGCGCGCAGCGGGATGTACGGCTCGGCGACCTGTCCCATGGTGATGGCGGTCTGGACACGGCTGTCGATGCCCTCCTTCTCCAGGAAGTCCTGGAGGGCGAGGCAGTTCATCACCGTGCCGAGCATGCCCATGTAGTCGGAGCGGGCGCGGTCCATGCCGCGCTGCTGGAGTTCGGCGCCGCGGAAGAAGTTGCCGCCGCCGATGACGACGGCGATCTGGGCACCCCCGCGCACGACGGCCGCGATCTCGCGGGCGATCTTGTGCACCACGTCGGGATCGACGCCCAGTCCGCCGCCACCGGCGAACGCCTCACCGGAAAGCTTCAGCATGAAGCGTCCGGCGCCTTTGCCGTCGTCGGTCTTCTCGCCCTTGTCGGCCTGGGTGCTGGTCATGGAGATCTCCTCATGGTGCACATACGAAGAAGGCCATTGCCGGTGGGGTGTTGGCTCCCATGCTCGGCAATGGCCTCCTCGTCAGATCTGCTGTCGTCCGGCACGCACGCGCGCGTGCCGACGTACGCGGACGACTGCTGTCGACCCTATAGGGGTCGCGCGTCGCTCGCTGTACGGACTCAGATGCCGACCTTGATGCGCGCGAAGCGCTTCAGGGCGACACCGGCCTCGTCCAGGACCTGCTGGACGGACTTCTTCTGGTCCAGCGCGTAGGGCTGGCCCAGCAGGGTGGCCTCCTTGAAGAAGGCGTTGACGCGACCCTCGACGATCTTCGGGAGGGCGGCCTCGGGCTTGCCCTCGGCGCGGGTCGTCTCCTCGGCGACGCGGCGCTCGGACTCGACGACCTCGGCCGGGACGTCCTCACGGGAGAGGTACTTCGGCGCGAAGGCGGCGATGTGCTGAGCGACACCCTTGGCGAGGGCGGCGTCGGCCTTGTCCAGCTCGACCAGGACACCGATCTGCGGGGGCAGGTCGGGCATGGTGCGGTGCATGTACGCGGTCACGTAGGCGCCGGAGAACTGGGCGAAGCGGTCCAGGACGATCTTCTCGCCCAGGTTGGCGTTGGCCTCGTCGACGAACGCCTGAACCGTCTTGCCGGGCTCGATCTCGGAGCCCAGGAGGGACTGGAGGTCGGCCGGGGAGGTCTTGGTGACGTGGTCGGCGATCTGGGCGGCGACGGCCTGGAACTTCTCGCCCTTGGCGACGAAGTCCGTCTCGCACTTCAGCTCGACCAGGACACCGGAGGTGTTGTCGTCGGCGATGACGGAGACCACGGCGCCGTTCTCGGCGGAGCGGCCCTCGCGCTTGGCGACGCCCTTCTGGCCCTTGATGCGCAGTTCCTCGACGGCCCTGTCGACGTTGCCGTCGGCCTCGTCCAGCGCCTTCTTGCAGTCCATCATGCCTGCGCCGGTGAGCTCACGGAGCTTCTTGACGTCGGCGGCGGTGTAGTTCGCCATGATTCCTGGAATCTCTCTCGAAGTCTGAAGATCTACGGGCCGGACGGCGGGGGGGTGTGTGGCCCCCCCCGGCCGGTACCCCAAGGGGGTGGGGGCAGGCCAGCGCGGCGGCCCCGGCGGGGGGCGCGGCGGCCGCCGCGACGGGCACGGGCACGGCGACCGGG
>NZ_JBHWEL010000030.1:41902-56086 GCF_042734135.1 Streptomyces sp. NPDC059668 | reverse complement strand
GGGGGTGTTGTGAGAGATCTTTGAGCTTAAATACATCACCATGTGTATAGAGGTGGGGGCGGGGGGGGGGGGTTTGGCCCCCCCCCCCGCCCCGTGACCCGAAGGGGTGAGGGGTCAGGCCTGCTCGGCGTCCGCGGCGGGGGTCTCGGCGGCAGCCTCGACGGCCTCGGCCTCGGCGACGGGAGCCTCGGCCTGCTCGGCGTCGGCGACCTTCTCCGTCTCGGCGGAGGTCTGGACCTCGGCGTCGTCGGCCTTCTTCTCGCCCTCGAGGAGGTCGCGCTCCCACGCGGCGAGCGGCTCGCCCGCGGCCTTGTCACCCTCGGCCTTGCCGGCACCGGAGCGGGAGATGAGGCCCTCGGCGACGGCGTCGGCGATCACTCGGGTGAGCAGGGTGACGGAGCGGATCGCGTCGTCGTTGCCCGGGATCTTGTAGTCGACCTCGTCGGGGTCGCAGTTGGTGTCGAGGATGGCGACGACCGGGATGTTGAGCTTCCGGGCCTCGCCGACCGCGATGTGCTCCTTCTTGGTGTCCACGATCCAGACGGCGCTGGGCACCTTCTGCATCTCGCGGATACCACCGAGGGTCTTCTCCAGCTTGGCCTTCTCGCGCGAGAGCACGAGAAGCTCCTTCTTGGTGAGACCGGAGGCGGCGACGTCCTCGAAGTCGATCTGCTCGAGCTCCTTGAGGCGCTGCAGACGCTTGTAGACGGTCGAGAAGTTGGTGAGCATGCCGCCCAGCCAGCGCTGGTTGACGTAGGGCATGCCGACGCGGGTGGCCTGCTCGGCGATGGCCTCCTGCGCCTGCTTCTTCGTGCCGACGAACATGACCGTGCCGCCGTGGGCGACGGTCTCCTTGACGAACTCGTAGGCGCGGTCGATGTACGACAGCGACTGGAGCAGGTCGATGATGTAGATGCCGTTGCGCTCCGTGAAGATGAAGCGCTTCATCTTCGGGTTCCAACGACGGGTCTGGTGACCGAAGTGGACGCCGCTTTCCAGCAGCTCCCGCATCGTGACGACGGCCATGGCCGTTCTCCTTGGTGTTCTCGGTTGTGCCGCGCGTGCCGGACGGCACTCGCGCCTGACGCCCGCGATGCGCCTTGCCACGAGGGACCGAGGGGCGCTGACACCGGCTTTTGATGACCGCGTGTCGGGGCGTGCGAAGTCGACCCGGTGACCCGGATCGCCACGAGAAGTGTACGGGACCCGCGAGGTGCGGGGTGACGCCGCTGTCCACAACCGCCCGGTGGTCCACAGATCCCGGCCAAGATCCGCCGGATACGGGACCGTTCTCGCATGCGAGCGAAACGAAGTGTGCGTACGTGGCTGAAGTTGCTGTCGGGAATCATGGTGGCCGCGACAGCGCTGACGGTGCCCGCCGGGCCGACGGGGCGGGCCGTGCCTGCCGGGTCGGCGGTGCGGGCCGCGGTCATCCTTGCCACCGCGACGCCCCCGTCCCCGTCCCCATCCCCGTCCCCGTCCCGGACGAGCGGCCCCGAGCCTCCGGCCCCCGGGCAGCCACCGGGCGCCGACACCAAGGTCCGGGCGATTGCCCGCCTCTGGCCGGTGGGCACGCGACCCCCGGTCCTGCGGGCCTGGCAGCCCCCGGCGACGCCCTACGGCCGCGGCCACCGGGGCGTGGACCTCGCGGCGACCCAGGGCGCACCGGTCCGGTCCGTCGCCCCGGGCCGGGTCTCCTTCGCCGGCCGCGTCGCGGGCCACGGCGCGGTCTCCGTCGAACTGGCGGGCACCGGCGACCCACCCCTGCGCACCACCTTCACCCCGGTACGGGCCACGGTGAAAAAGGGCGACGAGGTCACCGCGGGCGAAGTCCTGGGCACGCTCGAACCGGACGACTCGCACTGCCCCACGAGCTGCCTCCACTGGGGCCTGCTGAGGGACCGGACCTACCTCGACCCGCTCTCCCTGCTCCCCCCATGGCTGCTGCACCACGCGCCGTCCCGGCTCCTGCCGGTACCGACAGCACGCAGACAAGCAGCAGGCAGACAACCGTGACCGCCCCAGCCACAGGCACCAGCGCCGTCCGGACGGCGCTGCCGGGCCCGTGACACCTGGGCGGGGCAGGGGCGCGCGGGTGGGGGGTGCGGCAGGGCGCGCGGCGTGCGCGGGTGGGTGGGCGTTAGGGGTGGGTGAGTGGGTCAGGCGCCGGGGGCGGGGGCGAGCCGGCGCGCCAGTGTGCGGCGGGGTGGGGGCGGAGGGAGGGGTGGGGCGGGGGGGGAGGGAGGGGCCGGGGATCAGCCGCGCACGCCCCGCAGGGCCATCGTGACAGCCGCGTCCGTGATCGCCTCGGGGTCCTCGGCCGCCCCCAGCTCGATCCGGCGCACGGCCGCGTCGACGACGCCTTGCAGCAGCATCGCGGCCAGCCGGGGTTCGGCGTGGCCCATGTCCCGGAGCGCCTCCGCGATCATCGTGACGAGGCCGCCGTGCGCCGCGCGGATCTTCTCGCGGGCGCCGGCGTCGAGTTCGCTCGCGGAGATGGCCACAACGGCGCGGTGCCGCCGGTCCCCGACCAGCGCCAGCTGCTGCCGGACGTAGGCCTCGACCTTGCCCTCGGGCCCGTCGGCGGCGGCCATCACCGCCTCGACCTCGGCCGCCCACACGGGGAAGTCGACCTCGCACAGCTCTTCGACCACGGCGGCGCGGGACCGGAAGTACTCGTAGACGGACGACCGCGCCAGGCCCGTCCGCTCGGCGAGGGCGGGGAAGGTCAGTGCTTCCGTCCCGCCCTCGGACAGCAGGGACCGGGCCGCGTCCAGCAGGGCGGCTCGCTGCATCGACCGGTGCTCGGCCACGGAGGCCGCTCGAATCCTTGGCACGCCCTCCACTTTACGGACGGACCGCGGATGGCGGCAGCCACTCCCACCACCTGGAGGAATCGCGACCCTGATGACGAAGGGACGATTCAGCACCGCACCGCGCTCCGGATCAGCGGCCGAAACTCGCCAGCTTCGCGCGCAGCTGGAGCACCGACTTGGTGTGGATCTGGCTCACCCGGCTCTCGGTCACGCCCAGGACGTTCCCGATCTCCGCGAGTGTGAGGCCTTCGTAGTAGTAGAGCGTGACCACGGTCTTCTCCCGGTCGGGCAGGGTGTTGATCGCCCGCGCCAGGAACCTGCGCAGTTCGCGGTCCTCAGCCACCTCGACCGGGTTGTCGGCCGCGGTGTCCTCCAGCGTGTCCATGAGGCTCAGGCGGTCGCCGCCCTCGCCGCCGACGTGCAGCAGCTCCTCCAGGGCCACCACGTTGGCCAGTGACAACTGGCTGAAGACGGCGTGCAGGTCCTCCACCGCAATGCCCATCTCGGTGGCCACCTCGCCCTCCGACGGCGTGCGTCTGAGCCGGGCCTCCAGCGTCGCGTACGCCCGCTCCACGTTGCGCGCCTTCTGCCGGACCGAGCGCGGGATCCAGTCCAGCGCGCGCAACTCGTCGATCATCGCGCCCCGGATGCGCGTGATCGCGTACGTCTCGAACTTGATCTCCCGTTCGATGTCGAACTTCTCGATCGCGTCGATCAGCCCGAACACCCCGGAGGAGACGAAGTCCGCCTGCTCCACATTGGCCGGCAGTCCCACGCTGACCCGTCCCGCGACGTACTTGACCAGGGGTGAGTAGTGCAGGATCAGCTGCTCGCGCAACCGCTCGTCACCCGTCGTCTTGTACGACCGCCACAGCTCGTCGAGCGTCGAGGGAGCGGGCGGCCGCCTGCTACCGCCGTCGCGGGCGGCTGGGGGGATCGCCGCCCGATCGGACCCGGAGGTGTGCTGGGGCATTCGTCGCCTTGTGCCGTTCTGCCGTGAACTGGGGGTGCCTGGGTGAGGTGTCGCTCTGATGCCGAGTTGCCTGTCTGCGTCGGAACCCACGTGAGCGTAGCGTGACTGAGCTGTCGCAGTGCGCGAAGGGCTGGGGGCGGGCCGTGCGCAGATACGTTCCGCTCGGGGTTCGTCCCGGTAGCCCTCGTCGCCGTCCGTGACCGTTCCCGGGCGCCAACTGCGGGTATTGCCAAGGGTGTCGACGTTCGCCCGGACGGCCGAACACGCTCGGTCAGCACCCGTGGTGACCGTCGCGGACCGAGATCATCACCTGGCGTGTCAACTTCCAGCCGTCGCCGTGTCGTTCGACGAACCCCAGCGAGCGGAGTTCGTACAGTCTCCCGACCGCGTCGTCCGTCGTGGTGCCCGCCCCGCGCGCGACCTCCTCGGCCCTCGCCGGTCCGCGCGCCGGGACCGCGGCGAGCACTCGTCCGGCGCCCGGGTCCAGCAGGTCCCGCGGCAGCACGGGGCCTCGCCGGTCCGGGGCCAGCTCGCCCATGTCACCGACCAGTTCCGCGACTTCCGCGGCGTCGCTGACCAGCACCGCCTCTCCGCGCAGCAGTTCATGCACGCCGGCCGACAATCCGCTGGTGACGGGGCCGGGCACGCCCATCGCGAACCTGCCCAGCCGTTGCGCGGCGCGCGCCGTGACCAGCGCGCCGCTGCGATAGGCGGCCTCGACGACCACGGTCCCCCGGGTGAGCGCCGCGATGACCCGGTTGCGCAGGATGAACCTGCTCGGCGTGGGATGCTCTCCCGGCGGCAACTCCCCCACGACCAGGCCCTGTTCCGCGATCCTGGTGATCAACTCGGTGTGTCCGCGGGGATAGGGCCGGTCGACTCCGCAGGCCAGCACGGCGACGGTGGCACCGCCCGCCGCGAGGGTGCCCCGGTGCGCGGCGCCGTCCACGCCGTAGGCGCCGCCCGACACCACCACCCAGCCACGCTCGGCCAGTCCGGCGCCGAGGGTGGCCGCCATGTGGGCGCCGTACTCCGTGCAGGCCCGTGCGCCGACGAGGGCGACGGACCGCAGTGCCCACATGCGCAGGCTGGGGCCTCCGCGCACCCAGAGTCCGGTGGGACGGCCGTCCCCGAGATCGTCGAGCTGTGCGGGCCATTCGGAGTCCCCTGGGCACACGAACCGGATCCCGGCGGCACGGGCCGCCGCGAGGTCCCGCTCCGGGTCGGCACGCTCGGCCCGCGCACGCAGTCCCGCCCATCTCCGGTCCGTCACCCCTCGCGGCCGCTCCCCGCCGTCCAGAAGCCCCCGGACGGCGCGCTCCGCCCCGACCTCGCGGATCCAGCGTCCGCAGGCCTCGTCGCCCGGTTCGGCGACGCGGGCGAGGAAGGCGCGGTGTCTGCGCTCGTCCGCACGGTCGGGGTCCTGGCGGTGCGCGCCTGCCCGGTGGACGTCCTCCCGTCGCCTGTCCTCTCGACGCGTGCCCGCCGGGCGTCCGTCTTCCCAGCGTCCGTCTTCTCGACGACCGTCCTCCGGACGCCCGTCTTCCCCGCTCGCGCCCTCCCGGCGTCCGTCAACCCGACGACCGTCCTCCCGACGCCCGCCTTCCCCGCTCGCGCCCTCCCGGCGTCCGTCAACCCGACGACCGTCCTCCCGACGCCCGCCTTCCCCGCTCGCACCCTCCCGGGGTGCGTCACCCCCGGGTGCGCTCTCCCCGGGTGCGCCTTCGTGCTTCATCACGGCGCACCGATCGCCATCGGCACCCCGCGCGGCACCCCGGTGCGCAGTTGCAGCGCGAGGGCGACATCCGTCGCGTCGGGACGGTCGTGCCCCACGAGGTCCGCGACGGTCCAGGCGACGCGCAGCACCCGGTCGAGGCCCCGCGCGCTGAGCACGCCCCGCTCCAGGCTCCGCTCCGCCTCGTCCAGTGCGCCCGGCGACGCGTGCCACCGGCTGCGCAGCTCGCGTCCCGGCACTTCGCTGTTCGTCCGCCAGGGGGTGCCTGCCAGCCGCGCCGCGGCCCGCTCCCTGGCCGCCTGTACGCGGCCGGCGACGGTCTGCGTGGATTCTCCGCGTGCCCCGCGTCCGGTCAGCTCGGCGCGGGTGACCCGGTCCACCTCGACGCGGAGATCGACCCGGTCGAGCAGCGGGCCGGAGAGTCTGGCCTGATAGCGCCGGATCGCGGAGGGTGGGCAGTCGCACAGGTCGTCCCGCTGGGAGAAGCGGCCGCAGGGGCAGGGGTTCGCCGCGAGCACCATCAGAAACCGTGCGGGGAACCGCACCACTCCCGCGCTGCGTGCGATCACCACGTGCCCGGCCTCCAGGGGCTGGCGCAGCGCGTCGAGGGCCTGGCCGCTGAATTCCGGGGTCTCGTCGAGGAAGAGCACCCCTCGGTGGGCGAGCGACACCGCGCCGGGTCGCGCGATTCCCTGGCCTCCTCCGACGAGGGACTGCATGGTCGCCGAGTGGTGGGGCGCGCAGTACGGGGCGACGTCGACCAGGGGTTTGCCCGGTGGCAGCAGGCCGGCGACCGAGTGGACGGCCGTGACCTCCAGGGATTCGCCTCTGGTGAGCCGGGGCAGGACGGCGGGCAGTCGCTCGGCGAGCATCGTCTTGCCGGCTCCTGGCGGGCCCTCCAGGAAGAGGTGGTGTCCGCCTGCCGCGGCGACCTCGACGGCGGTGCGCGCGGAGCGCTGGCCGACGACGTCGGCGAGGTCGTGGCCGTGGTCGTGCGGGGTGCCGTGCATGCCGGTGGCGGCGCCGGTGCCGGGCATGCGCAGGCCGGCCATCAGTGGACCTGGCCGGCCCACTTCGTCGGGGTCCTCCTCGGGGACCGGTTCGTCGGTGAGCACGGCGATGAGCTGCCCAAGGCTGCGCACGCCGAGCACGGAGATCCCCGGCACCAGTGTGGCCTCGGCCGCCGCGCACTCGGGCACGACCACCTGCTCGTACCCGGCGTCCGCCGCGGCGAGGACCGCGGGCAGCACTCCCCGTACCGGGCGGACCCGCCCGTCGAGTCCCAGTTCGCCGATCATCACGATGTCGGAGAGCACCCGGGGATCGATCCGCTCCGCGGCGCCCAGCACCGCGCAGGCGACGGCGAGGTCGAACCCGCTGCCGCCCTTGGGCACCGAGGCGGGGCTCAGGCCCACGGTGAGCTTCTTCTGGGGCCACACCGCGCCGGAGTTCACCACTGCGGCGCGGACCCGGTCCCTGCTCTCCGAGAGGCTCTTGTCGGGGAGGCCGACCAGGGTGAAGGCAGCGACGCCCGGTTCGAGGTCCGCCTGGACCTCGACCACGACGCCCTCGACGCCGACCAGGGCGACCGAGCACGTACGCGCGAATCCCATCAGGCCACCCCCCGCGCGTGCTCGACCACGGGTGCGCCGCGGTCGGGGAGGAGGACGCCGATGAGGTCGATGCGGACACCGCCGGGCGGGGCCCCGCCGTGTTCCTGGAGCCAGCGCTCCGCCAGTCCGCGCAGGCGTCGCGTCTTGGCGGGGGTGACGGCTGCCATCGGGTGCTCGAAGGACCCCGACCTGCGTGTCTTGACCTCGCAGACGACGAGCGCGTCGCCGTCCCGGGCCACGATGTCGATCTCACCGGTCCTGCCGGAGCGCCAGTTGCGCGCCAGGACGGTCATTCCGGTCTCGGTCAGCCGCCGTGCGGCCAGGTCCTCGCCGTACTTGCCGAGTGCGTTGCGTGCCTTGGACGTCTTCATGTCGGCACCACCTCCGGCGCCAACACTGCGGCCGTCCCCGCCCGCTGTTGGATCTTGGTGGACAGGCGGCCGACTGGGGACAACTCACTCACCCTCACGAGTGATCATCGCCCGTCAGCGGCCGCCGGTCGCACTCACGCGGTCATCGGGTCCACCGGGGTGATCAACCGCCGGGCAGCTCCAGATCGCTCTTGTTCAGCTCCTCGATGTTCACGTCCTTGAATGTGAGCACCCGCACCTGTTTCACGAAGCGCGCGGGCCGGTACATGTCCCACACCCAGGCGTCCGCCATGGACACCTCGAAGAAAACCTCACCCTGGACCGAGTGCACCTGCATCTCGTAGTCGTTGGTGAGGTAGAAGCGCCGTTCGGTCTCGATCACGTATTTGAACAGACCGACGACATCGCGGTACTCCCGATAGAGCTTCAGCTCCATCTCGGTCTCGTACTTCTCGAGGTCCTCGGCGCTCATGGCATGTTCCCCTTCAGCCGTGCGTCCCCCTATTGTGCGCCAGCCTCGCGAGCCCCTAGACGATTTCGGTGTCGAGGACCTCGGGCCTGGCCGGGGGACCCTCGTCGAGCAGCCTCCGCAGCAGCTCGGCGAGCCTGGTCGGATACACCGTCTCATGTGCCTCGGTCAGTTCCTGGCACGTCCACCAGCGCGCTCCGGCGACACTTCGCCGTTCCAGCTCCGTCAGCCCGGCGGCGACGGTTCCCGTCTGCGTCGTACGGGCGAGGAAATACCATTCGTCCTGGTCCCAGCGGCGTCCCGCGAAGGGGAACGAGCATCTGCGCCGCCACAGCACCGGTCCCAGTTCGACCTGGGTGATGCCGGTCTCCTCCACGAGTTCCCGCAGCGCGGCCTCCTCGCGGGTCTCGTCGCCCTCCAGGCCGCCGCCGGGCGTGAACCACCAGTCGTCCGCGGGGTCGTCCGGCTCGTGACCGTGCAGCAGCAGAATGCGCTCCTGCGCGTCGAGGAGCACCACTCTGGCGACTTTCCGCAGTCCGCCCTCGTACGACTCCGGGTCCACGTCCACACCCGGGTCCAAATCCGCGCCCGGGTCCAGGTCCGGGATTCGCTGCGCCGGCGCCGACGACGGCCCGGTGGACGCCTCGGACGGTGCCCCGGAGGGACTGGCGGCCCGTGCGGGCCGCCCCGGCCTCCCGGTCGGCTCAGCCGACACCGACCGGCTCCGTCCGGCCCCGTCCACGGCGCCGTCCCAGCAGCTTGGCGAACGGGCCGTACGCCGCCCCGCTCAGTACGAGCACCGCGCCCGCCACCACGGCGGTCAGGACCAGCCGCAGCGGACCCGGTGTCGAGATCCCGCCGAGTGTCTCGAAGCCCGTGGGGCGCTCCAGCATGCCCTTCATGGGCCAGGCGATGGCGTCGACGCGGCCCTTCACCGCGGCGCGCGACACCGTGCCGCTGAAGGCCTCGGTGAGGTGCGCCGTCGAGTCCAGTGAGCCGCTGCGCTCGTCACCGAGCAGGAAGAGCCGTCCTTCGGGCACCTCGACGGTCGGGATCTGCTTCGACTCGGCGGCCTGGCCCGCGGGGAGATACGGTTCGTCGATCTTCTTGTCGTTGACGGTCAGCTTGCCGTTCGTGCAGCAGGCGACGGTGTCACCGCCGACCGCGACGACCCGCTTGACGATCAGCATGTCGCCCCAGCTCTTCTGCTTGAAGACGATGACGTCGCCGCGCTTGACGTCCTTGCCGTCTATCCGCTCCGCCAGGATGCGGTCGCCCACCTTGATGGTCGGCACCATCGACTCGGTCGGCACCGTGTACGGCTGATAGACGACCGCGCCCCAGGCGAAGCCACCGAGGAAGAGCACACAGCCGAGGGCCACGGCCAGTCCCGACAGCACGCTGCCGAGCCGTCCGTGGCCCTCGTCCGTACGTTCTGACGTCCTGCTCATCCCAGTGCTCCCCCGACTCGGAGAATCGACCCCGCGGTCCTGGGTACGGGCCGCGGAAGATCGGCGATCTGGGACGGCACCCTACCCGGCGGTACCCCGCCCAGAAACCCTGGGGTTTCCGGCGGTAAGGCGACGCCTGCGCCACAGCACCAGCGGCACCGCGCCGGCCAGGCCCAGGGCGCCCGGGGCGGCCGCGCTGAGGTTCTGGTCGAAGGTGTCGGGGATCGGCAGCGTGTTCCAGCGGGTGGGCGGCCAGGCGATCACGATGGCGCGTCCCACGACGTTGCCTACGGGCACGAAGCCCTGGTACTTGTCCTGCTGGTGGTAGCGGGAGTCCAGCGAGTTCTGCCGGTGGTCGCCCATGACCCAGATTTTGCCCGGCGGAACCGTCACCTTGAACTGGCCGCCCTGGTCGTCGACGCTGCACGGCGTGTTCCCGGCGTACACGTACGTCTCGTTGAGCGCCTTGCCGTTGACCGTCAGCGGGCCCGAGTTCTCGCACTCGATCGTGTCACCGGCGACGCCGATGACCCGCTTGATGAGGTCCTTCTCGTCCGCGGACGGCATCAGGCCGATCTTGCTGAGGACCTGCTGCACGGCGTTCGGGTTGGGCGTCGGCTCACCCGCCAGCCAGTTGTCGGGGTCGTGGAAGACGACGACCTCGCCACGTGAGGGCTCCGAGCCGAACCACGGCGTGAGCTTGTCCACCAGCACACGGTCGCCCTGCTGGAGGGTGTTCTGCATCGAGTCCGAGGGGATCGAGAACGCCTGCACCAGGAAGGTCTTGATCAGCAGCGCGAGGACCAGTGCGATACCGATGAGGAGCGGCAGTTCCTTCCAGAAGGAACGCGGATTCTTGGGCTTCTCGTCCTGCTCGCCGTGCTCCTTCGTACCGCCGCCGTCCCCGGATTCACTCCCGGTGGCGACGACCTCGTTCGTGGCCGGGGTGGCCGATCCGTCGGTTCGCTCCGGTTGTTCCTCGGGGCCATCGTGTCCGGATCGTGCGCCGACCGCCAAATCCCCCACATCCACTCCTCACTCCGTGCCGCCGCCTGCCCCGGATCCGGCGCAGGCCCACCACTCCCATAACGAGCGGGAGTTCCGCAGGGCTCGGGAGCGGGATCAATCCATTGAGATCCGCGGACGCCACCCTATGCGACGGTCCCATGGCCGTGGCCGACCCGCTCGGCACCGACGCGTACGTGTCCGGCTCCTTCAGGCGGGTCCAGTGCCCGAAAGGCCACGCGATGACCATGGCTCTGCCGACGACGGACTTCTCGGAGACGGTACCGCCGTACTTCTCCTTCCGGTGGTACCTGGAGTCGGCCGAGTTGGCGCGGTGGTCGCCCATGACCCAGAGGCGCCCCTTGGGGACGGTCTCCTCGAAGGGGAAGTCCGACGGCTTGTTGTCGGCGTGGATGTACGGCTCGTCGAGCGGCATCCCGTTGACCGTCACGCGTCCCTGCGTGTCGCAGCACTTGACGGTGTCGCCGCCGACCGCGACGACCCTCTTGATGAGGTCCTTGTCGTTGTCGGAGGGCAGCAGACCGATCTGGGTCAGTCCCTCCTTGACCTGCTTGATGACGACGGGGTCGTTCTTCTTGGTGGTCTTCTCCCCCTCGAGCCAGTCCCCGGGGTCCTTGAAGACGACGACGTCACCGCGCTGCGGCTTGGAGCCGAACCATGGCGTGAACTTGTCCACGAGCACCCGGTCGCCGATCTGGATCGTGCTCTCCATGGAGCCCGACGGGATGACGAAGGCCTGGACGAGGAAGGTCTTGAGGACCAGGGCTATGAGCACCGCGACGCCGACGAGGAGCGGGATCTCCTTGACCGCGGAGCGGCGGCGTCGTCGCTTCACCTTGCGCTGGAGCTTGCGGCGCTCGGCGCGGCCGGGGCGTACCGCGCCGCCGGAGGCGCGCCGGGTCCCGGTGGGCAGCAGGTTGTCGGCCGCGCTCTCGGAGACTCCGCGCGGTCTTCCGCGGTTACCCATGGGCACCGTCCGCGGCCGGTACGCGCGCGTAGGCGCCGGGGCGACGGAGCCGGGCCCAGTCGGCCGAGGGCCAGGCGATCCAGTCGGCGCGGCCGATGACGTCGCCGACGGGGATCATGCCGCCTCCGGGGGACCCCAGGTGGTCCCGTGAGTCGCTGGAGTCGCTGCGGTGGTCTCCCAGGAGGAACAGGCTGCCGGCGGGCACCACGACGTCGAAGGGCACCTCCGACGGGGCGTCCCCGGGATAGAGAAACGTCGACTCGTCGACCGAACGGCCGTTCACCTCGAGTCTCCCCTCCTTGTCGCAGCAGACCACGTGGTCTCCCCCCACACCGACGACGCGTTTGACGTAGTCGGCGTTCCCGAAGTAGCCGGTGCCGTCGAACACGACGATGTCTCCCCGCTGCGGCTCGGCACCGAAACGGTACGCCAACTTATTTACGAGAACGCGGTCCCCGATCCTCAATCCGTGCTCCATCGAGCTGCTGGGAATCTCGAAGGGCTGCATGACGAAGTTGCTGAAACCCACCAGGAACACCAGGCAGACCAGCACGGTCAGGGTGATCCGGCCGCCGGGGAGCCACTCCGCGACCCGGTCCAGCAACGCGGAACGCGACCGGCCCTCCGGCCCCTGGGTGTCCGAGATCTTCTCGGACCCGGCGGGGTGGGAGGAGCGGTCGCGCTCCGTGTGCTGTGCTTCGGTGTTCATCGGAGCCAGATGTTATCCGGCGTCCGTATGAGCCTCCGGGCGAGCTCAGTTGTCGCGCTTCTCCTTGATCTTCGCGGCCTTGCCGCGCAGGTCACGGAGGTAGTACAGCTTCGCGCGACGCACGTCACCGCGGGTGACGAGCTCGATCTTCTCGACGATCGGGGTGTGCACCGGGAAGGTGCGCTCGACGCCGACCGAGAAGGAGACCTTGCGGACCGTGAAGGTCTCGCGGACACCGGCGCCCTGGCGACGGATGACCACGCCCTTGAACTGCTGCACACGGGAGCGGTTGCCCTCGATGACGCGCACGTGGACGTTGACGGTGTCACCCGGGCGGAAGGCCGGGATGTCGGTGCGCAGCGACGCGCTGTCGACGGAGTCGAGCAGGTGAGACATTGAGGTCTGCTTTCTTCGCTGATGCCACAGGTCATCAACGGGAGAAGGGTTTTCAGGAGTGCTGCCGCGTCGGGGCGGGCGTCGTGTCCCCCTGTGGCAGGGGCGCGCGCCGGACGACGTAGAGCAGCGGCCTATTCTTCCACGGCCTCGGGCCTGCGCCAAAATCGGCCGTCGGGATCCGGCTGCCACCCCAGGATCGAGAGCATTTCGCGGTCCTTCTTGTCGAAGAGGGACGCCTCGCAGCGCTCGATGAGGTCGGGGCGGTTGGCCGCCGTACGGCGCAGGGCCTCGTCGCGGCGCCAGCGGGCGATCTTGCCGTGGTGGCCGCTGAGCAGCACCTCGGGGATCTCCCGGCCGCGCCACTCGGGGGGCTTGGTGTAGACGGGCCCCTCCAGGAGGTTGGCCATGGCGCCGGGGGCGAAGGAGTCGTCCCGGTGGGACTCGGCGTTGCCCAGGACGCCCGGCAGCAGGCGGGCCACGGCCTCCGTGACGACGAGGACGGCCGCCTCGCCGCCGGCGAGCACGTAGTCACCGATGGACACCTCGTGGACCGGCATGCGGGTGGCGTACTCGTCGATGACGCGGCGGTCGATGCCCTCGTAGCGGGCGGGCGTGAAGACCAGCCAGGGGCGCTCGGACAGTTCGACGGCGAGTTCCTGGGTGAAGGGGCGTCCGCTGGGCGTGGGCACGACGAGGACGGGTCCGTGGGAGCCCGTCTCGTAGCCGTCGGCCAGCACGGAGTCCAGGGCCTCGCCCCAGGGGTCGGTCTTCATGACCATGCCGGGGCCGCCGCCGTACGGGGTGTCGTCGACCGTGTTGTGGCGGTCGTACGTCCACTCCCGAAGGTCGTGCACGTGCACGTTGAGCTGTCCGCGCGCGCGTGCCTTGCCGACGAGCGAGACGTTCAGGGGGTCCAGGTACTCCGGGAAGATCGTGACGACGTCCAGCCGCATTACGCCTCTTCCTCGGTGGAGTCCCGGGAGGACGCGACCTCGGCGCGGTCGTCGATCAGGCCCGGCGGCGGGTCGATGACGGCCCGCTGCTCGTCCAGGTCGATCTCGACGACGATCTCCTCGACGAAGGGGATCAGGACCTCGGTGCCGTCCGGCCGCTCGACCACGAACAGGTCCTGTGACGGCAGGTGCGAGATCTCGGTGATCCGTCCGACCTCGCCGCCGTCCTTGGTGACCACGTCCAGGTCCATCAGCTGGTGGTCGTAGTACTCGTCCGGGTCCTCGGGCTGCTCGTCCGGGTCGACGTCGGCGATGAGCAGGGTGTTGCGCAGCGCCTCGGCGGCGTTGCGGTCGCGTACGCCCTCGAATCGGAGCAGCAGACGGCCGCTGTGCACGCGGCCCGTCTCGATGGTCAGCGGACCGGTGGAGGCGGGGTCGGTGGCCAGGACGGCACCCGGGGCGAGTCTGAGCTCCGGCTCGTCGGTACGTACCTCGACGGTGACCTCGCCCTTGATGCCGTGGGCGCGGCCGACGCGAGCGACTACCAGCTGCACTGTGCTTGATCTCCTGTCGGTGTGCCTGCGGCGTTGCTTCGCAGACGACTACGGGCCGGCGGCGGCCCCGAGGGCCGCCCCGCCCCCGCGCGGGGCGCGCGCGAAAGGCACCGGCCCAGGGCCCCACTCCCCCGGGGGGCCCGGGCACCCC